>CALZIK010000190.1 GCA_945787635.1 Thermoanaerobaculia bacterium | reverse complement strand
TTGACGAACTCGAGGTGGGTCCAATCGTCGCCCGGAAAGTGGTTGATCGCCTGCGCGACGCCCCAGGACAACACGTGGCCGTCTTCGACCATGCCATCGTAGACCTTGGCGCCGTCGGTGGCGAGGTGCATTCCCAGCTCGTTCGACTTGCCGGGCTCGGCGGTGATGTAGGAGATCCAGAGGATCGGCCCCTTCTCCTCGTGGCTGTCGGCCAACAACGGCCCTGCGCAAACCAGGCAGGCGATCGCCAACACGGCCACCAGACTTCCAGACAGTACTCGTCTCATTCGGCTCCTCCTTCTTCGGGAACTGCCGGCGCGCCGGCAACTCGATGGGTTACCACCGGCCGATCGGCCCGCGGTTCTCGGCTTCTGAGATGCCGGCGATCCTAGCAGAGTGCCTCGCCCGCGGACCCGGATCCCGCCGAAAGACGGAGGCAGCGCTTGGGAGTGCTACCGTTGGGCGGCGTTGCTCCTCGGTCGGGGCCCCACTCGAGCCGACTCAGTAGGCGCCCGCGGGCGCCACCTCGCCCTCCCCCGCCAGCGACCAGTAGTCGTTCCAGACGTCGTGCCGGAGGAGGTAGGTGAAGCCGTCGTCGCCGGTCACCTTGAAGTAGCGGTGGTCGGGAGCGAGCCAGGCGTCGAGAACCTCGGCCACTTCGACCTTGCGCTCGCCTTCGACGAATCGAAGCGGAGTCTCCTCGCCGCGGTAGCCGGAGTAGCACTCGACGTGGATGATGACCTGGGTATCGTCCATGGATTCAGAGTATCTCGGTCGACACGGAGGTCGACCGCTACAAAAAGAAGCATTCGATCGCCGGGGTGCAGTACCTCCTTAGTTCCGCAAGGGCTTGCCGGTTTTCAACATGTGAGCCATTCGCTCCTGGGATTTGGGCTCGCCGGCCAGGGAGACGAAGACCTCGCGCTCGAGGTCGAGGTAGTGCTGCTCGTCCATCGGGTCGATGCCGTTGGCGCGCTCGCCGCCGGTCAACACGTGGGCGAGCTTGCCGCCGATGAGCGCGTCGTGCTCGGAAATGGTTCCGGCTTTCACGAAACCGTCGATCGCGACCTGGATCGCGAGCTTGCCGCCGACGCCGGGAGGAACGAGCTCCGGCGGCTCGGGCGGCACATAGCCGTTCGCGAGCGTGAGCACCTCTTCCTTGGCGCGGGCGATCAGATGATCGCGGGAGAGCACGATCGGAGAGTCTTCCGTGAGGTAACCGAGCTCCACCGCCTCGTGAGCCGAGGTCGAGACCTTGGCGAAGGCGATGGTCTCGAAGGTCTTCTGGACAGGCACCATCGGCCCCATCTTCTTGGGCGGTAGGCGCTTCGAAAGATTAGTCAGGAGCCTCACGTTGCCGCCGCCCCCCGGGATCAAGCCCACGCCCACCTCGACCGCGCCGCAGTAGAGCTCGGCCAGGGCTACGATCCGGTCGCAGGCGGCGATGGTCTCGAAACCACCGCCAAGTGACACGCTGAACGGCGCGGCCACGACCGGGAACGGAGCGTACTTGATCGCCTGGGCGATCTGCTGGAAGGTGTTCGAGATCTGCTCGATCACTTCGAAGCGCCCGGCCTTGGCCAGCCCCAGAATCAGGGCGAGGTTGGCGCCGGCGCAAAAGTGGGTGCCTTCGTGCGAGATCACCAGGCCCTTGAAGCCGTGGGCTCGAACCGCTTCCAAAGACGAGGCGAGCATGTCGAGCACCGCGCCGTCGATCGGGTTGAAATCGGGCTGGAGCGCCGAGTGAAACTCGACGCAGCCGACCCCGTCGCCCAGGTCGATGAGCGAGGCGCTCCAGTTGCGAAGGACTTCGCCGCGGTGGGCTTTGCGGTCCTCGAGCTCGACCACGTCGGGTGCGGTCGCGACCGGCAGCATCGACTCCGACGCGAGGTCGAAAAATTGCTTGGTGCCGTTGCGGCCGTAGAAGCTCGTCCGGCCGCTCGAGAGCACGCGCTCGACGAGGTCGGGCACCGGTTTGTTCTCGGATTCCATTCTGCGCGCCGAGCGCTCGACGCCGATGGCGTCCCAGACCTCGAACGGTCCCTGCTGCCAGCCGAAGCCCCACTTCATCGCGCGGTCGATCGAGACGACATCGTCGGCCACTTCGCCCAACCGCCGCGCGGCGTAGGCGAGCGTGCCTATGGTGAGCTCCCAGGCGAATTCGCCGGCCGAATCCGGGTTGAAAACCAACGCCTCCATGCGCTTGCCGAGGTCGGTGAACCGCCGGCCGACGCCGATGCCGTCCATCCTGGGCTTGGTCTTGGGCCGGTAGTCGAGGGTCTCGAAATCGAGAGCGAGAATGTCCCTGCCTTCCTTCTTGTAGAAGCCGGCCCCACTTTTCTGCCCGAGGCTCTTGCGCTCGAGCAGCTTGGCGAGGACCGGCGGCGTCTTGAAGATCTCCCGGGCCTCGTCGGCCTCGCACTTCTCGTACGCGGTCTGGGCGACGAAAGCAAGAGTATCCAGACCGACGATGTCGGCCGTGCGGTAGGTCGCCGACTTCGGCCGGCCCATGACCGGACCGGTCACGGCATCGACCTGCTCGACCGAGAGCCGCATGTCGCGAGTGAGCTTGAGGCCAAGCATCATGCCGTAGATGCCGATGCGGTTGGCGATGAAATTGGGCGTGTCCTTGGCCGCGACGATGCCCTTGCCGAGCGTGCGACCGATCAGGTCCGCCGCCCGATCGAGGGCGCCCTGGTCGGTCTCCGCCGAGCGCACGATCTCGACCAGGCGCATGTAACGCGGCGGGTTGAAGAAGTGGGTGATGAAGAAACGGCGCTTCAGATCCTCGCTCAGCGGCTCGGCCAGCTCGGCCATCGAGAGGCCCGAGGTGTTCGAGGACAGGAGCGCGTCGTCCTTCAGATGCGGCTCGATCTTCTTGTAGAGGTCCCGTTTCCAGTCCATGCGCTCGGCGATCGCTTCGATCACCCAGTCGCACTCGCCGAACCGGTCGAGATGCTCCTCGTAGTTCGAGGGCACGACCTTCTTGGCGAAGCGCGGGTGGTAGAAGGCCGCCGGCTTCGCCTGGCGCGCGCCCGCGAGGCCGCGCTCGGAAAGCTCCTGATCGAGGTCGAAGAGATAGACGTCGAGGCCGGCGCCGGCGAAAAGCGCCGCGAGCTGGCTGCCCATGACGCCGCTGCCGCAGACGCCGACCGTCTTGATCTCACGAGTTGCTGTCATCCCTTACCCCCTCTCGATGACGGTGGCGATGCCCTGGCCGGTGCCGATGCACATCGTGGCCAGTCCGCGCTTGCCGCCTTCCTGCTCGAGAACGTTGATGAGTGTCGTCAGGATGCGCGCGCCCGAGGCCCCGAGCGGGTGGCCGAGGGCGATGGCACCGCCGTGGATGTTGACCTTGGCGAGGTCCCAGCCGGTCTTCTTCAAGACATAGAGCGACTGGGCGGCGAACGCTTCGTTGAGCTCGATGTAGTCGATGTCGTCGATGGTGAGACCCGCCCGCTCGAGCGCCTTCTCACTGGCCGGAATCGGGCCCATGCCCATCCGCTTCCAATCGACACCCGCGACGGCGCGCGAGACGAGCCGCGCGCGCACCGGGAGGTCGTGCTTCTTCGCGAACTCTTCGCTTGCGACGATCAACGCCGAAGCGCCGAGCGAGATCGGGCTCGAGGTCGCCGCGGTGACCGTACCGTCGGCGGTGAAGGCCGGCTTGAGCGACTGGATCTTCTCGGGATCCGGCTTCCGGGGGCCCTCGTCACGCTCGACGGTATGGCCGTTGTTCGCGATCGGCACCACTTCCTTGTCGAACGCCCCGCTCTCCCAGGCCGCGAGCGCCTTGTTGTGGGAGCTGATCGCGAACTCCTCCTGCTCCTCGCGCGAGATGTCGAGGTCCTTGGCCAGGATCTCGGCGGTCTCGCCCATGCCGATGTAGAACTCCATGTCGTAGAGGCGGGGATGGAAGGAGGGATTGAAGCCACCCATCGGGATGGAGAACATGTCCTCGACCCCGATCGCGATGCCGCACTCGGCGTCGCCGGCGACGATCGCCTGGGAGACCTGGTGAACGGCGTCCATCGACGAGCCGCAGAAGCGGTTGACGACCTTGCCGGGTGATTCGAGCGGGATGCCGGCGAGAAGCGCCACACCGCGGGCCATCAACATGCCCTGGGTGTTCTCCGGAAAGGCGCACCCCAGGACTACGTCATCGATCTCCTCGAGGGGCAGGTTCGGCTGCCGCGCGAGCAGGGCCTTGACCACCTGGGCGGCCAGCTCGTCGGCGCGAGTGCCGATCAGCTTGCCCTTCTTCACTCCCATCGGGCTGCGGACGGCGTCGATGATGACGCTGGTCGGAACGCCGGGTTTCGCGTTGCTGGCTGTCATGAGATGCCTCCTTCGGAATCAACCGAATCGATAGTGCTGGTGATGGAAGAGGTCGTTGGTGAGGTGATGGATATCGGCCACCGGATCGAACGGCAGGTGCAGTCGCTCGATCTCGCGGTCGAGATCGGCCGCCAGGCTCAGGCCGTAGCCGTCCGAGAGCAGCACCGGGCGCAGGCGGTAGTAGATTCGCCAGACCTCTTCGAGAAAGTCCGCAACCACGAGCCGGGCGAGCGACTGGTAGCCGGTGTCTTGCGCCGCCTTGTCACCGAGCTGACGGATGCGGTTGATGGCGGACGAGGCGCCGAAGTAGCCGATCGCGAGATCCGCCAGGTCCTCTCCGACCACCTGGGCGTTGCGCAGATCCTGGCCGTGGTGCGAGATCGCTTCGTGGAACAGCTTGACGCTCAGCCGCCGGGCAGTGTCGAGGGCGCCGAGCTCCCAACCGAGGAAGCCCTCGGGAACGTCGGAAGCGCCGCCCTCGAGCCAGGTCTTGGCGGCGTCGCGCAACGGCAGCTCTTCCATCAGGGCCTTCTTCAGGAAGTAGCCGTAGATCACCATCCGGTTGATCTCGTTGGTGCCCTCGAAGATCCGGTCGATGCGGGTGTTGCGGAAGGCGGCGGCCATCGGGTATTCCTCCGAGAAGCCGTTGCCGCCGTAGATCTGGATGCCGTGGTCGGTGACCCGGAACATCGACTCCGAGCCCAGGACCTTCGCAATCGAGGCCTCGATGGCGTACTCCTCGAGGGCCGCCATCGCCTTGCGGTTGTAGTCCGGCGCGTCGGGGTCGAGCGCCGCAATGCGGCGGTCGATCAGGCCCACGGTCCGGTAGATCGCGCTGTCGAGGGCGTAGGTCCAGACCACCATCTCGGCGAGCTTCTTGCGGTTGGCCTCGAAGAAAGCGATCGGTTGCCCGAACTGTTTGCGCTCGAGAGCGTACTGGGTGGCGAGATCGGTCACCCACTTGCAGCCGCCGAGATCGGCGGCGCCCAGCTTGAAGCGTCCGATGTTGAGAATATTGAGCGCGATCGAGCCGCCGTCCCCGGGCTCGCCGAGGAGATTCTCGACCGGCACCTTGGCGTTCTCGAGAAACAGACTGACGGTGGACGAGCCCTTGATGCCGAGCTTGTGCTCCTCGGGGCCGATGGTGAGCCCTTCGGTCCCGCGCTCGACCAGAAACGCGCTCATTTTCTTGCCGTCGATCTTGGCGAAAATCGTGAAGAGGTCCGCCCAGCCGCCGTTCGTTACATAGATCTTGTTGCCGTTGAGAAGCCAACTCGAGCCGTCGTCGGAAAGGTGGGCGGTCGCGCCCAGGTTCAAAGCGTCCGAGCCGGCCTCTGCCTCGCTCAGCGAATAGGCGGACAGCGATTCGACCGTCGCCAGCTTGGGCAGGTACTTTTTCTTCTGCTCCTCGTTGCCGAAGAAGACCAGCGGCAACGTGCCGATGCCGGTGTGGCCGGAGAAGGTCACGATCCACGACGAGGCTCCCGACAGGGTCAGCGCCTCGACCACCAGGGCCGAGGTGGTCTTGTCGAGGCCCATGCCGCCATATCGCTCAGGAATGTCGATACCGGTCAGCCCCAGCTCCCCCACCTCGCGCATTACGCGACGAGTCAACTCGCCGTTGTGGGTCTCCAACTCGTCACGGTGCGGCGCGATCCGATCGACCGCGAACTCGCGCACCATGCGCTCGATCTCGAGCTGTTCCTCCGAGAACCGCTCGCGGCAGAAGACCTCCTCCTCGACCGGCGTCAGCAGGAACATGCCGCCGGGGCTCGGCGGAGGTGAGGCGACCGACTTCGCGGCCGCGTCCGTCTTGGAATCGCTCGGCGTCTTCGGCCGGCGCACGTCATCCACGGCGCCTCCGGGCCGCTTTTCCTTTGTCAACACCATCGGAAACCTCCTTGAGGAGTTGCTTTGGACGGGAGCAGAATAGGTGGCCACGCCACGGATCCTGCCGCCCCGCGGCACGACTCTACCACAGATTGCCGCGTCGCGGCACACGCAGTCTTGACTTACAAGCTCCCTTACTCTACATTCACAGGCCTGATGACGCCTCATTCGACCCGTTGCTGTTGTGCCTGCGCGTGTATGGCGGCGAGCCTGCCGGTCGGGGAGGTCTGTCCTTAGCCACAAGCGTACAGACCGTTCAATATCTAGAAAGACCCGCACCGGCATACCGGAGCGGGTCTTTTTTTTCTGGAAAGGAACTAGCACGATGGAACCCGAGATCGCCCGAATCGACGACTGGCCGGCTCGAAGCCGGTCGACGGAACTGGGCCGCAGCGACGAACGGCGTCGGTACGAGGACCTCCGCGAGCTCCTGCCCAACGTCGCAAACCCGACGCCGCTGGTTCGCGTCCGGCGCGTTCTGCCCGACGGCTGCGCGCCGCTGTACCTCAAGCTCGAATGGCTCAATCCGTTCGGTTCGATCAAGGACCGCGCGGCCGCCTATCTCCTGCGCGGCCTCGAGGATTCCGGACGCCTCGACGGAAAGGAGCTGGTCGAGCCCTCGTCCGGCAACACCGGCATCGCGCTGGCGGCGCTCGCGGCTCTTGCCGGCCGCAAGCTCACGGTCACCATCCCGGACGGCGTGCCCGACGAGAAGAAGCTCCTCCTGCGCATGCTCGGAGCCGAGGTGTGGCCGACTCCGGACGACCTCTGCCCGGTGGATCACCCCAAGGACGGCGCTATCGCCCTGGCGCGCTCGCTCGCCGAAAGCGGGGGCGGCGAGCGCTACGTGATGCCGAACCAGTACCAGAACCCGGACAACGTAAAGGCGCATTACGAGACGACCGGACCCGAGATCTGGCACCAGACCGAAGGCCGCGTGGGCGCTTTCATCGCCGGCTTCGGCACGTGCGGAACGCTGACCGGAGTCGGGCGGTACCTCAAGGAGCGCAACCCGGAGATCCGGATCATCGCGGTCGAGCCCCAGAAGGGCCACCGGCTGCCGGGCCTCAAGAACTTCCAGGAAGCCAAGCAGCCCGAGATTCTGGACTGGGACGTCATCGACGAGGTGGTTCCGATCGACGACGAACCCGCCTATGAGATGACCAAGCGCCTGTTTCGAGAGCAGGCGCTGATCGTCGGCCCTTCGACTGGCGCGGTCGTCGAAGCCGCGGCCCGGGTGGAAGGCGAGATCGAAGGCGTTGCAGTTGGAGTCTCGCCCGACAGCGGCCTCAAATACCTCAGTTACTTCAGGGAGCTCCTGGGCGACGAAGGCACGCCTCGACTCTAGGACGCGGTATCCAGAAGAAACGATTCAAGGGGACACAGAATGACCTACAGCACGACATCACCCAGCGATTCTGGAATCCAAGCCTCGGCAACCCTCGACACCTCGGGTCTGCTCTGCCCGCTTCCCGTCTACAAGGCCTCGGTTGCGCTACAGAAGCTCGCGCCCGGGGAGGTGCTCGAGCTCGTCTGCACCGATCCCGGATCGCTCGCCGACATTCCGGCGCTCGCGCACCGAGTCGGTCACCGACTGCTGCGCACGGTCGCGAGTGGAGGCAAGCAGACTTTCTGGCTCGAGAAGCGAGCGTCGCGCTCGGAGAGCGTCCGATGAGGCGCCGAACGGCGCACTCGCGCCGGCCTACTCCCTCGGGGCTGCTGTTCCGGATTCCTCGACGTCGAGAAGCAGCCTCTGAACCTCACGAACCAAGATGCTCGGGGTGAACGGCTTGTTGAGAAGCGGCACCGAAGGCGGGAGCTCCAGCCGCCGCTCTCGCAGGGTGTCGGTCGGATACCCCGAGATGAACAGGACTCGAAGACCGGGAGACGAATCGGTGAGGGCTCGAGCCAGCTCGAATCCGTCCTGCCCCGGCATGACCACGTCGGTCACGAGCACGTCAATGGCGTCGCGATGCACGGACGCCAGCTCGATGGCTTCCTGGCCGTTCGCCGCCACCAAAACTCCGAAGCCCCGCTGAGACAAGGCCCGTTCCGCGAGACGCCGGACCGAAGGCTCGTCCTCGACGAGTAGAACCGTCGCCGCTTGAACCGGGGCCTCTCCCCCGGACTCCTCCTTCTCGGGCTCGCCGGGCGGATCCGCGGCCGGGAGCAGCACCCGCATGGTGGTTCCGCGACCGACCACGCTGTCGACCTCTACGGAGCCTCCGGACTGGATAACGATTCCGTGAACGGTCGAAAGGCCCAGCCCCGTGCCGCTCCCGGAATCCTTGGTCGTGAAGAAGGGCTCGAACGCCCGCGCCCGAACCTCTTCGCTCATGCCCGAGCCGGTGTCGGTGATGGTCAGCTCGGCATAGGTGCCCGGATCGATCTCACGCTCCTCCGCCTCATCCTCGCTCAACTCGACCCGCCGGGTGCTCACGGTCAGCGTGCCGCCCCCCAGCATCGCGTCACGACTGTTCAAAGCCAGGTTGACCACAACCTGCTCGGTGTGGCCGAGGTCGGCGAGCACGAAACCGGCGTCGGCACCGAGGTCGATTTCGAGCTCGATGTCCTCACCCAGAAGACGCTCCAGCATGCTGCCTGTGCTGGTTACGACTTCGTTGAGGTCGAGGGGTTCCGGGCGGAGCAGCTGACGGCGGCCGAAGGCCAAGAGCTGGCTGGTCAGGTGCGCAGCCTTGTCCGCGGCCTCCCGAACGTAGCCCAGGTCGGCCCGAGCTTCAGGATCGGTGAGCTTCTCCTGGACGAGCTCCGCGCAGCCCAAAATCACGGTCAGATAGTTGTTGAAATCGTGGGCAATGCCGCCAGCTAACCGACCGACCGCCTCGAGCCGTTCGGCCCGGAAGAGCCGGATCTCGGCCCTCCTGAGCGCCCGGCGAGCCTGCGCGCTGTCCTTGGTCATCGCCCGCTGGTGCAACCACGCCAGCGTGCCCAGAACCAAGAGATACAGCAGGCAGAAAGCCTCCCGCGGCCCCCGGGTGGCGGCGTTCAAGACGCCCAGAGGATAGAGCAGGAAGTGCATTCCGGGCACCACCAGGGCGTAGAGAGCCAAAGGGCTGGTGTGGAAGGTGCCCGGTTCCCCCGGCTCCCTCGGGTCCCCCGCAGCCGACTCGTCGTCGACTGCGAACCGCCTCGAGCGAGCCGCAACGATCACCAGCAGATTCGGAAGAAACAAGAACCCCTGATAGACGAGCCCGAGACCCTCGATGGAGACGATCCCCTCGAACTGAGCGATCGAGAGCGCGTCCTTGATCGCAAAACAAAGAACCGCCAACGCGAGGAGGGTGTAAGTCCGACGCCAGAAGCCTCTGGACTCCGTCCACACCTGAAGAAGCCGGCTGAAGATCAGAAGGTCCAGGCTCAAGCGGACAAGCAGAAACGGCGTGGGCCCTTGCTGACGCTGCACGAAGCTCAACGACAGACCCAAGGGATCCGGCAGGACTTCCAGACCAAAGTAGATGAGCAGCCCGAAGACGACGAGGATCCCGGCGACCGATTCGAGACGGATGCGGGCGGCTCCCAGGAACGAGGCTTCCGACCGATGCGGGCGCAGATCGATGGCAAGCGCGAACACCAGATAGAACACCACGTGGAGCAGGTCAGCGACGAAGCTCGCTCCGATGAAGGGAAGCGGCGGGTCGAGGATGAAGAACAACTCGACCAGTAGGAGACACGCCCAGGCCGCGGCCAGGAAATGCCAGAATCCTCGCGCAGCTCCCGTGAGCGCGGATCGGCCCCACAGGAGGGCCAGCAGAGTCAGGGCTCCAAGAACCGAATCGATGCCGATTCCAAGCCCGGAGCCGAACGATCCTTGGCTGGCCGAGAAGACCCCCGCCAGCCCGACCCCGAAGATCAGCAGGCACGCTTGCACAAAGCGATCTTTTCCGAGGAGGATGAGCTCCGTGCGAAGATGGGGTTTCACCTGGCGGTGCTTCATGGGGCCACCCGGCTACCTCTCGAGATCGAGCCGATCAACGCCCTCGAGATCGGCTCCGGAACCGACATAGCCGACCGCTCCCGGCGTGCTCCGGACGAAGTCGAGTACGTCCGTGTCGCTCGCGAGCTCCCGGGGCGGCAGGGAGCGACCCGAGAAAATCATCCGCTTCCAGTACACCTCGATGTTGACGACACTCCTCCCGTGCACCTTCTCGCTAAACACCTGGCGGGCCGGGTTCTGAGGTGCTTGATCCACGGGCACCGCGATCTGCCCGCTACTCCAGGTTCTCAAGCGCTTGAGAAAGATCTTGGAGAGCTCGGCTCGCGAGATCCCGGACACATCGGTTGCCGGGTGCACGATGACTACCGGTCCGTCCTCGGTGCCGGGCGGCTGATCGGCGGTCAGCATCGGCGCGCCCGCGAACGTAGCCAAGATGACCCAGAACAGCGCGCGGCTGAAGAGTCTCAGCACCCGTCCGTCCTCAGAAATCCACCGACAGCCCTACGATGGCCCAGGTCACTTCGCTTGCGGCCGGGGCGCCTCCCACCGGGGGTGGACTCTCGCTGCCCAGCGGAAAGAACGTGTCGGAAGAGTGCAGCTCGGCCTTCACCAGAAGATCGGGCCGCAAGCGGTAGTTGAGGCTCACCGCGACATCCTGGTAGAAATCCTCGAGCGGAGGAAACAGAAGCGTGTCATCCCGAAGAGCGAGGTCGTCGTACTGCACAAACAGGCCGATTTGGGGGGTTATCCAGACTCCAGCCTGCAGGTAGAACGCATCCCTCTCGGCCCGCCCGCGCACCGACCCGACGCCCACGAACGCGCCCACGTCCTGGTCGAACCTCCATTGCCGCACTTCGCTTCGAAGCATCCACCGCTCGCTCGAAGCATCCAGTGACAGGTGCCCCGATTCCCATTGGTTTCTCACGCCGGGGCCGGAGAGTGGTCCTTCAAGCTCCCAGATCAGGTAGCCTCCTCCCACTCTCAGCCACGAAACCGGCGTGCTCAACCAGAACTGCACGCCCAAACCGTTTTCGGCAGTGGCCTCGAGATTGTCGAGCAGGAACCTCGATTCCAGGTTCACTTTCTGCTCCAGAGTCTCCCAGCCGCCGAAGTAGATGGTCGTATCGAGGTCCCAGTCCGAGCGCGGAGCGAACGTGCGGGCGATCGAGACTCCGTCCACGGTTTCGGCAGAGCTCAGGACGCCGGCATAGAAGCTGATGGGCAGATCGAAGAACGGCAGAAGGGTCCCGACGTCACGGACTTCGTTGTAGATGCCAAGTGGGATGTTGAGCCGCCCTACTTTGAGCTCGGAATGCGGACCGAGCCGCCTCTGATAGAAGGCCCAGTCGAGCTCTACTTCGTCTTCC
>CALZIK010000189.1 GCA_945787635.1 Thermoanaerobaculia bacterium | reverse complement strand
GCTTCCGGCGGCCGGTCGGCGCGAGGAGCGGCGGCGGCGCGGGCGTCAGACATACCGATGGATCATCTCAAAGTCACGAGGGCGAGGGGGCTCGTTGGTCACGCTGGCGCCGGACCGACGACGGCGATACCGCGCAGCAACCGGCCGAGAAGGTCGGCTCCGGTGATCACCCGGCGGCGCTCCCCCCACAACAGGATGATGTCGTGGTCCACCACGTCGTCTCCGGGCCCACGAGGCTCCACGCGGAGCTTATTGAGCACGCTCCCGAGCGGCTGATGCGGATCGGTCGCCAGAATTGGACGGTGACAGAACGTCCGAGGCGAGAACGAGCCCGGCCGAAACAAGAGCGCGCGCAGAAAACCGTCGGACTCCAGGACCAGCCGCGGCTGGTCGGCTTCGTCGGTCAGCACCACCCATTTCTTGCCCGAGGCCTGGATCTGCTCGACCAGCGGCGCGCGAGGGTCGCCGGTCATCGGGGGGAAAACCGGGACGCCGGATTCGAACGGCATCCGGATGACGCTGGCGGGATCGACTTCCTCGCCTTCTTCTCCAAGCGGGATGTCGTCCAGCGAGAGAAAATTGGCGGCGCCGATGCCCTCGATCGCATGGATGTCGTCGGCCTCGTCGGCGTGGGCGTGAGCTCTCAGGAAGCGCTCGAGGCTTTCCTCGCGCCAGTACTGAACTCCCTCGGGTCCCAGCCAGCGGTCGAGAATCAGAGCGGTCGGCTTCGCTACCGGATACAGGAGCTTCTGGTAGAACTTGAGAACCGGCGCGAGCTTGGCGACCACTCGCGAGGCGTGACGCACGAAGTAGGCCTGAGGCACGATCTCTCCAAAGATCGTGATGAGCACGGCGGAAAAGAAAAACGCCACCAAACCGGTCATGACCGAGTTCGAGGCGAGCGTCAGTAACACGTTGACGCTTACGTTCCCCCAGATGATCGTGGTCAACAGGAAGTTCGAGTCCTGTCGCAGGGCGAGCAACACGTTCGCCTCCGGATGCCCCGAGGCAGCGTCGGTTTCGAGGCGCAGCCGACTGACTCCGAATGCCGCCAGGTTGAGGCCTGAAAACAGCGCCGACTGACTCAGGCAGAGGGCGATTGCCAGCCACGAAAAGATCCTGGTGTCTATCTCCATCCCGATCGCTCCTTGTTGGAAAATGCCATGTCGCGAGCCGTCGCGACCCCGGTACGGGCCACAGCCTACCGTTTGTTCCGCTTTTCGAGATCGAAACCGGCTGCCTCGGAGGCGTTGCGCACGAGTAAACGTCCGCCCGCGACGGCGGGATGACTCCAGGACTTGCCCGTGAGAGCCGGGATGCTCCCGCGCTCGACGTGACCGGAAGGCGAAGCTCCGACCAGCACGATCTCCCCCGACTCCGTGGTTACGAGGAGCGTCTCTCCCACCAGAACGATCTGCCCGTAGCCATACCGGCCCGCTTTCCACCGCCGCTCGCCGGTCGCGGCGTCCACGCACACGAGGATGCCTTCGTCGAGGCCGAAGATGGAGCCGCCGTGCACGACGAAGTCGTTGAACTTCGGCTTCAGGTGATGACTGGTCCACTCCTCGGTGACCTGCCAGCCGCTCTCGCCGGGCGTCACGCGAAGACTCGTCGTGCCGCGGCCGTAGCCCATGCCGTACACGACCTGGTCCATTCCAATGACGTGGGGTTGCGCCGCTCTGGGAAGGTCGGTCGGCGAGGGACGCTCCCACAGGACCGCCCCCGTGGCCGGTTCGTAGCTGACCAGCCCGCCACCGTCGAAGAGCAGAATCTGCCGACGGCCGGCCAGCACAGCGAGTTGAGGCGAGCCGTATCCGGCGGCATTCCCCTTGGCCTCCCAGATCCGCTCGCCGGTGTCGCGATCCAGCGCCAGCATCCGCAGCCCTCCGACTCCCGCCGGACTCACGTACACCAGATCGCCCTCGATCAGAGGCGAGCTCGCGAAGCCCCACTGTGGGGTCTCCCCTTGAGGTCCGCCGAGCTCGATCGACCAGATCAAGCGACCGTCACCGCCGTCCAAGCAGTTGAGCCGGCCGGTGGCGCCGAGGGCGTAGACCCGTCCGCGATCGATCAGCGGGGTCGCCCGCGGTCCGGGTCCGCCGGCAATCTCGTCGAATCGGGTCGTGTCCTTGTGGACCCAGAGAGTCCGGCCGGATCGAGTGTCGAGGCAGATGACTCGTTCCTCCGCCTCTCGCTGATCCTGGGTACACGCGAGATCGCCGACCACCACGAACGATGACCACCCCGCTCCGATCGAGCGGCGCCACAACTCCCGGGGAGGCCAGTTGGCCCAGTCGAGATCGAGTCGTGGAACCACGGAAGTGTGCACTACTCCGTCGCGCGCCGGACCCCGAAGGCCGGGCCAGTCCCCGGCTGCGGCCTCCCGAGGCAACAGCGGAGCCGAAATCGCCGCTGACGGCAGAGCTTCCACCGAGGCCGCGGTCGAAGGCGCGCGCCATCGCCAAACCAGGTTGGGCATCATTTGGCCCGAAGCGCCGTCCACGCGAAGCAGCGACCAGGGAAAGAGTGCAGCCAGGAACACCGCACCCACGGCCAGGCGCCTCGAACCGGACGGACCATTGCGCAACCCGACAAAGACCGCGAAGCTCGAGCCGAGCGCGGCGGGCACTCCCCACAACACCGCGATCACGTTGGCCGGGAAGCTCGGGGCGAATCCGAGGACGAGGCAGGCGACCAGGCCGGCGCCGACTCCGACCGCCTTGGCTCCCGGCTCGAGCCGGGGCTGTCGAAGCCACCACACGGTCAGGGCGATCAGAAAGAGAAAGGGAACGAGCAGCGCCGCCAACGTCCGCGGTCTCGAGGGAGGAAACCACAGCACCAATACGGCGAACGCCGCCGCGCCCGCCAGGACGAGCCGCAAGCCTGTCGAACGACTGGCGCCGGCGTGAGACTGGCGCTGCAAAAAACCTCGTTCCTCGGGTGGACCTGGTGGCTCCAAGAGCAAGTCTATCCGGCGCGAATGCCCGAGCCCGCCCTCATACAAACCGGGTGGCACCACCGAACCGACCCTGACATGATTCTCTCGGATCTCGCGATGGCATTCTCAAAAAGCGCAAAGGCAGGCACTCGTTGACGTTTCAGATCGCGGCTCTCTTCGCCCTGCTCGCGGTGATGGTCTACCTCTTTCTGACCGAGAAGCTGCCGGTTGATCTGACTGCATTTCTCGGTCTCTGCGTCCTGGTGTTCGCGGGTTACGTGACGCCCTCCGAGGCCTTCCAGGGCTTTTCCTCCCCCGCCGTCATCACCATGTTGTCGGTGTTCATTCTCGGCGCCGCCCTGCTCGAGACCGGGGTCGCGGACGTGATCGCGGCGAAGATCCACCGACTCGTCGGCAACAGTGAGACCCGCTTGATCGTGACTCTGATGGTGATCGCGGGAGTCCTTTCGGCCTTCATGAACAATATCGCGGCGACCGCGGTCTTGATGCCGGCCGTCGCCACGCTCGCCCCGCGAGCGGGACTGGCTCCGTCCCGCCTCTTCATGCCGCTCGCCTTCGGGGCCATCCTCGGTGGAACCACGACCCTGGTCGGCACGCCGCCCAACATCCTGGCCGGGCAGATGCTCGCCGATCGCGGAATGGAACCGTTCTCGCTTTTCGATTTCACGCCCCTCGGCGTTGCGATCCTTCTACTGGGCATCGTCTACATGCTGACCCTCGGCAGGAAGCTGCTCCCGGTGCGCGAGAAGAGCGGTATCCAGGCGCCTCGGTCGGATGACCTGATCGAGGTCTATCAACTCGAAAACCGCATCTTCTCTCTCCGGCTGCCCGCGAGCTCGCCGCTGAGCGGGCGGACACTCGCCGAAACCCGCCTGGGCAACATGCTCGGGATCAAGGTGGTCTCGATCCAGCGAGGAGATCGCCGATTCCGGCCCGAGGCCGGAACCGTTTTGCAGGGAGGCGATGTTCTGGTCGTCGACGGCGAAGCGGGACGCGTCGCCGAGCTGATCAAGATGCAAGGCACCGACGTTCGCTCGATCGCACCCGAACAGTTGCCCAACGTGCCGGCGGACGTCCAAGGCATCCGGGCGCTGGTCAAGTCGGGGGCGTCGGTCGCCGGCAAGACCCTCTCAGAGCTCAAGTTCCGGGAACGCTTCGGCGTGGCGGTCGCCGCCATCGGCCGTGGGGACCAGCTCTTTCGGGATCGCCTCGCTCAGCGCGCTCTGCAGCCCGGTGATCAGATCCTCGGGCTCGGCACGTTGGAGCGGCTCGAGGCGTT
>CALZIK010000188.1 GCA_945787635.1 Thermoanaerobaculia bacterium | reverse complement strand
CTGCCGGTGGTCGCCGTCGCGAGCTTCGCCGGCGCGTTGGCCGCGAGCGCGGTGGTCATCGCCGTCGCCCGGCGACGTTCGACCTCGACCCTGCTTCTGGCCGGCGTTGCGGTCGCCCTGACCTCGTCGGCGCTGATCCTCTTCGTGCAGTATCTGGCGGATTTTTCGCGCACCTTCCAGATGGTGCGCTGGATGATGGGTGGCCTGGCGGTGGTCGGCTACCGCGAGGTAGTCTGGGTGGCGCCGTGGATCGCGCTCGGCGTCGCGGCTCTTTTCCTGCTCCGGCGAGAGCTCGATCAACTGGCGACCGGCGAGGAGCTTGCCGCCAGTCGGGGAGTCGATCTCGGTCGTCTGCGCGTCTCGGTGGTCGCGGTGGTCTCGCTAATGGTCGGAGCGCTGGTCGCGGTCACCGGACCGATCGGTTTCGTGGGCTTGATCGTGCCGCACTGGGTGCGGCGGGGAGTGGGGCACGCCCACGCGCGAGTTCTGCCGGCGGCGTTTGTCTCCGGGGGCGCGTTCCTGGCCCTCTGCGATCTGCTGGCCCGCCGGATTCTCGCGCCAGCCGACCTGCCGGTGGGTGTGTTGACCGCGATCGTCGGCGGGCCGTTCTTTCTCTGGCTGCTGCTGCGAAAGGAGTTTGGCGGCCGCTAGGAGCCCGACGCTACCTCGGCTCCGTGCCGGGTGTCCGACCCTGTGCGACTATAGCCACCAAGGTGGAAAGTTACCTCGCGCTGCTGGCGCCGACGCCGGTATTTCCGTCGAAAATCGTAGGGATCGGGCGAAGCTATGGGGAGCATGCTCGGGAGCTCGACAATCCGGTTCCCGAGGAGCCGCTGCTGTTTCTGAAGGCTCCGTCGGCGCTACTCGCGCCCGGGGGAACCGTACGGCTGCCCGCCGAAAGCGAGCGAGTCGATTTTGAGGGCGAGCTCGCGCTGGTCATCGGCGCCAGACTTTCGAAGGTGTCTGCCGAGGCTGCGCTAGCCGGAGTGCTCGGAGTCACCCTCGCCTGCGACGTGACCGCGCGCGATCTCCAGAAGCGCGACCGCACCTTCACCCGCGCCAAGTCGATCGACACGTTCTGTCCGGTGGGTCCCCGCCTGGTCACCGACCCCGACTGGGACGCTCTCGAGTTCGTCACTCGGGTCAACGGCAAGGATCGGCAGCACGGTCGGGCGCGCGATCTGATCTGGGGACTGGGTGAGCTGGTGAGCTACGCCTCCCGCTATATGACGCTCGAGCCCGGCGATCTCGTTCTGACCGGCACGCCGGCGGGCGTCGGACCGCTCGCTGCTGGCGATCGGGTCGAGATCGATTCGCCTCAGATCGGCCGACTCGCGTTCAAGGTCGAGGCCGCGGCGCGATGAGCCTCAAGGCGCGGGTCGCCCTGTGCGTTCTATTCGGCTCGGTCGCCGTTTTTTTCTTCTACCGCGTGCGCGGCTTCTTTCCGGAGCACGCTTTTCTCCTCGGCCTGGCCATCGCCGCTCTCACCTACAGCCTGCTCAGGGCGATCGACAACCTCCGCGGTAGTGCGAGGCAGGGCGCGCCAGGGAACCAGGAAGACTCCGGCGACGAGTAGCAGGTGGACGAATCCGCCGAACGCCCAGCCGGTAAAGAGAAGCACGAGCCAGGTGGCGATCGAGATCGCGGCGGCGAGAATGCGAAGATCGATCTTCGACAAGGTGTCGTGAGTCTAGCCGATGCTTAGCCAAAGTCCGGTGCGAGGATGGCGAGCCGCGCTGTGCTAGGTTTTTGACTCAGATGCGGACGCGCCGATTCACGCTGGCTTGGCTCGTAGCCGGAGCGATGCTCGTCGTGGCATCGGCCTGCGCTCCCTCGGCCGAAGAGCCCAGGCCGGAGGAGCCTCTCGAGACCGAGGAGATCGGAGGCGCCGTCGATGCCGAGCTCTCGACGGAAGAGGATCCTCGCGGTCCTCGCCGGGGGAAATCCGACAAGGTTCTGCCGGCGGGGTTTCCGGTGGATCTGCCCCTGGCGGCCGGCTTGACGGTGCGCGAAACCGGCGCGGCGGCCGACGGGCAGAGCTTCGTCGTTCTCGAGGGGCCGATCGAAGCGTCCGACCTGGCGTCGGGCTGGCGGAGCCTTCTCGAGGAGGAAGGCTGGGAGACCGCCCTGGTCAGCGACACCCATTTCACCGCGAGCAAGTCGGGACGATCGATCCGGGCGATCATCGCGCCGTACGGATCCGGATCGCGCTTGCGGATCGTGTATCGGTGAGCGGGCCGGGATCGAGACCTCGGCGGCGGCCGATGAGAATGGCCGGAATGGGCTTGGAGCTCGGCGCCGCGGTCGCGGGATTCACGTTTCTCGGCATCTGGATCGACCGACGCTACGACACCGAGCCCTGGGGAGTCCTGGTTTGCGCCGCGATCGGGGTGGTCGGGGGCCTCTACAACTTCGTGCGCGCCGCGCGGATCGCGGCCGGTTCCTCCGCGGCCAGCGCGACCTCCCGGAACCGTTCCGAGTCGGTCCCCGGTTCGACCTCCGGTTCTAAAAGCGCGAGCGCTGGCGAAGAGCCGGATCCCCGATGAGTCTTGCGCGGTTTCTGGCGGTCGCCGTTCTGGCCACCGTCGCCCTCGCTGTCGTCGGGTGTCTCCTCCTGCCTCGCGTGTACGGCCGGGAAGCGATCGAGGCGGCGCTCTGGGCCAGCACCGTGGCTCTGTTCGGCTCGGTCGTCGGTGTCGTGCCGCTCGCAGGCGGTGTCCAAAGGGGCTCGCCGCGTGGCTCCGCCCACGCGATTGCCGGCGCTTCGAGGTTTCTGGCGGCGATGACGCTGCGGTTGGGCGCCGTGGCCCTGGCAGCCCTGGCAGTGGGGTTTCTCGCGGCGCCGGCCCTCGAGCCCTTTCTACTGTGGCTGGCCGCCTGCTATCTGACCCTTCTGGTGGTGGACACCGGCTTTGCTCTGCGTGCCTTTCGGAGCTTGTGAAAGACGTCACAAGCCTCTATAATCCACGCGTCCGGCCAGCGGCCGGTCTGAATATCCCTGCAGACGAACGTTTCTCGGGTCCATGACTGGTACGAATCCGCTCGATCACGTCGTCCAGCATCCGATCGTCGAGGCCGAGCTGGATGCCGGTCTCCTCACCCCTGAAGGTGTGGTGACGCTCATGAGCGATCACATCGCCATGACCATCCTGGCCGGCCTCGTTTTGTGCATCGTTTTGCCGCTCGCGTTCCGGCGCTCGCGCAAGACCGGCGACATCGATCGTCTGGTGACCACCGGCTTTGCCGGCGCGATCGAGGTGATCTGTCAGTACCTGCGCAAGGAAGTCGCCGAGCCGACATTGGGTGAGCACACCGATCGCTTCATCAAGTACGTCTGGTCGTTGTTCTTCTTCGTGCTGACGATCAATCTTCTGGGAATGCTGCCCATCGGAGTGATCACGCCGCTCGCCTTCGGCGTCCACATCGGCGGCACCGCGACCGGCAACATCTGGGTGACCGGCACATTGGCCGTGATCACCCTGGTGATGATGGTGATCAACGGGCTACGGTTGGGCAAGATCGAGTACCTGAAGCACTTCTGCCCCGGGCCCTGGTGGATGGCGCCGATCCTGGTGCCGGTCGAGATCGCGGGTCTTCTGGCCAAAACGTTCGCTCTGGCGGTTCGACTGTTCGCCAACATGCTTGCCGGCCATTTGATTTTGGCGGTTCTGCTGGGATTCATTCTGGCAGCCGGTAGCGTCAGCGCCGGCGCCGGCTTCGGGGTCGCGATTCCGGCGGTGCTCGGCAGCGTCGGCATCAGCCTGCTCGAGATCTTCGTCGCTTTCCTGCAGGCGTTCATCTTTACCTTCTTGACGACGTTGTTCATCGGGATGTCGGTCGTCTTTCATCATGACGACCATGAGGAAGCTACAGCTCACTAATCGGGAGTAATTCGCCATGCCCGAGTCGCGGGACAAAGGGTCGCAAGGCGTGACTGCGATGGCGAACCGAACTACCGTCGATTCCCGCTCGACGGAAAACTGGAGACAGAAAATGCAGAAACGATTCTCGAAGTTTGCACTGGTCATGATCGTGATGGGTCTCGCCATCATGCTGGTTCCGGCGACCCCTGCGATGGCCGCCGAGGGCGCCGCAGAGGGTGGCTCGATGCTGACCACTCTGGGCGCGGCCAAGCTCGGCGGCGCGATCGGCGCCGGCCTGGTGATCATGGGCGCGGCCGCGGGTATCGGCCGGATCGGCGGCAGCGCGGTCGAGTCGATGGCTCGCCAGCCCGAAGTCGCGGGTCAGATCTTCACTCCGATGATCTTGACCGCGGCGCTGATCGAAGGCGCGACCTTCTTTGCCCTGATCATCACGATGTTGGCGGTCAACGCCAAATAACCGAACCGAACGGCCGGCCGTTCTCGGCCGGCCGCGCGAGACAACTATGAAGAAGAGGAATATGCAGATTCGGTCGCTGCTGGTCGTCGCGATCGTGGCGATCGTTGCGGCCGCCGCGGTGAGCCCGGCGTTCGCCGCAGAGGGCGGAAACGAGAACATTTTTTCCGGCAATCTGGGCAACGCCGTGTGGACCCTTCTCATCTTCGGCGCGGTGCTCGTGGTCCTGGGCAAGTACGCTTGGGGGCCGCTGCTCGACGCCCTGCAAAAGCGCGAACAGTTCATTCGTGACGCTCTGGTCGAGGCCAAGAACGACCGCGAAGATGCGCAGGCCCGGCTCGAGGAGTACGATTCGAAGCTCCACGAGGCGCGCGCCGAGGCGACCGCGATCGTAGAGGAAGGTCGGCGCGACGGCGAGGTGGTCAAGGCCCGTCTCGAAGACGAAGCTCGTCAAGAGTCGCAAAAGATGATCGAGCGGGCCAAGCGCGAGATCGACGTCGCGAAGCAGACCGCGATCCGCGAGCTGTATTCGACCAGCGCGCAGCTCGCGACCGATATGGCGTCACGAATCCTGCGCAAGGAGCTTTCGGCTGCGGAAAGAGAAAAGCTGGTGGCCCGGTCGCTCGACGAGCTCGAGCGGATGGACACCAACTAGGGATCCGAAGAATGTCCGGGAGCTTTGACGAACGTGAACTGGCGGTAGCTCGGGTCTACGCCGGTGCCACTCTCGAGCTGGCCTCGAGAGCCGGAGCTGCCAGAGACGTGTTCGAGGAGCTTCAGGGCTTGCGGGCTGTTCTGGATCGGGATCCGAGCTTCGAGCGCGCACTCTCGTCACCGCTGGTCGAGAAAGAGGCTCGCCGCGGCCTGCTGGAAAAGGCCCTGAGAGACCGCGCCAGCGATCTGGTCGTCAACACCCTTCAAGTGATGAACGCGAAAGGTCGTCTGGGCCTGATTCGCGCGTTTGTCGAGGGCTACCGGCGCGAGTTCGAAGAGCAGAACGGCATCACCGAGGTCGATGTCGTTACCGCCGAGCCGTTGACGGCGGAGCAGCGGCAGCGCACCGAAAGGGTTGCATCGAAGTGGACGGGCGGCGAGGTGCGGCTGGTCGAGGTGGTCGATCCAGACGTCATCGGCGGACTGGTGTTCAAGGCCGGAGACCGCAAGGTCAATCGCAGCGTGTCGCGTGAGCTCAACGTCATGAAGGCCCGGCTCTTCGATCGCGCGTCCCAGCAGATTCACGACTTGGCTTCGGCCAGAGAGTAGGCGCTCGCAAGAGCCCGCAGCAGTGGAGATTTTCTGATGAAGTTCAACGTCGACGAGATCGCTTCGGTTCTGACCGAAGAGATCCAGAATTACAAAAGCGCGGTAGATCTCAACGAGGTCGGCCGGGTGCTCGAGATCGGCGACGGCATCGCCCGGGTCTATGGGCTTTCCAACGCGATGGCGGGCGAGCAGCTCGAGTTTTCGAACGGCCAGTTCGGCCAGGTCTTCAACCTGGAAGAAAGCTCGGTGGGTGTCGTCATCTTCGGCGAGTACCTGGACATCAAAGAAGGCGACGAGGTCCGTCGCACCGGCAACCTCTTGAGCATTCCCTGCGGCGAGGCGCTGATCGGTCGGGTGGTCGATCCGCTTGGTCGTCCGCTGGACGGAAAGGGCGTGATCGAAACCCCCCATCGCCGGCCGCTGGAGTACAAGGCCCCCGGCATCGCGGGCCGCCAGGGAGTCGACGAACCGCTCCAGACCGGGATCAAGGCGGTCGACGCGATGATTCCGATCGGGCGCGGCCAGCGCGAGCTCATCATCGGCGACCGCAAGACCGGCAAGACCGCGATCGCCATCGATACGATTCTCAATCAGAGAGGCGGCGATGTCACCTGCATCTACGTCGCCGTCGGTTTGAAGGAGTCGACGGTGGTCGGCGTAGTCGACAAGCTCCAGGAGCACGGCGCCATGGACTACACCATCGTCGTGTCGGCCTCGGCCGCGGATCCGGCGCCGCTCCAGTACATCGCGCCCTACGCTGGTGCGGCCATGGCCGAGCACTTCATGTACGGCGAGGGCAGGCACACCCTGGTGGTCTACGATGATCTCTCCAAGCAGGCTCAGGCCTACCGCCAGCTGTCCCTTCTGCTGCGCCGCCCGCCGGGCCGCGAAGCCTATCCGGGCGACGTCTTCTATCTCCACTCACGCCTGCTCGAGCGCGCGGTCAAGCTGCGCAACGAGTACGCGATCGTCTCGAAGGACACGCCCCAAGACTCGAACGACCGGTCGATCGCGCGAGTGCACCCGCAGGGACTCGAGGCGCCCTCCGACCAGCGGCCCGACGAGGCATCGGGGATCTATCATCGCCATCAGGGGCTCGAGCGCGCCGAGAAGTGGCTCGAGTCGCTGGACGACAAGGACAAACTGCGCATCCACCGGTTCCCCAACAGCGGCGGCTCGATGACCGCCCTGCCGATCATCGAGACCCTCGAGGGCGAGGTCTCGGCCTATATTCCGACCAACGTCATCTCGATCACCGACGGTCAGATCTACCTCGAGCCCGATCTGTTCTTCGCCGGCGTGCGCCCGGCGGTCAACGTCGGCATCTCGGTCTCGCGAGTCGGCGGCAACGCCCAGATCAAGGCGATGAAGAAGATCGCCTCGACGCTACGGCTGGATCTCGCGTCCTTTCGCGAGCTCGAAGCCTTCTCCCAGCTCGGCACCGAGCTCGATGCCGCCACCCAGCGTCAGCTCGACCGCGGTGAACGGATGGTCGAGTTGCTCAAGCAGCCCCAGTACCGACCCTATTCGGTAGAGGATCAGGTCTTGAGCATTTTCGCGGGCTCGAAAGGTATTCTCGACGACCTGCCGGTCGACAAGGTCAACGAGTTCGAAGCTGCGTTGCTCGAGCACGTGCGCAACGAGTTTTTCGAGGTGACGGCGGAGATCGCCGAAAGCGGCGTGATCTCGGACGAGCTCGGCGAGACCATCATCAAGGTCATGAAAAACTTCAAGGCGCGATTCAAGAGCTGAGCGGTTAAGAGATGGCAAACCGCAGAGTCTTGGTCAAGCGCCGCAAGGCTGCACGCAATATCCGCAAGATTACGCGGACGATGCAGCTCATTGCGACCGCTCGTTTCCAGGCGGTTCACAGCGCCGCCGTGGCCGGCCGGCCGTACACCGACAAACTGGCCGAGCTGGTCGAGAAACTCGCTCGCGCGGCCAAGGGGCTCGATCATCCGCTGATGCAGGTGCCTGCCGAGAACCGGCGTCGGGTGCTGCTCGTGCTCTCGAGCAACCGGGGACTCTGCGGCGGTTACAACGCCAACGTCTTGCGCACGGCTCTGGAGGAGCTCGAGGCTGGTAAAGCGGAGGGCAGCGAGACCGAAGTCCACATGGTGGGCAAGAAGGGGATCGCGTACTTTCGATTCCTGGGGCGGACCCTGGCCCAGGAGATTTCGGGCGTTTCGGACTCGCCGCGGTTCGAAGAGGTCGAGCCGTTGGCCAATGAGGTCATGGCGCGGTTTATCGCGGGCGAGATCGACTCGGTGTCGATCGCCTACATGAAGTTCATCTCCGCGGGAAAACAAGTGCCGGTGGTCGAGAGGGTCCTGCCTCTCGAGCGCAGCGTCGGAGATGCCAAGCCGGAAGCGGCGGTCGAGGGAGACGCCGCCGCGGCAACCGGGCAGCGAGAGATCGAATACGAGTTCTCGCCGGAGCCCGCCGAGATTCTCGCCGAGCTGTTGCCGGCGACGGTGCGGGTGAGCTTCTTTCAGACCTTCATGGATGCCGCCGTCAGCGAGCAGATCGCCCGCATGGTCGCGATGAAGGCCGCGACCGACGCCGCCGGCGACATGATCAAGAACTTGACCCAGCAGTACAACCGGGCGCGGCAGACGCAGATCACGATGGAGCTTTTGGACATTGTCGGCGGAGCCAACGCACTCGCCTGACCCAATTAGCAAAGGTAGTCTAGATATGACGGATGGAAATTACGGTGAAGTCACGCAGGTCATCGGCTCGGTTCTCGATGCCCGCTTTCCGGAAGAGAATCTTCCGGCGATCTACAACGCCTTGCGCCTCGAGGTGACGCGCTCGGTGATGGGCGGAGAGGAGCCGGAGACGCTCTGGTGCGAAGTCGCGCAGCATCTCGGCGGCGGGCGGATTCGAGCGGTGGCGCTCGACTCGACCGACGGCGTCCAGCGTGGCACCAAGATCCTCGATACCGGAAGCCCGATCACGGTGCCGGTGGGCGAAGAGACCCTCGGCAGGGTGTTCAACCTGGTGGGTGATCCCATCGACGACCGCGGCCCGATCGAAGTCAATGAGCGGCTTCCGATTCACCGCGTGCCTCCGGAGCTGGACGACCTGTCGTCGAAGACCGAGCTGTTCGAGACCGGGATCAAGGTCATGGATCTCCTCTGCCCGCTGGTACGGGGCGGCAAGGCGGGTCTGTTTGGCGGTGCCGGCGTCGGCAAGACCGTCATCATCCAGGAACTGATCGCGCGCCTGGCGCGTTTCCATAGCGGCTACTCCTGCTTCGCCGGCGTCGGCGAGCGTACCCGCGAGGGCAACGACCTCTGGATAGAGATGCAGGAAGCGCAGATCGGCGACACCGGCAAGAGCGTCATCGATCAAACCGTCATGGTCTTCGGCCAGATGAACGAGCCCCCGGGCGCGCGTCTGCGGGTCGCTCTTTCGGCGCTCACCATGGCCGAGCATTTCCGCGACCAGACCGGCGTCGACACGCTTCTGTTCATCGACAACATCTTCCGGTTCTCCCAGGCTGGTTCCGAGGTGTCGGCTCTTCTCGGCCGCATGCCCTCGGCGGTGGGTTACCAGCCCACCCTCGGCACCGAGATGGGCGAGCTGCAAGAGCGCATCACCTCGACCAAGCACGGCGCTGTGACCTCGATTCAGGCGATCTACGTTCCCGCCGACGACTACACCGATCCGGCCCCGGCGACGGCGTTTACCCACCTCGACTCGACCGTGAACCTCGAGCGGTCGATCGCCGAGAAGGGCATCTACCCGGCGGTCGATCCGTTGGCGTCCTCCAGCCGGATCGTCGCTCCGGAATTTCTCGGTGAGCGCCACTACCGGGTGGCTCGCCGGGTGCAGCAGATTCTCCAGCGCTACAAGGATCTCCAGGACATCATTGCGATCCTCGGTGTCGACGAGCTCTCCGAGGACGACAAGCTGATCGTTCGCCGGGCGCGCAAGATCGAGAGATTCCTGTCGCAGGCCTTTTTCGTGGCCGAGCAGTTCATCGGTATTCCGGGCGTCAACGTGTCCCGCGATGACACCATCCGGTCCTTCGAGGAGCTCTGTGACGGCAAGTGGGACCATCTTCCCGACCAGGCCTTCATGTACGTGGGCACCATCGAGGACGCCGCCGCGCGCGCCGAAGAGTTGGCGAAGGCGTCGTAGCCGAACCATGGCCGAATCCACGAGCTTCCCCGACGCGAAACCGTTTCGCTGCTCGGTGGTCACGCCGGAGAAGGTGGTTCTCGAAGGCGATGCGCGGTTCGTCGCGCTCCCGGCGCATGACGGTGAGATCGGTCTCTTGCGCAGCCGCGCGCCACTGGTGTGCAAGCTCGCGGCCGGCAAGCTCCGGGTCGAGACCGAAACCGGCATGGAGGTCTTTTTCATCGACGGTGGATTCGCCGAGATGGCGGACAATGAGCTGACGGTCTTGACCGAAGACGCCCGGCGGGCCGAGGAGATCGACCGCGCCGAAGTCGAGAAGCTCCTGAAGGAAGCGCGAGCGATGGAGGTCCACGATCCGGCCTCGATGCGAGAGCGCGAGCGGGCGATCCAGCGCGCGCGGGCGCAGCTGCGCGTCAGCAGCCGGCAATAGCCGAACCGAGCGGCGCGGTGCCCTCCGAATACGATCCGCTCCGGCCGCGAACGCCGCTTTCTTCAGGAGGCTCCGATCTCGACCGCGTTCGCGCTCTCTTCTCGCGGGCGAGTGGAGGCTATCTGCGCTCGCCGTGGCCGTGGCTGGCCTGGGCGGTGATCCTTCCGGGCGCGGCGCTGCTCACGCCCCATCTTGCGGCGGCGGTCGGACCGGGCTCGCTCGCCGTGCTGCTTCTCTGGTCGATCGCGATTCTGATCGGGGGCGCGATCGAGGGGCTCGCGATGCGTCGCGGCGGCCGCCCGGCGGTGCGCTCGGAGATTACCGGTTGGGTCTTCAAGGCCCAGGGCAATCTGTCGCTGATCGCAATTGCCCTGACCGCGGTGGTGGTCGTCAATCGCGCCTATGCCTACCTGCCGGGGATTTGGCTGCTATTGATCGGGCACTCGTTTTTCACCGTCGGCGGTCTGGCCTCGAAGGCGCTCATGCGAAGCGGCCTTCTGTACCAGGTGGGCGGAGTAGCCTCGCTCTTGCCCTGGCTCGACAGCCTGACCGTGTTCGCCGTGACGACCGCGGTCGCCAACCTGTCGGTCGCGGTTTCGCTCTTTCGACGAAGCAGCGGTGGCTAGGAGGCTTCCTGCACCGTCGAGCGGCTCAAGATATCCGGAAGCGATCGGTTTCGCCTGAAGAAAAACACCAGCCCGAGACTGAGGACGTTGAGTACCGCGCCCAGCCAGCGCTGGACCGCCTGATTGATGGTCAGTGGTCCGCCCTCCACCGCGCGCGCGGCCAACCCGACGCTGGCCATGCCGGGCGTCTGACCCCAGAAGGTCAACGGCAGAACATGGTAGAGGAAAGAAAAGCTGGCCGCGAACAACGCCAGAGGCCACAGCAAAAGCCGGTCGGGCGACACCCCGAGCCACCAGCTGCCGGCGATGGCCGACGCCAGTACCGCGATCTGAACGGCGAGATCCAGGACGCCACCCGCCCAGCGCCGGCCGTAGAGCAACGCCGCCTCCCCGTCCCCGTCGCCGGCGTCGACCGTGGTCGGCGCTCCAGGGGCCGGCGGTCGGG
>CALZIK010000187.1 GCA_945787635.1 Thermoanaerobaculia bacterium | reverse complement strand
GCCGCAAACGGCCCGGCCGCGACGCGCCGAGCATGCCGGCGATGTCGCGCAGAAGCACGGCGGAGGGGTTCGACTCGATCTCACGGCGGATCTCGTCTTGCCGCTTCAGGACCGCGAGGGGCGTGACGCCGACGGTTCCGTGGTTGAGATAGGTGATCTCGGGGTCGAGCGGCCACTGATCGCGGACAGCCCGACCGAAACCGGAGGTGGAGCCAATCATCGAGCTCTTCACTGCGTTCAATCGAGAAAGAAGTCGATGAACAGGTCCTCCATCGGATCGACCGCGTACCGGTCGAGGTCCTCTACGCCTTCTTCCCTCAGCACGTCGTCATCGATAAAGAAATTGCCGGTGCATTCGCGGCTGTCGCGGGTGAGGATGGCATGGGCCGCGTCGGCCACGATCTCCGGCTTGCGGCAGTTCTTGGGCTCGACCACGCCCTTGAGCATCGCCAGGGCCGCGGTGTCGATCGCGGTGCGGGGCCAGAGCGCGTTGACCGCAACACCCCGCTCGGCGAACTCGGCGGACATTCCGAGGACGCACATACTCATGCCGTACTTGGCCATCGTGTAGGCGCAGTTGCTCTTGAACCACTCCGCTTTCATCGACAGCGGCGGCGAGATGTTCAGAATGTGCGGGTTGGCGGACTCCAGGAGATGAGGGAGAGCCTTCTGAGAGCACAGGAAGGTCCCGCGGCCGTTGACTCCAGCCATTAGGTCGAAACGTTTCATGGGAGTCTGGAGCGTCCCGGCCAGATAGATGGCGCTGGCGTTGTTGACCAGGATGTCGATGCCGCCGAAGCGCCCGACCGCCGCGGCGACCGCCGCTTCGACCTGCTCCTCGTGGCGGATATCGGTCTGGATCGCGAGTGCCTGGCCACCCGCGGCTTCGATTTCCTCGGCGGCGCTGTGGATTGTCCCGGGCAGTTTTGGGTGTTTGTCCGCGCTCTTCGAGGCGATCACGATGTTGGCGCCATCGCGAGCCGCGCGCAGCGCGATCGCCTTGCCGATGCCGCGGCTGGCGCCGGTGATGAATAGTGTTTTTCCTGAAAGCGAGCGCATACGTTCTCCTGGGTGATGGCGGGCGGACTCCCGCGTGAGGAATCTTACACGTGGCGGAGAGCGGCGACTCTCGGTGCTCTAGAGCTTGTCCAGATCGAAACTCTGCTCGACCGTCGCTGTGGCAGCGACCGTGGCTTTGGCCTCGGTTTTTACTCCCCGAATCTCTTGGACAACGATCCGGTAGTCGCCCGGCGCGACGACGAACGTGGCGGGGTTGGAGGTCTCGGAGGTGTAGGTCCGCGCTCCGTCGACCACCTTGCCGCCGGCGTC
This sequence comes from Thermoanaerobaculia bacterium, assembly GCA_945787635.1. Lineage (GTDB taxonomy): Bacteria > Acidobacteriota > Thermoanaerobaculia > Multivoradales > JAHEKO01 > CALZIK01. The sequence goes on along the minus strand of CALZIK010000187.1, from coordinate 15,658 downwards.
GTACAACTGGACGGTCGAGTCGGTGAGGGTGCCGCTGCGATGGACCTTTACCTCGAGTGTGCCGCTCGAGTACTCGTGAGAGAGCTCCGTCAGCCCGCCGGGCTCGACCTTCAAGCGGCCCAGAGCCACGCGCGTTTCACCTTCGATCTCTACGGAGCGCACCTCGACCTCGTAGTCGCCGGCCGTGATCGTGACCCGCGCCGGATTGTGCTTGGGGCCGGTATAGGTTCGGCCTCCGGCCGCTTCTTCTCTGGTCCCTGCGACGAGGACGTTGTAGACGGCGTCCGAGAGCTCGCCGTTGCGGGTCACGCCGATCGAGAGCTCGCCGGTCGAGAAGTCTTCGGTGCGCTCGACGGTCGAGCCGTCCTGGATCTCGATCTCGAACTCACGGACGATGTCGCCCTTGACGCCGATCGCCTGGACCTTGACGTCGAAGACGCCGTCCGGCAGTGGAATCGAGCTCGGGTTGGTGTCGACGCTGGCATAGGTTCTGGCGCCTCCCACCATCTCGCCTTCCCGATCGGTCACCACGATGCCGACGTCGTGCAGCTCGCCATTGCGGATGCCCTCGACGGCTAGGCGGCCCGCCGGAACGTCGGCGGACATGGCGACAGCTCGGTCCAGGGCACCGCTCAGCTCGGCGGCGTTCTCGGCGCCGAGAAACAGCCCCCCTCCTGCCTGGGCCGCGCACTGAAGCGACGAAGTGTCCTCGCCGGCGACGTCGAAGCCGACCACGTGCATGACGAAGTCGAGCCCTTGGTCCTTTGCCAGCCTGACCGCGGCGCAGGGGTCGCCGTCGCAGGTCTCGAGGCCGTCGCTGACCAGGATCACGGTGGCGGCTCGATCGCTCCCCTCGAGCAGGGCGAAAGCCTTCTTGACGGACTTGGTGATCGGAGTCTTGCCCTTCGGGTTGAGCGCATCGACGGTAGACTTGAAGGTCGCCCTGTCGAGCCCGCCCATCGGGGTGACCGTTTCGATGTCGTCGCAGTCGCCTTCTCTCCGGTGCCCGTAGGCGATCAAGCCGATCTGCTGACCCTCGGGAAGGTCGTCGATCAGATCGCCCACCACCCGACGGGCGATGACGATCTTGTTTTCGCCCCCGATCTGGCCCCACATCGAGCCGGACGCGTCGAGAATAAGCAGCAACGGCGCGGGAGGCTCGGCCTCCTGACCCGCGGCGCGAAGGCTCGAGCCCGCGATCAGAGCCAGGCTCACCAGCATTGTCAGGCTGCACACGAGTGCTCTTCGACTCGTCCAAAACTTCTTCATTTTTCTGGTTCCTCCAGATCGTGCCGTTCTTGCGGTCGGGCGATGCTAGCAGTGGATTGGGTGTCAATGAATCAACAACAACTTAGAGATTCGCCGCGATTTTGCGCGCTGGGCCCTGCGATATGCTGTGAGCGCCGGACCGTGGTCCCTTTGAAAATGGAGGTGTGAAGATGAAGAAGCTCTGGTTGGCCCTGATCTCGTGTGTCCTGATCGCAAGCTCCGCAACGGCCGGTGTCGTCTACGAGATCGAGGTGAAAGACCACGAACAGTCGCCTCCCAAGACAGAGTCGATCGAGGCTGCCGTGGAGGGCAGGAATCTCAAAATGGGCATCGCCTCGGGCAAGACCGGGGGCGAAGGCGAGATGATCTACCGCGGGGAAAAACGAGAGATGGTCGTGGTGGACCATGAGAGAGAGTCGTACATGGTGATGGATGAGGGGTCGATCAAGCAGGTCGCCGGCCAGGTGAGTGGCGCGATGGCGCAGATGCAGGAAGCGCTCAAGAACGTTCCCGAGGACAAGCGCGCGATGGTCGAGCAGATGATGAAGCAACGCATGCCCACTGAGGCGCCGAAGCGGCCGGCCGCCGAGCTGCGCAAGACCGGCGAGCGAGGTGAGAAGAGCGGCTATCCGTGCGTCAAGTACGAGGTTCACCGAGGTGGCACCAAGGTGCGGGAGCTCTGGGTCACCGATTGGGACAACATTGAAGGCGGAAAAGACGTCGTCGGTGCCTTCGAGGACATGGCGGACTTCTTCCGCGAGATGCTCGACGCCCTTCCGGACATGGGACAGGGGAGCGGCATGGGAGACAACGCGTTCGAGCACATGAAGGAGATCGGAGGATTCCCGGTGGTCACCCGGGAGTTCGACGACGATGGCTCGCTCGAGGGCGAGAGCACGTTGCGTTCAGCCCGGCGCCAGACCATCGACCCCGACGCCTTCGAGCCGCCGGCGGGCTACAAGCGCCAGGAGATGTTCGGCGGACGGTAGTCGGCACCGCTCACGGCGCGCCGATCTCGTGCATCATCGGGTCTTCGATGACCCGGTAATAGTGGTTGGTTCCGTACAGGCCGAGGTTCGAGACCCTCGACGTGTAGAGGCAGGAGAACGACTCCATCTGCTGTGCAAACAGCGTCTTCGAGCCGCCCTGCTTGAAGAACGAGCCCCAGCACGGGTTGAATCGGTCCGAGACCCGCTCGTCCAGCTTGCTGACCTGCCTGAGCAGGTCGTGATGCCGTTGCTTGGTCTCTTCGAACATCGATTCGATCCTGTCGAGTGAATCGGAAGAGATCCCGGCGTCGGGCTGGCGTCCCTGGGTGCAGAGATTCAGGACATCGTGGAGTTGGTCCATCTGATGGCCGGTGGCGGCGAGCTTGTTCTTGAGCTCGGTCAGCTCGTCCATTTCGTGGACCATCTGGGCGCGCTGATGGAACTCCTCCTCGAGCTCTCGCACGATCAGCGCCGTGCGCCAGTTCGATTGCCGCTTGGTGGTTACTATGTCGCCGTAGATATGGTCGCCCACGTAGAGCACCTGGTCGCCACGGCAATCCAGCAGGCGCATCAGCCCGTCGAGGCAGCCACCGCGAAAAACGCCCTTCCAGGCCGGCGTGTCGACCGTTCCGATCTGCTTGCCGTCGTAGTCGAGCTTGGCGAACGAGCGATCCGTACGGAAAAACATCGGTTTGCCCGATCTGACGATCACCAGGTCGAAGAGTGTTCGCCAATCGGAAAGCCCCGGCAGGATTCCGTCAAAGAGATAGGAACAGATGTCGCGGGCATAGGTCCAACCCGAGTTGGTCAGAAGAATCAACTTGCGGCCACTGAGCTTGAGTCGCAGAAGGGCGAGCGCGATCTCGGGATCGCGCACCAGATAGGTTTCCGGGCTCTCGAGCACTCGCGCCTGCAGTGACTCGGAGGCGTGGACCCAGTCGATCGCGCGGCGAGTGTCCTCGAAGAGGCCAAGTGCGTCCGGCATGGAGAGCTCGGGCCTCCGCTCGGCGATCTCGACGAGCTCGGCATACAGGTTCGCTTCGGGCAGCTCGAAGAGAGAATCGACGTGGTAAAAGCGTTCGTCGGCCGGTTTGATGGGCTCGTGGCGGAAGAGCTCGATCATTTCGCTGCGGCTCAAGCGCTGCCGCCCTCGGAACGCCTGACCCACGTATCGATGCCGATTCATGCGCAGCACGATTCCGGTCTTCTTGTCGATGATCAGACCGCGGCGCGGAAAGTCCGGTCGCAGCTCGGCGGCGCGGATCTCCTCTGGGTAGCCGTGCTCTTCGATCAGCCGATTCAAGGCCAGATCGAAAGTACAGCGCTCGACCGGTTCGCGCTCATAGTCGGCGAGCGTGAAATCGAGGTCGAACCCGATATGGCGGATGGTCCCGAGTCGCAGGGTCCGGTTGACGAACACCCGGCGCTCGGGCGGCGGCGTCCCGTAGCGCAGCGCGTGCTGGAGCAGTTCCGACATCCAAGTGGCCTGAGGCCCCGCCTCGAGAATGTCGTCGAGCTGAGCGAGATCGGCGCTCATGCCTCGCTGGAGCTCCGAGTGAGAGCGGCGCTCAGGTCGGGAAGAAGCTCCTCGGCCGCCGCGGCGAGGTGAGTGACCGAAAAACCGGCGGGTGGCGATCCCGCGGGGTCGATGGAAAACACCGGCGCTCGGTTGTCGACGGCAACGCGTAGGAGCAGGTCGGTGATCCCGACCGAGAACGAGGTGCCGACGAACAGGAAGAGATCGGCTTCCCGAGCCAGCGCCATTACTTCGTCGAATCGGTAGTCGTCGTGGTCCTGGTAGTACTCGTCGAAGAAAAGGACGTGGGCTCGGAGCGGCTTGCCGCAGCCGGAGCAGCGGGGCAGGGTCTCGGCAGATGGGTCCCTGCGGAAGCTGCGGAGGTCCACCTGTTCCCGGTGGACCGAACCTCGGGGCGCACCGAAGTCGCATCCCGGCCGCGAACAGCGCACCCGCTCCGAAGTGCCGTGGACCTTGATCATGCGCTTGGCGCCCGCGGCCTCGTGGAGAGTGTCGATATTTTGGGTGACCAGCTGAAAGCGCCCTCCGCGAGCCGTCTGCCACCGCTCGAGCTCGACCAGCGCGCCGTGAGCGGGGTTCGGACGGGCCGAGTCCACCGACTCGAACCGCTGCAGGTACCAGCGCCACTGATCCACGGGATCTCGTTGGAAATAATCGAAGGTGGCCATCTCTTCATCGCTGACCTTCCACACGGCGTCCGGTTCCGAGCCGCGAAACGTCGGGATACCGCTCGCGGCGCTGATGCCCGCGCCGGTGACCACGAACAGCATCCCATCGGCGAGGTCGGTGATCGACTCGGCGAGCCGGGTGGCGCAATCGGACATCCACCCAGAATAGCAGGGGCTAGAGAAAATAGAGCTCTTTGTCGAGTCTCGGCCGCTTCCGCCGCATGGCCGCGAGCTTCTTTTTCAGGCGAAAGTAGTCGTCGAAGTCGTCGCCTTCCGGGCTGCCCTCTCCGTCCATCGCCGACATCTCGTCTTCGAGATCCTCCAGGTTCGCACCCGATTCCAGCCGGCCGAGGAGATCCTCCATCTTGGGTCCCATTTCGAGCCCCGTGGATTGGCCCATTTTGCGCAGAACCTGCGCGAAACGCCGCGGGTCCTCGCTGTCCCCCAGCGCTTCGAGCTCGCCGGCCATGCCCTCCATGGCCCGCTCGAGATCCGCTTCGTCGAGCTCGGCGAACGGATCCGCAGCCTCGGCACGGTCGCCGTGGCGCAGCGTCGCGAAGCTAGCCGGGCGGCGTTCGAGTTGCCGGCGGCTGCATTTCGGGCAGTTCGGGCGCTTCTCGGTCTCGATTCGCGAAGAGAAGAAGTTGTAGAGAGCGTTGCAGTCAGCGCAGTAGAACTCGTAGATCGGCATGGGGGACACAATACGCAATCTGGGCTGAGTTTTCGAGTGCGAGCGATTCGCGAATCTGCATCCTCTCTACCGGGCCGGACTACGTATTGTGTCCGCCATGCCGATTCGCGTATCTTCCCTTCGGCGTGAGTGCTGACCGAGCCCCGAAACCGCGAGGCCTGGGCGGGGCTGCGCGAATTGGCGCCGGAATCCTGAGCAGTCGGATCTTCGGTCTCGCCCGGGACGTTCTGGCGGCGTTCTTTTTCGGCGTCGGACCGCACTACGACGTCTTTCGCACCGCCTTTCGGGGGCCTAACCTGCTGCAGAACCTCCTTGGCGAACAGACCCTCTCGGCCGCCTTCATCCCGATCTACTCGAGGCTCCTGAGCGAGGGTCACAAAGAGCAGGCCGCGCGCTTCGCGGGCGCGATCTTCGGACTCTTGTTCGCGGCCGCCTCGGCGGTGTCGCTGGCCGGAGTGCTTCTGGCCCGACCGTTCGTGGCGATCACCAACCCGGGCTATCTCGGGGACGCCGCGCGAGTCGTCGCCGGCGAGCTCTCGGTGGACCGCTTCGAGCTCGCGGTCACGGCTGTGCGGCTGCTGTTTCCGATGGCGCTATTCCTGGTGCTCGCCGCCTGGACGCTCGGGGTTCTCAACAGCCACCGACGCTTCTTTCTGCCGTATTTCGCACCGGTGCTCTGGAATGCGGCACTCATCGGAGGGTTGGTTTATGCCGGATGGGAGCTGCTGGGGGCTGGAGGCCGAGCGGCCGTGGCCGGAGACCAGAGCCGGATTCTCCTGGCCGCGTTCGTGGGCGGTCTGGTGGGCGGCGTGCTTCAGTTCGCCGTACAACTTCCGTTGGCAGTGAGGCTCACCGGTGGGTTCCGGCCCTCGATGTCTCTCCAAACGACCGGAGTCGCAGAGGCGATCCGCAGCTTCACGCCGGTGCTGGCGGCCCGCGGCGCGGCCCAGCTGTCGAGCTACGTCGACACGCTGCTGGCTTCGTTGCTGTTCGCCGGGGCCCAGTCCGCTCTCGGCTACGCCCAGACGCTCTACCTGCTGCCGATATCCCTGTTCGCGCTGTCGGTGGCGGCGGCCGAGTTGCCGGAGCTGTCACGCCGAGGCGAACTGGCGCAGGGCGAGTTGGCGGTGCGAACGGTCAAGGCGGTGCGGAGGATCTCGTTTTTCGTCGTGCCCACGCAGGTGGGCTACATCGCCTTCGGCCTGCTCATCATCGCCGGGCTCTACCGCCGTGGAGAGTTCGGCGCAGCCGACAACTGGGTCGTCTACGCGGTGCTGGCGGCGTACTCCATGGGTCTGTTGGCGACCGCCTGGTCGAGAATGCTGACCAACGTCTTCTACGCCGAGGGTGAGACCCGTACCCCGGCCAGGATCGCGGTCGCGCGCATCGTCCTCTCGCTCGCGATCGGCGTTGCCTTGATGATCTGGCTCGATCGAGTGAGTGTCGATTCGCTGGTCGGCGACGCCGGCCTGGTCGGCGCACTCGGCGACAAGGGTGGCCGCCTGCGACTGGGGGCGGTTGGACTGGCGATCGGCTCCGCGTTTGCTGCCTGGTTCGAGTGGCTCAGGCTGCGCTCTGGCTTGCGCCGTCTCGAGCTTTCGGTCGCGTGGCCCACGGCGCACGTGCTGGCCGCGTACGGTAGGGCGCTGGTGGCCCTGGCCGGCGGTGCGGCGCTTTGGTACTTGGTGCGAGACTGGGCGTACCTTCCGGCGGCGGCGCTCGTTCTGGTCGGCTATGCTTCGGCTTATCTGGTCTTGTCGAAGATCCAGTCGGTGCCCGAGGCGGCGGACCTGCTGAGCGTGTTCAAGCGCGGACCTAGATCAGGAGATTGACCTATGAAGATAGCTCTGGCGTCCGATCACGCTGGGTACGAATATAAACAGAAGTTGCTTGTTCTTCTGGAAGAGCGCGGTCATGAGGTCGCCGACTTCGGCACGGATTCGATCGAGTCGGTTGACTATCCGCGGTTCATCCGCCCGGCGGCCGAGGCGGTAGCCAGCGGAGAGGTCGATCGCGGAATCGTCCTCGGCGGCTCCGGCAATGGCGAGGCCATGGCCGCGAATCGAGTCAAGGGCGCCCGTTGCGCGCTGGTCTGGAGCGAGGAGTCCGCGCGGCTTGCCCGCGAGCACAACGACGCCAACATGATCTCCATCGGTGAACGACTGGTGCCGTGGGATCTGGCGATGGTGATGGTCGACATCTGGCTCGAGACCCCGTTCGAGGGGGGCCGCCATGTGCGCCGGATCGAGATGCTCGACGAGGGCCAGCGAAAGGCGAAACCCGGCCCAGGGTAGAATGTCCGTGTAATGGATCTGGCTCTCAGCATCGCACTCGGCCTGGGTCTCGCCGCAGCCTGTGGGTTTCGGGTGTTCGTACCGCTTCTGGTCATCAGCGCGGCGAGCTACTCGGGTCACCTGTCTTTGGCGCCTAGCCTGGACTGGCTCGCCTCGACGCCGGCGCTGGTCACCCTGATCGCGGCCACGGTTCTCGAGATCGCCGCCTACTACATTCCCTGGGTGGACAGCCTTCTGGACACGGTCGCGTCTCCGGCGGCGGTCATCGCCGGTGTGGTGGCCTCGGCGTCGGTGATCACCGGGATGGACCCGTACATGAAGTGGACCCTGGCGGTGATCGCCGGCGGCGGACTGGCCGGCGCTGTTCAGCTCGTCACGACGGGCACGCGTGGTGCCTCGCTCGTGACCACCGCGGGCTTCGGCAACCCCGTTGTCTCGACGGTCGAGACCGGTGGATCCATCGTGCTGTCGGTCCTCGCCATCATCGCTCCACTCCTGGCGGTGGGTCTGGTGGTCTTGTTTCTGGCGCTAGTCAGCTCGAAGCTGATCAGACGCCGGCAGACCGCGTAGATCCGCTCACCGGCGCATGCCCTCGGAGCCGGCCTGGCGCATCGCCGTAGACACCGGCGGTACGTTTACCGATTGCCTGGCTCTCGACCCCGACGGCGCGCTTCATCGGGTGAAGCTCCTGTCCTCGGGCGCACTGCGTTGCTCGGTAGCCGACCGCCCGGCGCCCAGCGAGCTACTGCTGGAGGCACCGTCGGGGTTTCCACCTGAGTTCTTTCGCGACTGGTCGCTGCGCTCCACTCTGGGCGACGACTGCCGGGTCGTCCGCTCGACCGGCGGCCACCTCGAGTTGGCGAAACCGTGGCCACCTGGGGAAGGCGAGAGCTCCGAAGTGACGCTCCAGTCGCCCGAGGACGCGGCGGTGGTTGCCGTCCGGTGGGTCACCGGAACTTCGCCGGGTCGCGACCTGCCGGCTCTGGAGCTGCGTCTGGCCACAACTCGAGGGACGAACGCCCTGCTCGAGCGAAAGGGCTCGGAGGTGGCTTTTTTCGTCACCCGGGGCTTCGGCGACCTTCTCGAGATCGGTACGCAGCAGCGCCCGGATCTCTTCGCGCTCGACATCCGCAAGCCCGAGCCGCTCTGGGCCACCGTGGTCGAGGTCGACGAGCGGCTCGACGCCGACGGGGAGGAGGTCGCTTCTCTGGACGAAGCCGCGCTCGAAGTGAGTGCCTGCGATCTGGCGGCGGCCGGCTACCGTTCGGCGGCGGTCGCTTTTCTGCACGCCTATCGTGATCCGAGGCACGAGCTTCGCGCCGCCGACTGCCTGAAACGAGCCGGATTCGAGCGCGTTTCCCTCTCCTCCCGGCTCAGCCGGAGGATCAAGATCGTGCCCCGCGCGCAGACCGCCGTGGTGGACGCGTATCTCGCCGACACCCTCGAGCGTTATCTCGAAGGGGTGTCGAGCCGCCTTCAACCGCGGTCGCTGCACGTCATGACCAGTGCCGGTGGGCTGTCCAGTGTCGCCGAGTACCGGCCCAAGGACAGTCTTTTGTCCGGTCCCGCCGCGGGAGTGGTCGGAGCCGCCGCCGCGGCGCGCAGCTCGCAGATCCAGCGCATCATCGCCTTCGACATGGGCGGCACCTCGACCGACGTCAGCCGGGTGGACGAGCAGCTCGAGCTGCGCAGCGAGACGACCGTCGGCGAAGCTCGGCTGCTGTCGCCCTCGGTCGCGGTGGAAACGGTGGCCGCCGGGGGAGGCTCTATTTGCGGTGTCCGAGCCGACCGCGTCCACGTGGGACCCCAGAGCGCCGGCGCCGCGCCGGGACCGGCGTGCTACGGAGCGGGAGGACCGCTCACGCTGACCGACGTCAATCTCCTGCTCGGCCGGCTCGTGCCGTCGAGGTTTCCGTTCGAGGTGGATCTCGAGGCGGCCCTCGGTCGAGCGGAAGAGGTCGAGACGGCTGCCGGACGCCCCGACCCCCCCCGCCCGAACGCTGCTGAGGAAGCATCGGCGGCCGCCGGCGGTTCGGGAGCCACCGGCCGCTTGACAACTAGAGACGCATTTCTGGCCGGGTTTCTGGCGATCGCCAACGAGCGCATGGCCGGAGCCATCCGGGCCATCTCGGTGCGCCGCGGATACGATCCCCGGCACTACTCGCTGGTCGCATTTGGCGGTGCCGGTGGCCAGCACGCCGTGGCCCTCGCGCGCCTGCTCGGCATGCGTAGGGTGCTGCTCCCGGCGGACGGCGCCCTGTTGTCGGCGGCAGGGTTGGGCGCGGCACCGGTCGAACGCTGGACCGAGCGTCAGGTGCTGGCTCCCCTGAGCGAGACCGAACGCGCTCTTCAGGAGGTGTTCGCAGAGCTCGCCGCTGAGGCCACCGAGGCCTTGGTCGAGCAGGGGGTCGAGAGGTCGGTATTGGAATCGGGACCACGGACGGTGTTCCTGCGGTTTGCGGGCCAGGAAGCGACCCTGCCCGTCGCCTGGGTCGAAAGCGGCTCGGCGTCCACATTGGTGGCCGCATTCCGAATTGCATACAAGAATCTCTATGGCTACTTGCCTCGGGATCGCGAGATCGAAGTCGAGAGCGTGAGGCTTGCCGTGCGCTCGACGTCGAATGGTTTTCCGTCGGGTCCGGTCCCGGCGTCGCCCCGGTCGCGTCGGCCCGTGGCGACGCAGAGCTTGTGGGACGCGGGGCGCCGCGTGGACGCGCCGATCTTCGAGCGATCCCGGCTGACTGCGGGGGAGAGCTTCGACGGTCCGGGCCTGGTCGTGGAGCCCCATACCGTGACCGTCGTCGAGACGGGCTGGTCGTGCCGTCTCGACGAGGCCGGTGCCCTGGTGCTCGAAGATCGAAAAGGCGCGTCGTCGTGAGCCCTGTCAGCCGCCGACCGCCGGATCCGGTGGCCCTCGAGCTGTTCACGCATCGGTTCCGGCAGGTCGTGAGCGAGATGGGCGAGCTGCTGCGGCGCACGGCGGTTTCGGTCAACGTCAAGGAACGGTTGGATTTCTCGTGCGCGCTACTCGACGGCGCCGGCCGGTTGGTGGTCAACGCGCCTCATATTCCGGTTCATCTCGGCGCGCTGGGCCTGTGTGTGCGCACGGTTTCCGAGTCGGTGGCGTGGCGACCGGGTGATGTCGTGATCACCAATCATCCCGGCTTTGGAGGCTCCCACCTGCCGGACGTCACTGTGATCGCGCCGGTGTTCGAGATCGGCGGTCCGATCCTGGGTTTTGTCGCCAATCGGGCCCATCATGCCGAGATCGGAGGCGCTCGGCCCGGATCGATGCCTCCCGCAGCGACCTCGCTGGCGGACGAGGGGGTGGTTTTTCCGCCCACCCACCTCGCCCGGGAGGGCGTATTCGATTGGGAACCGATCCGTGCGGCACTCGCCGGCGGGCGATATCCCAGCCGGGCCGTGGAGGAGAACCTCGCCGATCTCGCGGCGGCGGTGGCGGCCAACCGGCGAGGCGAGTCCGCGCTCCTCGATCTCGCGCGGATGCATGGCTCGGACGCTGTGCGCCACTTCATGCGCGAGCTCTCCGGCCAGGCCGAGCGCGGCGCTCGAGCCGCTCTCGCGCGAATCGGCGAAGGGCGCTACGAGGCCGAGGAGCGTCTCGACGACGGTTCGATTCTCCGCGTGGCGATCGAGATCGAGCCGGACCAGGCCGTGATCGACTTCGCCGGCACCTCGCCGGTGCATCCCGGCAACCTCAACGCCACGCCCGGAATCGTTCGCAGCGCGGTGCTGTACGTCCTGCGTTTGCTGGTCACCGAGCCTCTGCCGCTCAACGAGGGCCTGCTCGAGGGCGTCGATCTGCGGATCCCCCAAGGGATGCTCAACCCCGACTTCCCGGAGAGCGCCGAAGCCGCTCCGGCGGTGGTCGGAGGCAACGTGGAGACCAGTCAGCGGGTGGTGGACGTCCTGCTCAAGGCTCTGGGTTCCGTCGCCTGCAGTCAGGGGACGATGAACAACGTGCTCTTCGGTAATGCCGCGTTCACCTACTACGAGACGCTCGGTGGCGGTGCCGGCGCGGGCTCGGAGTTCGACGGAGCCAGTGCGGTGCACACCCATATGACCAACACGGCGATCACCGATCCGGAGATTCTCGAGCAGCGCTACCCGGTCCGTCTCGAGCGGTTCGGGATCCGACGCGGCTCCGGCGGAGCGGGCGCCCGGCGGGGCGGTGACGGGATCGTTCGGGAGTTGCGCTTTCTCGAGCCGGTCGAGGTGTCGGTCTTGACGCAGCATCGGGTTGAAGGTCCCTATGGAGTCGGAGGGGGTGCCGCGGGGACCCCAGGCCGGCAGTGGATCGAGCACTCGTCGGGAACGCGAACGGAGCTCAGCTCGGTGGACGGTTGCGACGCCGCGGCCGGCGACCTTCTTGTGATCGAGACCCCCGGGGGCGGAGGCTGGGGGGACCCCGGTGACTAGGCGGCCGGATCTCGGAGAGAGCGGCGCGTCGGTCCGCTCGGGACTCCGGGCACGGGCAACCCTGGCGGTGGCCTCGTTCCTTTTGGCTGCGCTCGCGGTCGAGGTAGCGCTCCGACTCGGTGGCTTCAACTACTCTCCGATGGCGATCAAATCGCGCGAAGCGCTCGCCGACACGCTCCCGGCGACCAAGGGCGACGCGAGAGCCCTGCATCTGTTTCAGGATGACCACTTCGCCTACGATCCGGTGCTGCTGTGGCGCCCCCGTGCCGGTCGCTCGGTGTTCAACTCGCTGGGCTACCGTGGACCCGAGGTCGGCCGCGACAAACCGCCGGGCGAGATCCGGGTTCTGGCTCTCGGCGACTCGAACACCCTGGGTTGGAGCGGCGCCGGCGGCCCGAACTGGCCGGAGGATCTCGGGGCGCTGCTCGCCAAAACCGGATACGACTTCGAGGTGATCAATGCCGGTGTCTGGGGCTATACCGTCTATCAGGGCGAGCGCCGGCTTCGCGAGTTCCTGCCATTGCGACCGGACCTCGTGTTGGTGAGCTTTGGAAGCAACGACGCTCATTCGGTCTTCGTGTCCGACGCCGAATACGCCCGGAGGCTCTCGGGCCGGCAGTGGCCCCTGATCTCGGGCCTAAAAATCGGGGAGCTTCTGGCGGCTGTCAGCGATCGGGCCCGCACGAGCGAGGGCGCCGCCGAGGAGCGGGTGGTGCGCAAGCGGGTACCACTCGGCGAGTACCAGGAGCATCTGCGCCGGATCGCCGGCCTGGGTCGTGAGAAGGGCTTCGCGGTCGCCTTCCTGACCCGACCGTATCGCGGGCGGTCGCTCGTCGAGCGTCATTGGAAAAGATCGGCGCCCGAGTACCGGGAGGCCACACGGCGGATCGCCACCGAGGAAGGGGTTCACCTGATCGACGTCTATGCCGAGTTCGCGGCTCGACACGAGCTGTTCAAGGATGAATCCCATTTCACGAGCCTGGGTCATCGGGCTGCGGCAAAGTTCGTGTACGACAGCCTGACCCCGATCTTGACCGGCTCGCTGAGCGTCGAGCCGGGGCGGCTGCTGCCTCGGGGGCCGGATTTCAAGGCCGGCGTTACACTCGACTTCGGTACTACCGAGGGACGTCGCAGCCTGGGCTCGGGATTCGCCGGCAGGGAACTCTTTCGCGGGCGGACCGCGGTCAAGAGCAACCGCGCGTTGTCCGTCGTGGAGCTCGCGCTCGAACCCACCGAGTCACCCTACCTGCTGTCGATCGAGGCCCGACCTTTTCGGCGAGCTCGCTCGGTCGAGGTTGCGGCGACCCTCAATGGCCTCGAGCTGGGTACCTTTCGGGTGCAAGCCGAGTGGCGGACCTATTCGCTTCCGGTACCGAGCGGCGTTCTGCGGCCTGGACTCAACCGACTAGAGCTCGGACATGCAGCCGTCCAGGCCGACTCGAGTCCAGATAACGGGGCGGTGGTCCTGTACGATCGCCTGCGGCTGGCGGCGTCGTCCGGTGCGGCGGACGCTACTCCATGAAGCGCATCGCCTCGGTCCTGCTCTGGTCGGTGATCGCCGCGGCCTTTATCGGCCCCGGTACGGTGGCTTCGGCGGCGTCGGCGGGGGCGGGCTTCGGGTACGCGCTGCTCTGGGCACTGGTGTTCTCGACCGGGGCCTGCCTGGTCTTGCAAGAGGCGAGTGCGCGCTTGACGGTGGCGTCCGGCAAAAGTCTGGCCGAGGCCTTGCGGTCGCGCGGTGGCACCGGATGGCGAGAGGTGGCGGTACTGATTCTGGTCCTCGGCGCGGTGGTTCTGGGATGTGCGGCCTACGAGGCGGGCAATATTCTGGGTGGCGTCGCGGGCGCGGTGTTGACCTTGCCCTGGTCGGCGCCGGCGCTCGCCGTCACAACCGTCGCCCTCGCCGCGGTTCTCCTGTTTTTCAACTCGCCGCGCCGGGTCGCGTTCCTGCTGAGTTTCCTGGTCGCCATGATGGGTGCCGCGTTCCTGTGGACCGCGATCCTGCTGGCACCGGATGCCGGCGAGCTGTTCGTCGGAGCATTTTGGCCGTCACTGCCCGAGGGCGCGTCGCTGCTCGCCATCGCGCTGGTGGGCACGACGGTAGTTCCCTACAACCTCTTCCTGGGCTCCGGCCTCGCTCGCGGGCAGAACCTCTCGGAGATCCGTTTCGGGCTGACGATTGCGGTCATTCTGGGCGGAGTGATCTCGATGGCGGTCGTCGTCGTAGGCGCGGCGCTGGAGCCCCCGTTTACCTTCGGAGCGTTGGCGGAGGTCTTGGCCGAGCGCCTGGGGCCTCGAGCTTCGACCTTGCTCGGTCTAGGTCTCTTTTCGGCGGGACTGTCGTCGGCGGTGACGGCGCCCCTGGCTGCCGCGATCACGGCGCGCGGGCTCTTCGGCGGGGAGAGCGACGTGCGGTGGTCGGATCGTTCCTGGCGCTTCCGCTCAGTCTGGGCCGGGGTGCTGGCGGTGGGGCTCGGCTTCGGCGTCTCGGGCGTACAGCCGGTGCCGGTGATCATCGTCGCTCAGGCTCTCAACGGCGTGTTGCTTCCGGTGGCGGCGGTTTTCCTGTTGGTCGCGGTCAACGACCCGCGGATCATGGGAAAGAGCACGAATCACGCCCTGTCGAACGCGATCATGGTGCTGGTCAGTCTAGTGACGCTGCTATTGGGTACCTCCAACGTGCTACGCGCGGTCGCGCGAGCCTTGGGCCGGGAGGCACCCGGACAGGCGACCGTGTTTCTCGTTTCGGCCGTTCTAGCAGTAGCCATCACGACGCCGATCATGCGATCGGTTCGCCGGCGGAGTCATTCGCCGCGCCTAGAGTGACATCGCGGTCCCCACTGACCGGGAAGCTCAGACCACGAACGGAATGAAGCGCTTGGTGCGGCCGGCGTACGCCGCATAGGATTCGCCGAAGTCTTCGAGCGCCTGCTTCTCCTCCTGGCGCGCCAGCCAGACGTAAGCAGCCACCAGGAAGGGCCAGAGGGCGAGAGTTACAACCGAGGGCCAGTGCAGGATCCACCCCAGTGTGAACAGAAGCAGGCCTGTGTACTGAGGGTGCCGCATGATTCTGTAGAGGCCACCGGTCACCATTCCGGTCGCTCGGTGGATCTGGTGCCATCCGCCCGCGACCAGAGCGACGCCCGCGAAGCTCAGTATGGTTCCGACTCGGGCCGGCCAGTGACCGACGGCGTCGAAGAACCCGCGAGCGATCTGCGGCACATCCACCAGCGGGGCGAGCAGGAACAGCAAAAGCGGCCAGCCGAACATCTCGGTCATGAGAGCGATCACGAAGGCGATGAAGGTCCCCTTGCTCTTCCAGACGCCCTTGGTCGAGCGCCGGTAGGGCAGGAGAGCGAGGAAAGCCAGGACGATCGCGATGTTCAGAGCGATCAAGCCGCCTTGCCCAAAGTGCTCGCGAAGCCACTGGATGGTGATCGGGGGCCCATGATGGGGCGCGATCTCGAAGGCGTAGATGCCCACAAAGAGCGCGACTCCCGACCATCCGAGTGCGGTGGTCAGGGTCTGAAAACGTTTCTCGGTCATCCGATTGCTGAGAGCTGTGGGACATCAGTTTACGCCAGGCCGGCGCCTCCCGATAGAATCGAGTGAGCATGCCAGCGAGGACGAAAAGTAGACCCCAAGCCAGGCCCAGATCCAAGTCGAAGTCGAAGTCCAAGGCGCGCGGCGCAGCCAAGGGCCAGCCGGCCAGGCTCACCGCGCGGCACAGGGCCAAGGCCCAGCGGGAGATCGCGCGCAAGCTCGCCGAG
>CALZIK010000186.1 GCA_945787635.1 Thermoanaerobaculia bacterium | reverse complement strand
GTCCTTCGAGCGGCGGCTGTTGGCCCGGCCCGGCCTGGCCCGGAGGCGGGCGCTCGCCAGCAGGTCGCGCGGTCTCGGTACCACGGGGCTCGGCGGCAATCTTCGCCCCCGATTGCGCTGCCGGTTCTCGCTCTTCGGAGACGGGGGGCGGCGGTGGTATCGCCTCCAGGCGAACGCCCTGGCGGGGCTCGGGCAGCGTGAACCGCTCGGTCGGTTCGATCTCGATGGCAGCTGCCTCGGTAGCGTCGGTCGGGTCGGTCTCCGGGGCGGGCGTCGGAGCGAGCCGCGAGCTGCCCAGCCACACTCCGGACAGCGCGAGAAGCGCGACGCCGGCGATTCCGGCGGCCCAGAGCCAACGCTTCGACCCGGGGGAGGTCGGGATGGCCGCCTGCGCGGTTTTCTTACCCCCCGCCTTGGCTGCATGGATCTGTGAGATCGGCCTCGCAGCCGACGTCTTGCCCATGCCGAACTGCGCGTTGAGTCGATCCTGGGTGGAACCCGGACGGGTGTAGCTCTTCAGATTCGGAATCGCGGAAGTGGTTCTCTCGACGGTCCGATTGAGCTCTTCCTCCACGGACTGATCGGCGTTTCGAAATGGGAGCAGTTGTTCGATGAAGTCATTGGCGGAGGCGTAGCGGTCATCGGGGTCTTTCTCGAGGGCCTTGAGGACGATCGCTCGCAGCTCCTCCGGCACCTTGCCTTCGGCATCGGTCTCTTCAAACGGGATGGGCGGCTGGAACAGGTGGCAGCCGGCCAGTTCGGCGAAGGTGTCGCCCTTGAACGGATAGATGCCGGTGAGCAGCTCGTAGAGCAGCAACCCGAAGGAGTAGATGTCGCTTCGGTGATCGAGCTGCCTGGCCTGGTCCTGGGCACTCGAGAACTGCTCCGGCGAGCAGTAGCGGACCTTTCCCAGAAAGACGCCGGTCTGCGTCAGGTTGCTTTCCTCGGCCAGGTTCTTGGCGATGCCGAGATCGATCAACTTGATATGGGCGCCGCCGTCGAACGAAGTCGTCAACATGATGTTGTCTGGCGAAACATCGCGATGCACCAACTCGTGCGAATGCAGGTACGCCAGTGCGCGAAGCGACTGCTGCGCGACCTCGAGCGTCAGATCGAGACTGGGTGGACCCGAGGCCTTGAGGAGCTCGTCCAATGCGATGCCGTCGATAAACTCCATGACGATGAAGGCGGTGCCTTCCTCTGAGATGGAGAAATCGTGCAACTGCGCGATGTTCGGATGCTTGAGCCGAATTGCCATCCGGGCTTCGTGGAGGAACCGTTCCTGGTGATCTTCCTTGGCCGCCACTTGAGGGCGCAAGACCTTGATGACCCGCACCTCGTCGAGGAGGCGGTGGCGTACCTTGTAGACAGAGCCAATTCCGCCTTCCCCGATCTTGTCGAGGATCTCGTACTTGCCTTCGAGGACTTCTTCGATGGGCAATGTCATGGTGCGTCCCAGCTGCGGCTGCGTCCACCGGAGCGAGGACGGCTCGCCGAAGGCAACCTTTCGAGGGGCATTACCTTAACATGGCCCTGTCCGCGCCGCGGCGGCATATACCGGCCTAACCGCCCAAGGGCTGGTAGTAGTGGGTGCCCTTGAGCGGCCGAGAGATTCTCTGGATGAGATCGCTGAAATGCTCGGGTTGCTCGGCGAAATTCAAGTCGCGCGTGTCGACGACGAGCAGGGGCGATCGATTGTAGTAGTGGTAGTAGTGGTTGTACGCGTCGATCAACTCGGTCATGTACTCGGTTGACATGTCACGCTCGAAATCGCGACGGCGCTTGTCGATGCGACCCATACAGGTTTCGAGGTCCGCGACCAGATAGATCACCAGATCGGGCACCGCCAGCTGGGGCTCGAGCAACGTGTAGAGCTTGTCGAACAGCATCAGCTCGTCGTCGGACAGATTCAAATAGGCGAAGATACGGTTCTTTGGAAACGTGTAGTCGGCCACCAGGAGGCGATCGAACAGGTCGCGTTGCGCGACGTCCTGCTGCTGCTTGAAACGAGAAAGCAGAAAGTAGAGCTCGGTCTGAAACGCCGCGCCGGGACGATCCTCGTAAAACGACGGCAGGAAAGGATTCTCCACGTCTTCGAGCAGCTTGACCCCGTCGAACCGTCGAGCGAGTAGCTCGACCAGAGTGGTCTTCCCGACCCCGATGGGCCCGTCGACCGCGATGTAGTGGACCGGCAGCGTTTCGGTCACGCGCCTACGGGTTCCGCTCGGCGGATCGGTTGATAGAGAGTGTCGCGCTCGACGGGAGTGAAGCCCGCTTCACGAACGATGCGCTCGAGCTCGCTACGGTTGATGTGCTGATCGGTCTCGGCGCCGGCCATGTGGTAGATGGTCTCCTCGACCACGGTGCCGTCGATATCGTCGGCACCGAACGACAGCGCGACCTGTGCCAGCTTGGGCGAGATCATGATCCAGTAGGCCTTGAGATGCGCGACGTTGTCGAGCACCAGACGCGAGGTGGCCAGATGCCGCAGGTCTTCGGTGCCGGTCGTGTGGTATTTCAATCCCATGTAGTTGTTCTCGGGATGGTAGGCGAGCGGGATGAAGCAGTTGAAGCCGCCGGTCTCGTCCTGAAGATCGCGCAGGCGCATGAGGTGGTCGACTTTGTGCTCCGCGCTCTCGACGTGGCCGTAGAGCATGGTGCAGTTGGAACGGATGCCCATCCCGTGGGCGGTGCGATGGACTTCGATCCACTCGCCGGCGTCGAGCTTGCCGTTGCAGATCTCCTCGCGCACCGCCTCGTGAAAGATCTCGGCGCCACCGCCGGGTAGCGACCCCAGTCCCGCGTCGCGCAGCCGTTCGAGAACCTCAGCTATCGAGGTTTTCTCGTGCTGGGCAAACCAGCCGATCTCGATCGCCGTGAAGGCCTTGAGGTGGACGCTCGGGAACCGGTCTCTGAGTCCCCGCAGCATCTCGCAGTACCACTCGAGAGAGAGATCGGGGTGCAAACCGCCGACGATGTGGAATTCGGTGACCGAGTCGCCGCCCTGCTTGGCGGCGTGGGCGTAGACGTCGTCGTGGGACATCTCCCAGGCGTGACTTTCGCCGGGCAACGCGGCAAAGCCGCAGAACTTGCAGTCGTAGGTGTAAACGCAGACGTTGGTCGGGTTGATGTGTCGGTTGACATTGAAGTAGGCGATGTCACCGTGAAGCTCGCGGCGCACTGCGCCGGCCAGGCGCCCGAGATGGAGAACGTGAGGGGTCGTGAAGCAGGTCAACGCGTCGGCCGCGTCGAGCCGCTGGCCGTCTCTGACTTTGGCGGCGATCTCGCGCAGCGACTCGGGGAAGCGCGCGGGGCGAATGTCGGCCCGGGTAGCGGTCATCTTGTGCGATGCGGAGCGCGGTTCATCGGAACGTGAGTATATCGGTAGGAAAACGCCGTCGATGGCGCTCTTCGTGGGCTTCATGAAACGGGATTCGGCCAGCGCAGCTGGCTCGAATCGACCGCCTCGAGGCCGAGCTGATCCATGACTCGCAGGGCGTAGTGCTCGAGAAACCGCTCGATCGAGTCCCCGCCGATGTAGAAGGCTGGCACCGGCGGAAGGATCCTGGCTCTCGCGTAGGCCAGGCGCCGGAGGTTCTCGAGGTGGACGATCGAGAGCGGCGTCTCCCTAAAGCCGAGGACCAGGGGCCAGCCCTCCTTGAGCGCTACCGCCCCGGCTCGCTGGATGAGGGTTCGCGCGGCGCCCGTCGCCAGCGCGCCGAGCGTCCCGGCGCTACACGGGACGACGGCGGTTCCCGCCAGCCGGTACGAACCCGATGCTATGGCGGCGTCGAGCTCGCTGTCGCGGTGCACGACAATCTGGCCGCGCACATCGGGGCCGAGCCCTGCAGCATCGATCAGGTCCTCGGCGGCGGTCTTGTCCCTGGCGAGCTCGTGCCGGAGAACCTGGCTGGCGCCGGCCGAGACGACCAGGTGAATCCGTTCGACCGCTGGATGCCGGGCGAGCGATGCCAGCACCGCTCGCGGCAGGCTCATCCCCGAGGCTCCGGTGACCAGAAGAGCGATTCTCCCCGATTCGGACGGTCGCGCCGTCATGGGTGACGTTTCAGACATCGGGCGCCGGAAGAGTATCAAGGCGCCGGGACGACACCCGTATTGTAGGCGTTCACTTGTTCGCTCTTTGGATTGGGAAGGAGAACACGCTCATGGACCTGGAAACTGCCCGGCATCGAATCCGGAAGTTGGACGAGCGCATCCTGGCGTGCGCCGCCGAACGCATCGAGCTGGCACGTGAGGTGGCCGCGATCAAGCTGGCGGAAGACCTGCCCACCGTCGACTATCGCCAAGAGCGCAGGGTTCTCGATCGCGGTCGCTCGATGGCCGGAGAATCGGGCCTCAACCCCGAGATCGCGGAGCACATCCTATCGACGCTGATGGCGGCCTCGGTAACCGTTCAGGAGGCGCAAAGGCTCAGGTTCTCGGCTACCGGGAAGGGCAAGGCCGCCATCGTGGTCGGCGGCGCGGGACGTATGGGCCGCTGGATGGTCGATTTCCTGCGCGCTCAGGAATTTCGGGTTGCGGTCCTGGATCCTCGGTGTCCTGAAGGCTTCGACCGGCGAGTCGAGGCGCAACTGACCGAGGCGGAGCTGGTGGTGTCGGCCGCGCCACCGAGGCGCACCGCCGAGATCTATCTGGGCTGGTGCGGGAACCCGCCCGCCGGAATCGTCTGTGACATGGCCAGCATCAAGACGCCCTTGGTCGAGGCGATCCGCGCCCTCCAGGCTCGTGACGTGCGGGTAGCGTCCTTCCATCCGCTGTTCGGGCCCGCGACGAGCGTCTTGCGCGGGTCGGACGTGGTGGTCTGCGATACCGGCGACCTCGAGGCCGAGAACTTCGTGAGCGCCCTGTTCGCTCCGACGTCGGCCCGTCTGGTGAGAGTCGGGCTCGATGAGCACGACCGGCTCATGGCGGACATGCTGACGCTGGCCCACGCCGCGACCCTCGCCTTCGCCGGCGCCCGTCTCGAAGGCGAGGCTCGCCGGATCGATCTGCACAGCACGACCGATCGGGCGCTCGAGAGGTTGGCGGCTACGGCAGTGCGGGAGAGTCCCGAGGTCTACTTTGAGATTCAGGCCGACAACCCGTACTCGGCGGGTGCGGTGCGGCGCCTGGCTCGGGCTCTCGAGCGTCTGAGAGAGCTGGTGGAAGGTCGGGATGCCGAGGGCTTCGCCAGCTGGATGGCGGCCGCCGCGAAGCGCTTGCCGCTTGAGTCGGGTTCGTAGAGAACCGCCGGCGGGGTCAGGGTCGCGACACCTCTTCGAAAGGACTCGGTGATGCCACGCCCCGAGAAACTCGGCGAAAACCCGGCGGGACGGGAGCCCGAAAGCGAACAAGGATGCTAAGCTAACACCCAGTAGGGTGATTGAGCCCCGGCTTTCCTCTCTTCTTCCAAAGACCAGGTCGCCAGGGAAAACGACGGCGCTGGGCCTCGCACTCTCAAGCTGAAATACCAAAGAACCGACAAAAGGAACTACCTGTGAATGACGAAAAGCGGATCGCGTTGTTTTGCGATCTCGAAAATGTCGCGCTCGGAGTGCGCGACTCGGATATCAAGAAATTCAACATCAATCTGGTCCTCGAACGACTTGTCGAAAAGGGCAAGATCATCGTCAAGAAAGCCTACGCCGACTGGGAGAGCTATCGCGACTTCAAACGCGAGTTCCACGAGGCGGGCATCGAGCTCATCGACATCCCGAAACGCCGCTATTCGGGCAAGAACTCGGCGGACATCAAGATGGTGGTCGATGCCATGGACGTTTCGCACGCCAAGGAGCACATCGACACGTTCGTGGTGCTCACCGGCGATAGCGATTTCACGCCCCTGGTCACCAAGCTCAAGGAAAACAACAAGATCGTGATTGGCGTCGGGGTCAAGAACTCCTCAGCCAATCTCCTGATCGATAACTGCGACGAGTTCATTTTCTACGAAGATGTCTGGCGCGACTCGCAGAAGGCCCCGAGGCTCGAGAAGGTGACCGGAGTCTCGGACAAGAACGCCGAGGCCTTCGCGCTCATGGTGGATTCGATCAAGGCACTGCAACGCGAGAACAAGGACGTGCTCTGGGGCTCGATGGTCAAGCAGACCATGCAGAGAAAGCGGCCGTCGTTCTCCGAGGGTTACTACGGCTATTCGTCGTTCTCGGAGTTGCTCGAGGACGCCGAGAAGAACAAGCTGGTTACCCTCAAGAAGGACCCGCGGGCCGGTACCTACGTCATCACCGAGCTCGTCGGCCGGAGCCGGCGCAAGCGCGCTCCGAAGCGAGCGAGCGGGCGCGCGAGCGCGTAGGACACTAGCGCCGCTATCAGGGAAGAGGCACGCCCGCTGCGGCCAGGTCCCGCTCGATGCCGCCGCGCAGGTCGGAGGCCGCGTGGTTGGTCTCGCCTTCGGACCAGCCGAGGTGCGAACCGAGCTCACGGGCCGCGTCGGGCGCTTCGCGCCAGCAGGCCTTGAGATCGAGCGGGCCGGGCTCGAGTCTGCGCAGAAGCAGGTCGTCCAGTCCAAGAGCCCACTCGTCTTCGACCGCCATGGCGATCTGTGCGCGGCGGAGCCCGGCATCGGGATCGGCCGCTTCGGCGCGCTCCATTCGCTCAGAGAGCTGCTCGATTCTGGGACCGTAGAGACCGGCCGCCGAGTCGATCGCGCCGTCGGAGACTCCGGACGAGCGCAGACGCTCTTCGCCCGCGGTCAGCGAGCCGCCGTAGAGACGGCCCTCATGGGTTCCGCACTCTTTGACGTCAACGCCCATCTTCCCTAGCGCCGGTGCGATTTCATCCAGGAGATCCTCGGCCATCCGGCGATGGGTGGTCAGTTTTCCGCCGGTGAGAATCCACAAGCCCGGAGGACCGGCTACGATCTGATGACGGCGTGAAAGCGCGTCGGCGTCTTCGGCCGAGCCTTCGGCGACCAGCGGCCTCAAGCCCGCCCAGGCGCCGGTGACGTCCTCGACGGTGACGTCGACCGCCGGGAAGGCGTGGTTGGCGAGCTCGAGCAGGTACTCGGTGTCTTCGGCCGAGGGCCGCACCAAGCCGGGCTCGACGCGGTCATCCGTGTCGGTGGTGCCGAAGACGATGTAGGACCCGATCGGCATGGCGAAGGCGAGCCGGCCGTCGCGCGGCGAGCGCAGGGCGATGTAGCCGTCCAAGGGAATGCGCCGGTTTTTGATCGAGATGTGGGTTCCTCGGGCGGTTCGAAGCTCGACCGTGGCCGGCGGGTAGAGCGTTTGCCACGGGCCGCAGCAAAGCGCCGTCGCTTTAGCGCGGATATCGATCTCGCGATCGCCGAGGAGGTCCTGGATTCGAGCGCCGCTGGTGCGCCCGGCGTCGCCGGACAGCCCGAGCGCCCGGCAACGGGAAACCAATACGGCGCCCGCATCCTGGGCCGAGCGTGCAACGGCCAGGGTCAGGCGGGTGTCGTGAGTAGCGGCGTCGAAGTACGAGACCGCTCCCTGAAGACCGTCGCGCCGCAGGCCGGGGATCGAATCGAGCAGCCGCTTGCGATTGAGCCTCCGCGTCTCGCCGAGGGCGAACCCCAGGGCGAGAGCGTCGTACAGGCGCACACCCAGATGGACTTTCCACAGGCGGTCGGGATCACCCCGGTAGACCGGATAGAGAAACCGCACCGGTCGCACGAGGCCGGGAACCGCGTCGAGGAGCCGGCGTCGCTCGACCAATCCCTCCCGTACCAGCGAGAAATCGAAATTGGCCAGATAGCGCAGTCCCCCGTGGACCAGACGTGAGGACCGACTGGACGTGCCGAAGGCGAAATCACCCTGCTCGACGAGGGCGGTCTTCAAGCCGCGGAGCGCGGCATCTCGCGCCACTGCGACGCCCGTGATGCCGCCCCCTACGACCAGAAGATCCCAGGATTCGGAGCCCAGGCGGTCGAAATCGCGGTCCCGCCGGGGGGTGGACTTCGGGGGAACGAGAGCGCGCATGAGGCGAGGATCGGTGAAAGAGCCGCGGCCTTCTTCCTAGAGGCGGGTTCACCGTATCATCGCGTTTGAGCCGACCTCAGGCGGGGTGTGATATTTTTTGCGGCGTCCTGTGCCCGTCCAGGGTAGACTTCGCTCGGCCAAATCCCGATCATGGAAGTAGTTTTCGAACCAGAGTTTCGCCGTCTCGAAGACGCGCTCAAGCGGCTGCGGCAAGATGCCAACGCCAAAGCGGTCTTTCTGATCGACAAGAACGGTCAGCACATCGCCGCGGCCGGCGAAACCGAGGAGTTCGACTCGACCTCGTTGGCCTCGCTCACCGCCGGCAACGTCGCCGCCACCGACGGACTGGCCAAGCTCATCGGAGAGCGAGAGTTTTCGGTGCTGTTTCACGAAGGGCAGCGCGACCACATTCATATCTCGATTGTCGCTCGGCGAGCGATTCTGCTGGTGATCTTCGACGAACGTTCGTCGTTGGGCCTGGTCCGCCTTCGGGTCAAACGCGCCAGCGTCGAGCTCAAGAAGGTGTTCGACGAGATGGACCGCAAGGCGATCCCCGAGGAGGGAGTGACCGAGCCCAGCCCGTTCTCCGAGATCACCGACGAAGACATCGATGCCCTGTTCAGCGAGTAGGTCATAGGGTAGGCGGCCAGCATGACCTTCATCAATTACGCAGCCAAGGAAATTAACTGCAAGATCGTCTACTACGGGCCCGGACTTGGTGGCAAGACGACCAACCTTCAGTACATCTACAACAAGACGGCGCCGGATCGGAAGGGCAAGATGATCTCGCTTGCCACCGAGGCCGACCGCACTCTGTTTTTCGACTTCCTGCCGCTCGATCTGGGCTCGATTCGGGGTTTCACTACCCGCTTTCATCTCTATACGGTGCCCGGTCAGGTGTTTTATGATGCCAGCCGAAAGCTGATTCTGAAAGGTGTGGACGGGGTCATCTTCGTGGCCGACAGCCAGCGCGAGCGCATGGAGGCCAATGTCGAGTCGATTCGCAATCTGGAATCGAATCTCAGGGACCACGGCTTTGATCTGAAGACCGTGCCCTCAGCCTTACAGTTCAACAAACGGGACCTGCCGAACGCGATGCCGGTGGACGAGATGTACCGGATGCTCAACTACAAGCGTGAGCCGACGTTCGAAGCCGTGGCGGTCCAGGGCGTAGGAGTCTTCGATACTCTGAAGGCGGTTGCCAAGCAGATCCTGGTCGAGTTGAGGAAGAGGTAGGCGATGGCGAAGAGGTGGAAGAAGGCTAACGTTACTTATCTGAAGCGCTATGCCAAGAAGCGGCGCCTGGCGGAGCTCGCGGAGCGGTTCAAGACCGACGAAAAGACCGTCGAAGCCAAGCTGACGGAGCTCGGAATCGCCGCCCGCGACATGGTCGTGCCGGTCAACCTCGCGGATGATCCCCATGTCCAGCTTTTTGAGAGAGCGGTCAAGGCCACATACCGGAAGGAATGGAGCGCGGCGGCCAAGGCCCTCGACCAGGTGCGCAAGGAGACCGACCTGCCGTCACTCGCCCAGAGCGCCCGGCGCTATCTCGCGGTATGCGAAGAAAACCTCGGATCGAAGGGTCGATCCGTGGATGATCCGTATCTCGAGGCCGTTTTCCTGCACAACCGTGGCCGGCTGGATGACGCGCTCGAACTCGCGACTCGTGGTGGGCGGGCGGCGAAAGACGACCGCTTTGCCTATCTCGCGGCGGCCATCTGCGCCTTGCAGGGAGAGCACGACAAAGCCGGCGAGCTTCTGTCCAAAGCGATCGAGGCCAATCCCCGGAATCGGGTAGTCGCGTCTCACGATGAGGATTTCGAGTCGTTGAGAAGCGATCCCGAGCACTCTTCGCTCTTTGCCGGGAACTGAACACAACGCCGGCCCTCGCGTCGTAGCTGTAGGTGGTGGCACGGGGCTCGCGGTACTGCTGCGCGCCCTCAAGCCGGGAGTCGGAGAGGACCTCGCCGAGCTCACGGCCATCGTCACGGTCAGCGACGATGGAGGTTCCTCGGGTCGGCTGCGGCGCGAGTTCGGCGTGCCGCCGCCCGGCGATATTCGCAACTGCCTGGTGGCTTTGGCCGATGACGAAGACCTGGTCGCGAAGCTGTTTCAGTACAGGTTCGCGATTGGAGAGGGGCTCGCCGGGCATTCGTTCGGCAATCTGTTTCTGACCGCGTTGACCGGCATCACCGGTGACTTCTCGAAAGCGATACTCACTGCCGAGTCGATTCTCGCGGTGCGCGGCCGAATACTCCCTGCGACTCTGGGCGACGTTCACCTGCGAGGCCGTGGAGTTTCGGGCGAGGTCTACGAGGGTGAATCGGCGATCGGCCGATCTGGTGAAGCGCTGGAGGATATCGAGCTGGAGCCGGCGCGAGCGCCGGCCTTTCCGGCGGCGGTCCGAGCCATCGAGGACGCCGACCTGATTCTCCTGGGACCCGGCTCCCTGTACACCTCGATCCTGCCGAATCTGCTGATTCCGGGTATCGCGGATGCCCTTGGGAGAAGCCGTGCCCGGGTGGTGTTGGTGCTCAATCTCATGACTCAGCCGGGCGAGACCGACAGGATGGATGCGCGCGACCATCTCGAGGCTCTCGAGCGCCACGCCAGCCCTGATTTGGTCGATGTCGTGCTCGCGCACGGTGGCCTCTTCGACCAGGAGGTGCTCCGGCGCTATTCCGAGGCCGGGGCCGAGCCGATCCGGGTCCGCGAGCCGAAGTCGTGGTCCCGGGAGTCGCTCCGTCTGGTGGAACGCGATCTGGTCGAGGACGGCGACCTGATTCGGCACGACCCCGGAAAACTGCGGCGGGCGGTCATCGAGTTGGCACGGGAAGAATCGTGACCCTGCCGGTCATGGGCTCGCCCGCGCGGTGGGCCCCGACGGGAGACACTAGACTACGGGCATGAGCGGGACGAAGGTTCACAAGCCACCGACGATCGCGGTCGTCCTGGCCGCCGGGCGCGGAACTCGGATGCGCTCGTCGCGGCCCAAGGTCCTACACCGAGCGGCGGGCCGGCCGTTGCTCGGGTGGGTCCTTCGAGCCGCGGCGGCCGCCGGCTGCGAGAAGGTCGTTGTGGTAGTCGGGCATGAATCGCAGAAGGTGCGCGGCGCCTTTTCGGGCGGCGAAACCGAGCTCGAGATTCTCTGGGTCGAGCAGGCTGAACAGAAGGGCACCGGTGACGCGCTGGCGCGCGCGGTTGCGGTGCTCGACTCCCCCGCGCGCTTGCTCGTGCTGTCCGGAGACGTTCCACTGGTGCGCGGCGAGACCCTTGGCGCGATGCTCGCCGAAACCGGCGAGGGCTGGGCGCTGGCGGTGGCCGATCTCGAGGAGCCCGGTTCTTTGGGTCGGGTCATCGCGAGCGGGGACGGCGGTCTGAAGCGTATTGTCGAGGCGGCGGATGCGGAGCCGGATGAACTGGCGGTACGCGCGGTCAACGCCGGCATCTATGTCGTGCCTTCGGCTGGGATTGGTCCCTACCTGTCGCGGCTGCGGCCCGGCAACGCCCAGGGTGAGCTCTATCTGACCGACGCCTTCGGTGATGCGGTCGAGGCTGGCGTCGGGGTTCGACTGTTCTCGCTTCCCGATCCCGACGAAGCGTTGGGGGTCAACGACCGTTCCGATCTTGCCCGGGCGCACCGAGCTCTGCTCGATCGGAAGTGCGGGCAGTTGATGGCCGCCGGGGTGACGATTCTCGAGCCGGCCCGTACGGTGATCGAGGCCGACGTCGAGATCGGAGCGGACAGCGAAATCCACCCCGGCGTGACGATTCTGGGATCGACGGTTGTGGGCTCGGACACGACGGTGCATTCGGGCGCGGTGATTCAGGACTCGCGCATCGGCACGGGCGTCGAGATCGGTCCAATGACGGTGCTCGAGGAAGCAACCATCGAGGATGACTGTCGGGTCGGGCCGTACGCTCGGTTGCGGCCCGGTGCGCATTTAGGCTCTGGCAGCCGGATCGGCAATTTCGTCGAGATCAAGAACGCGACGCTCGGAAAAGGCGTCAAGGCGGGACATCTGTCGTATCTGGGGGACGCACAAATCGGCGATCGGGCCAACATCGGAGCCGGGACCGTGACCTGCAACTACGACGGCAAGGAGAAGCATCGTACTGAGATCGGCGAGGCAGCGTTCATAGGTAGCGATACCATGCTGGTCGCGCCGGTGAGGGTGGGCGAGGGCGCCACGACCGCGGCTGGATCGGTGATCACCCAGGACGTGCCGGATGGGGGATTGGGCGTGAGCCGTGCTCGGCAGCGGAACGTCGAGGGGTGGGTCGAGCGCAGGGATCGTGGCCAACCGAAATCGGGGGGATCGAAGAACTGATGCGTGGCATCGTCCTCGAACGCGATCTCAATCCGCAGCAGCTCGAGGCGGTAACCCATGGCGAGGGACCCCAGTTGGTGCTGGCCGGCGCCGGCTCGGGCAAGACCCGGGTGATCACCCACCGAGTGGCTTGGCTGATCAAGCAGCTGGGAATCGATCCCAGCTCGATCGTCGCGGTCACCTTTACCAACAAGGCGGCGGCCGAGATGCGCGAGAGGGTCGAGGGTCTGGTGCGTATCGACCCCCTGCCGACCTTCGTGGGCACGTTTCATGGCTTCTCGCTCAAGCTGCTGCGCCGCTATGGCGAGCGGGTGGGCCTCAAGCCGGGTTTCCTGATCTTCGATCGCGACGACCAGATCAGGATGGTCAAGAAGGCACTCAAGCGCGAGGGACTGGCGGATTCCTCGTACCCTCCTCGTAGCGTTCTGGCGGCGATCGGGTCTGCGAAGAACCGGCTGCTCGACGCCGACGCTTTCGAGAGCGAAGCGCGCAGTTTCTTCGATCAGAAAGTCGCGGGCGTCTATCGCACGTATCAGGGGCTCTTGAAGAAGGCGGCCGGCGTCGATTTCGACGACATGCTGCGCCTTGCGGTCGAGCTACTCCAGGATCACGACGAGATTCGGCGCCGGATTCGGGGCTCGATCCACTACCTCATGGTGGACGAGTTCCAAGACACCAACCATGCGCAGATGCATCTGGTTTTGGAACTGGTCGGCGAGGGCGGGAATCTGACCGCGGTCGGGGACGAAGACCAGGGCATCTACCGGTGGCGAGGGGCGGACCTCGACAACGTTCTCGATTTCGAGAAGTTCTTCCCCGGCGCGGAGATTCGAAAGCTGGAGCGCAACTACCGATCCACCCAGAACATTCTCACCGCCGCCGGTGCGGTGGTCGAACGCAACCAGCGCCGCCGCGGGAAGAAGCTCTGGACCGATTCGGGCGCCGGCGATCTGGTGGAGCTCTATCGCGCGGGCGATGAGCTGGACGAGGCGCGCTGGATCGCGAATACCCTCGAGCAGTTGCACGATCGGCGGCGCTGGAGCCAAATGGCGGTTCTGGTGCGCACCAATGCCCAGACTCGAGCGGTCGAGGAGAGGTTGCTCGATCGCCGGATTCCGTACGTGCTGGTGGGAGGGCTGCGATTTTACGAGCGCGCCGAGATCAAGGATCTGGTGGCCTACCTGCGCCTGCTGCGCAACCCGCAGGACGACTTCTCGCTCAACCGCGTCCTCAATCAGCCGCCACGAGGGATCGGTCAGGCGACTCGGGTTCTGCTCGAGCAGAGCGCGGCCGCGAACGGCTTGACCTTATGGGACAGTTTGCGCCACCTCGAGCCGGCCAGGTTTCCGCAGCGCAGCGCCAGGGCCCTGACCGCCTTTCGCGATCTGATCCTCCTCTTGACCGAGTCCTCCGAGCGATTGTCGCTGCCCGAACTGCTCGAGAAGCTGCTCGAGGAGACCGGCTACGCCGAGCTCTACCGAAAAGACGATCCCGAGTCCCAGGCCAAGCTCGAGAACATCCGCGAGTTCGCGACTGCCCTTTCGGAGTTTGTC
This sequence comes from Thermoanaerobaculia bacterium, assembly GCA_945787635.1. Lineage (GTDB taxonomy): Bacteria > Acidobacteriota > Thermoanaerobaculia > Multivoradales > JAHEKO01 > CALZIK01. The sequence continues at coordinate 1,208 of CALZIK010000186.1, read as the reverse complement.
GAAGAGAAGCGAGGGCGGGAGAAGGATCTTCTCGGTGCCTTTCTGGATCATGCGTCGCTGGTCGCGGATATCGACACCTGGCAGCCGGACAGGGGCGTTTCTCTGATGACCCTTCACAGCGCCAAGGGTCTCGAGTTTCCAGCGGTGTTCGTCGCCGGCCTGGAAGAGGGGCTGCTTCCGCACTTCAATGCGCTGGGTGCCGAAGAGGACGTCGAGGAAGAACGGCGGCTGTTGTATGTCGGCATGACCCGCGCCCGCAAGACCTTATTCCTGACCTGCTGCCGCCGGCGCCGGATTGCCGGCCGCTATCAGGACCAGGAGCAGTCTCGATTCATCGCGGAGATACCGGAGGAGAGCCTCGCGATCACTGACAGTCCGGACCTGTTTGCGAGCCACCGAACCACCGGGGTCTACAGTTTCTTCGGCCGTTCGCAGCCGAACCGTGCGAGTTCCGGCTCGAAGCCGCAGGGCCTTTCGCGCGGCAGGCGGGTACGGCACCCGACGCTCGGTGACGGCGTGGTGCTCGCAAGCGAGGGCGACGGCGATGGCAGCAAGCTCACGGTCTACTTCGACCGGGTCGGCAAGCGCAAGCTGGTCGCCAAGTACGCGAGCTTGGAATACCTCTAGCCGGCGCTACCAGTCGTCGCGAAGGACGGCGTAGAGATAGTTGTCGACCGGTTCGCCGCGGAGGAGAAAATAACCGCGCAGGAGCCCTTCTCGCTCGAAGCCCACCCGTTCGAGAACCCGTCTCGAGGCCAGGTTGGTCACCGCGCACCGGGCCTCGATGCGCCGAACCGCGGTTCGGCTGAAGAGATCCGACACCAGGATTCGCAGCGCCGGTGCCATCACGCCCCGGCGTTGATACTCGGTCGTCAGGGCGTAGCCGATCTCGGCCAGGCCGTGGCTCCAGTTGATGATGACCAGCGTGATCCAGCCCGCCGGCTGCAGGTTGCACGAGACGACCCATTGGAATTTTTCGCCGCGGGAGGCGTAGAGATCGTCACTGCGCTGACGGTGGAGATCAGCCAGGAGCTGGGCGGCCGAGGCGTCGGAAAGCGGCTGATGCTCCCTGACGCTCGGTTCCAGGCGCCATCGATCCAGAAGCGCGGCGTCCGTGGGCCGGACCGGCCTGATCGTCACCGAGGGCGCGCTGCGGGCCGAGCGGTCGGGCTGCATGGCGCTAGGCCTCTCCGCCGCTGTCGGCCGGC
>CALZIK010000185.1 GCA_945787635.1 Thermoanaerobaculia bacterium | reverse complement strand
TCCGGTTGTAGCGGTCGACGTCCCAGTCGACCGTCTCCGGTTCCGGTTGTAGCGGTCGATGTCCCTGTCGACCGTCTCCGGTTCCGGTTGTAGCGGTCGATGTCCCTGTCGACCGTCTCCGGTTCCGGATGTAGCGGTCGACGTCCCTGTCGACCGTCCGCCTCTGGCCCCTAGCGGTAGTTCTCGAACTGCATGTCGATGCCCAGGTCCTCGCCCTTGAGCAGCGCGATGACCTCCTGGAGGTCGTCCCGATTCTTGCCGGAGACCCTCACCGAATCCTCCTGGATCGCAGCCTGCACCTTGAGCTTGGCGCCCTTGATGATCTTGACGATCTCCTTGGCCTTCTCGGTCGGGATTCCCTGTTGCAGCTCCACCGTCTGGCGCACGGTGCCCTTGGCCGCCGGCTCGACGCTGCCGTAGGTCAGGGCCTTGAGCGAGACGCCGCGCTTGACGAGCTTTGACTGGAGAATGTCGATCACCGCCTTGAGCTTCCATTCGTCGGCGGAGGCCAGGGTGAGCTTGGCCGCCTTGTCGTCTAGCTCGATCGAGGAGCCGCTACCCTTGAGATCGAAGCGCTGATGGATCTCCTTGAGCGCCTGGTTGACCGCGTTGCGGACCTCGTCGATCTCGATCTTCGAGACGATGTCGAAGGAATTCTGCTTTGCCATAGCGCCGAGGTTAACGCATTATTGAGTCTGGGGAACCGGCACCTCTGAGTTTCGCGCTGGCAATAGCGCAAGGCGAGCCGCCCAGTTGCGAAGGACTCTTTGCGGGCAGCCGCGGTCACCCAGGCGGGCCCAGAGATCGAGAGAGCGCAGGATCTGCTCGCAGGAGCAGCCACCCGTGTTGTCGATCGTGACGAAGCTCTGGTCGGACCCTCCAACTGCGTCAAACACCCGATCGTCGTCGAGCAGGACGAAGTGGGTTCTGCGGCTTGTCTTGGTGGGTCTGCTCTCGGGCGTAGCGGTGGCCGGGCACGCATCGTGCCGGTCCTCGACCCCATCGCCATCAGAGTCGTAGAAAGGTTCCGACGCGAGGTCCGCGTTCTCGAATCGCCCGAACGCGTCGGCTCTGCTTGCCCAGTTCATCAGTTCCTCAACCGCAAGGGCATTGCCTTCGACATTCCAGTGAGTGTTCTGCTTGCGGTAGAGCTTCCGGCGGGTGCCGGCTTCGCGAAACGCGGGTAAAAGGTCAATGCACTCGATGCCCGTCTTCTTGCAGAACTCGGTCACGAGCCTTTGCGGTCGATCCAAGTCGAAATCGCTGAGCGGCATCTCGAGAAGGTCGGCAGCGGCGCGTGCGACCTCGGGATCTACTTGAAACTCGGCCGGGATGATCATCATCAGAAACTCTGCACCGGAGCGCTCGACGCCTTTGTGGATCTCGGTGAGGATCCGAGCGATCCGGCCGAATTCCAGATCCAATCGTGATTGGTTCGACGAGTGGAAGAGGTCCATCCTGGAGGCTGTGACGCGGACGAATGTGGTGAGCGGCATTGACGGCTGGTTGCTGTCGTAGATGCGGTCGTAGCCGAAGAGCTCGACTCCGCCGACGGCTTCACTCCGAGAGTCCGGATGCTCCTTGACGTCGCGCAGTCCGGTAGTCAGCGTCTCTTCCGCGACCTTGTGCCGGTACAGGTTTCTGCCGACGCGAACGAGATAGCTGTATTCGGCGAGGGCGTCCACCGGATTGCCGGCTCGAAGCGAGGCCTGACCATCTAGAAAATCGTTGCCGACGTAAAACGCGAGGATCACGAGATCGGGACGCAAAGTGGAGCCTTCCAATTGCCAGATGCGCAGCTCGAACTGCGGTCCAATGCCGGAGTAGCCGAGGTTGACGACCTCTGCGGGCACCCGAAGTTCTCGGCGAAGCCGGGACCCCAGGAGGACCGGCCAATGATCTCGAAAGGGCGTCAGGCCACTGGCGAAGGTAAAGGAGTCGCCTAGTGTGATCACGCGATAATCGCCGGGCGCCTTGTCGAGGGCGTATTCGCGAGTTCGAAAACTCTTGGAGTTCGTTCGGAACCCGCCGGCGGGGGTCAAAGGACGGAAACCTCTTTGGGTATGCCCAAGCAAGTCTTCCAGGGTGGTGGCTGCCTCGTATTTCCCGGCCAGCCTCTGGTTGAAAGACAGCTGGCGGATACTCTCATTGAAGCGCGCCAGCACGCGTATCGCAAGCTCTCCAAGAACCAGGCTGATCCCGATCTGCAAGCACAGAAACAGGGCCACCTTGTACCCATGCCGTGTCCTCGCGCTCACCACGGGAAGTCCGGTGATCGGAACATCGGCTGCTATTCGGCTCGCCGTCCCCGGCTGCCGTCCAGCCAGGCGTCCCAGACACTGAAAACCCTCATTTGCCGCTCTAGGTCGGTCGATTCGATGAGCGCTTCGACCTCTTGACGAGACTGACGCGCCCAGGAGACGTCGGTGGTAGCGAAGCCATAGGTGGCCGCCGCCACGATCGCCGCGTTTGTGCGCAGCGTTCGCAGGTCACACTCCTCGAAGCGATCGGACTGGGCGTGGTAGTTCAGTCCGTAGGTCGCGGGCTCGTGATTGCCGACCAGGTTGGCGACGCCCTCCATCATGAAGTCGTAGTTGTCGGTGCCGACGACCGGCGCGTCGATGATCTGGAAGGGCCCGAGACCTCGAACGGGATCGAGGATCTCGTCCAGCGCGGAAGCGACCTCGGCACGCCCGCCGGTGAAAAAGCCGTTGATCGCGCCACAGCCGATGTCGAACGACATGGCGGCGACGTGCCGGTCGAGCTCGGCGGCGTGGCTCCGGACGTAGCCGTAGGAGCCCAGGAGTCCCTGCTCCTCACCGTTCCACAGGGCGAAGCGCACGGTCCGTCGTGGGCGGATGCCGAGGCGCTTCATCTGCCGGGCCAGATCGATCAGGAGGGTGACGTTGGCGCCGTTGTCGAGCGCGCCGTCTCCCAGGTCCCAGGAGTCGAGATGGGCGCCGACGACGACGATCTCTTCCGGTTCGCCGGAGCCCTCGATCTCGCCGATGACGTTGTAGCTCTCATAGGCGGGGCCGAGCTCGAGGTCGAGAACCGCGGTCAGGGAAAGCGGCGTGCCCGCGCGCAGGAGTGAGAGCGCGCGATGCGCCGCGCCGCGGTCGAGAACCAACATCGGGCGGGCTTCGGCGCCGCGCAGAGAGGAGTTGTGCCGGTAGAGCAGACCTTCCGCCCGCGAACCCATGTAGACGATGCCGGCCGCGTTCGCCGCGACCGCCCGGCGCTCGATGTCGAACGCCTCGTTGTACTCCTTGAAGAGCCCCTCGATGTCGAGCAGTGGCTCGGTTTCGATCAGCACAAACGCGCCCCCCGCCGTGTCGCCGAGGCGGTCGAAGTCTTCCTCGGTCCCTTTGCCGCCATCGGCGAGCGGTGCGGTGACGCCGGGCGCCGGAGCGCCGCTCGAAAACGGCATGGCCGCGGCTCGGGCCTCGAAGGCGATGCCGCTGCCCTCGGGTCCGAAGATCCGTGTCGAGGCGGAGCGTTCGAGCCAGAGCTCGGGCATCGAGAACGCTTCTTTCCCGGCCGACACGCCCGCTTCGCGAAATCTCGCCAGCGCCCAGTCGACCGAAGCGAGGTTGGCCGCGGTGCCGGTGGCGCGGCCGCCGATATAAGTGGTGAGCTCGCGCAGATCGTCCTCGAGCGGGCTTGCGCCCAGCATGGCGGCCACCAGGCGGGCGCCGTCGGCGTCGCCCGTGTCTTGCGCCCACAGGCGTTGCGAACCGAGGCTCGTGCAGGTCAGAAGCGCCGCCGCCAGCGCCAGGCTTCGGATCGGTTTCATGAGCGTCTCCTTGTCGTTCGAGGTCCCAGTCTAGCGTTGCGAGGATCGCGACTCTATGAGAACCTTAGTGACAACGACACCACAGTAGGCGGCGGTGAGGGGGAGGCCGAGCCTGAACCGGAACAATGACCGGAGACTCAGCCGAAAGACCAGCTCCTGATTCAGCCTAAGTCTCCAAAAGAGAGAGGTAGATCGATGAAGCGACTCCTATTCCTGGCCGTAACCTACGTGCTCCTGACCGGCGGTAGCTGCCCGGGGCCCGCGCCCCTCGAACCCTACGATTGTCTGGCCGAACAGACCTCGGCGACCGCCCTTCGTGCGGGCCGCAAGGCTCCTCTCTACCGGGTCGAAGATTCGGGCTCGAGCTCTGCGGGCTCCAGTTTGGCCGGGCCGCCCCGCTACATCGTGACCCTTCGGCCAAACTGGTCGGACGCCTTCACCGCCACCTCGGTGGAAGGACTGGCGACCGAGCTACTCGGGATCGCCAACTCCTTCGGCGCCCAGCAGCCGACCGCCTTTCCCAGCACCGGTCAGTTTGCCGCCGCCATGACCAGGGAGCAGCGGCGCAGGGTCCGCCAGGATTCGCGGGTCCTCTTCGTCGAGGAGGACGGCGTGAAGTCGGTCTCGCCGCTGGCCGGCACCGAGACCTCGGTCTGGGGCCTCGACCGGATCGACCAGCGCGCGCTGCCGCTCGACGGACAGTACGATCCCGGCGCCACCGGGGCCGGCGTTCACGCCTACGTGATCGACACCGGAGTCGATGACGATCATGCCGAGTTCGAAGACCGGCTCGGCGAGAGCTACAACGCCTTCAACGACCGCATCGACGACGATCACGGCCACGGCACCCACGTGGCGGGAACCGTCGGCGGCAAGACATTCGGCGTCGCGCGTGCGGTCACGCTTCACGGGGTGCGGGTGCTGCGCGACGGCAGCGGCGCCGACTCGGACGTCATCGAAGGCATCGACTGGGTGACCGGACACGCGCAGCAGAACGGTTGGCCGGCGGTCGCCAATATGAGCCTCGGGGGCAGCGTGTCCCGAAGCCTCGATACCGCGGTGTGCCGCTCGCTCGCCGCCGGCGTGGTTCACGTCGTCGCGGCCGGCAACGACGACGCCGACGCCTGCGACGGATCGCCCTCCCGGGTCAAGCAGGCGATCGGGATGGGCGCCACCGACCGGCGGGACGACCGTGCCTTCTTCTCCAATCGCGGTCTCTGCGTGGATGCCTTCGGACCGGGGGTGGATATCGTGTCGGCGCGGCGCGGCGGCGGCAGTACGGCCTTGAGCGGCACGTCGATGGCGTCGCCGCACGGAGCGGGGGTCGCGGCATTGACAGTCGAGCGGAATCCGGGCGCGACGCCGGCGGACATCAAGGCTCTGGTCGAGTCCTCCGCGACGCCGGACGTGGTGGACGATCCCGGCACCGGCAGCGCCAACCGGCTGGTGTACGCCCGCGACGATTGAGGCGGGACCCGAGCGCAGTCGCGGCGGCAAGGGCGAGATAGAGTTCGCCGGAAGGGAGGTTCGATGAAGCTGTTTCTGGTTTGCTCTGTTTGCGCGGCGTTGCTGGCGCCGCTGACCGGGTTCGCGAGTCCGGCGCCCGACCCGCCCCGACGGCCGGTTCACACCTACTCGATCGTCGCTCGCGACGCCGAGACGGGAGAGCTGGGCGTGGCGGTCCAATCGCACTGGTTCTCGGTGGGTACCGGAGTCACCTGGGCCGAAGCCGGGGTCGGCGCGGTCGCGACCCAGTCGTTCACCGAGATCTCCTACGGGCCTCTCGGCCTCGAGCTGATGCGCGCCGGCAAGACCGCGCCGCAAGCCCTCGCCGCTCTGGTCAGCGTGGACGGCAACGCCGACGTGCGCCAGGTGGCGATGGTCGACCGCCATGGCAACGTCGCCGTGCACACCGGCGCGAAATGCATCGCGGCCGCCGGGCATGTCGAGGGCAAGGGCTTCTCCACGCAAGCCAACCTGATGGAGAAGGCCACGGTCTGGGACGCGATGGCCGTCGCGTTCGAAGCCGCCCAGGGTGATCTCGCCGAGAGGCTCCTGATCGCTCTGGAGGCCGCACAGGCCGAAGGCGGCGACATCAGGGGCCGCCAGTCGGCGGCGCTCCTGGTGGTGCCAGGTACTTCGGAGGGAACTCCCTGGCGTGAGCGTGCCGTCGATCTGCGGGTTGACGATCACGAAAGCCCGCTTTCGGAGCTGCGGCGCCTGCTCGGCGTGCACCGGACCTACGAGCGCATGAACCTCGGTGACGAGGCCTTTGCCGCCGGCGATATCGACCGGGCGCTCGGGGAATATGCCGCCGCGGCGGCGATGTCACCGGACAACGTCGAGGTTCGCTACTGGCAGGCGATCACGCTCGTCGGCGCTGGCCGCGTAGAGGAGGCGTTGCCGATCTTCGCGGAGGTGTTTCGGGAGGAGCCGCGCTGGCGCGTTTTGACGCCCCGGCTGCCGGCTTCGGGTCTGCTCCCGGACGACTCCGAGCTGATGCTCAGGATCTTGGGCGAAGCAGCGCCCCTCGAAAGGAAACCGTAGTCTCTCAGTGGTGAAAACACCTGCCCTCCGCTAAGATACGCTGGTCAAAGCCGGGAAAAGCCAGTCGGCCGCGCAGCTCTTCGCCGACGTCATCGATAGGGGATACCCGATGAAAGTTGCCCTTCTCAAACCGCCGAGCACCGGAGCTTTGGGTCTGGACATGCTGACCTTCGTCGAGCCGCTCGGCTTGGAGTGCGTCGCCGGGACGCTCGAGCCCGACGGCCACGACTGCATCGTGGTGGATCTGCGCATCGACGGCATGGATCAAGGGCTGGCCAAGACCCGGGCCCACGAGCCCGGCATTGTCGGATTGCAGTGCAACTTCACAACCGAGCGCTATCAAGCGCTCGAGGTCGCCAAGCGTGTCAAGCGGGAGATCCCGGGCGCCTACGTCGTCATCGGCGGTCACGACGCCTCGCGCGACCCCAAGTGGTTTTCGGATCCGGCGTTCGACGCGGTGGCGCTGGGCGACGGGGAAGACGTCTTTCCGCCGCTGGTGGACGCGCTCGATCGCGGAGCGGACGCGAAGGAAGCGCCGGGTTTGGTGCTGAACACCAGCGGCGGCCAGCGTCACACCGGCCCCACGCCGCCGCGCCATCATCTCGACGACATGGCGCTGCCCGCGCGGCACCTCATCGACGAGTACGCCGATCACTACTACCTCCAGTTTCGCCGGCCGATGGCTCTTCTCGAGACCGCTCGCGGTTGCCCGTTCAAGTGCAACTTCTGCTCGGTCTGGAAGTTCCACGAGAGCAGCTACCGTCAGAAGTCGGCCGAGCGCATCGTCGAGGAGCTCTCCCAGATCAAGTCGCCCCACGTTTTCATCACCGACGACATCTTCTGGCTCGACGTCAAGCGCAGCGAAGAGCTGGCCGAAGCCATCAAAGCCTCCGGGATTCGGAAGTCTTTCCTGGTTCAGACCCGCACCGACATCATCGTCAAGTTTCCCCATCTGGTCGAGATGTGGAAGGACCTGGGGTATCTGACCGCGTTTCTGGGTGTCGAAAAGGTGGACGACGCGGGCCTGTCATCGGTCAACAAGAGCAACAGCGCCGAGAACAACGTCAAGGCGATCCAGATCCTCAAGGATCTGAAGGTTGGATACAGCTGTAACTTCATCGTCGATCCGAGTTGGGGGCGCGAGGATTTCGCGCGCCTACGGGACTGGATGGACGAGATGGCTACCTACAACGCCGGCTTCACCGTGCTGACGCCGTTGCCCGGGACCGACCTGTGGGATGAAGCTCAGAATGAGGTCAATACCTTCGACTGGCACATGTACGACCTGATCCACACGGTTCTGCCGACCAAGCTGCCGCTCCATGAGTTCTACAGCGAGTTCGCGAGCCTGTGGAGCTCGAGCCGCGACATCTTCTTCAAGCATCGCGGCAAGGCGAGGTTCTACCTGCAACTCGCGACCGGGCTCGCGACCGGCAAGATCACCCCCAAGGCCATGCGGCGCGGCTTCGACATCGCCCGTCTGTTGAGCAACCCCGATACGTTCATGGAGGCTCACCTGCAGAGCCCGGTGGAATCCTCGAGGCCGGCGGCCGACGAAGCCGCGGCCTAGAAGTCCGAAGCCAAGGAGAACCCTATGGCGGCACTCAGCGCCCTGTGGCTCCCGATCGTCCTGTCGGCGGTCGCTGTCTTTATCGCCAGTTCGCTCATTCATATGGTGATCGGGTGGCACAACGACGATTACGGCAAGCTCCCGGACGAGACCAGCGTTCGCGCGGCGATGAGGGACTCGGGGCTGCGGCCCGGCGACTACGCCTTCCCATGCCCGAAGTCGATGAAGGAGATGGGCTCGCCCGAGATGGTGGAGAAGTTCAACGAGGGACCGGTGGGCTTGATGACCGTCCGCCCCAACGGGCCACCGGCGATCGGCAAGGCCCTGGCGCTGTGGTTCATCTATTCGATCGTGATCGGCGTGTTCGCGGCTTACGTCGCAGGCCGGACTCTGGGACCCGGCGCCGACTACCTGACGGTTTTCAGGGTCGTAGGCACCGTTACCTTCCTCGGGTATTCGGGCGCCCACTTCGCCGACTCGATCTGGAAGGGAACCGCCTGGCTCTCGACAGCCAAGCACATCCTCGACGGCCTGATCTACGGGCTTCTGACCGCCGGCGTCTTCGGCTGGCTCTGGCCGTAGCTCGTTCTCTACCGCCCGGCCAGTTCGTGCACCAGCGCGCCCAGGGTCCAGCCGATCGGCGTTCCCTGGACGCGTAGCGGCGCGGTGATGCGCTCGGTGTCGGCGGGGAAGCCGAAACCGTCGGTGAGCAGGGCTTCGATGTGCGCCGCGGCGAAGCAGTAGTTGGGCACGAACGGATCGTCGGCGATCGCGGGCTCGCGCACGATCCAGGCCGGCCAGTCGGTGGCGCAAAATGCTCTGCCGGCGGCCGCGAGCTCTGCCGGCCGCAGGCGCTGGTCGAGATCGAAGTAGTCCGCAGCGTAAGCGTAGACCGAGAACGCCAGGAACTCGCCGTAGACTGGGGGTTGGTCACCGTCCAAGAGCGAGCATGGCTCATCGTCCTCCGAGCAGGGCACGGCGAGCACGGCACGGATCGCGCGGCCGCAGGCGTCGTAGTTGCCCCGGCCGGCACGTCCGTCGGGCATCGGATATCCGGCCAGAAAGCAGTCCGGCGAGTTGACCCGCTCTCTCGCCTCGTCCTGGCCCAGGCCGAGGTAGCTGCGCGTGTAGAGGTGGTAGGCGTTGCGGCCGAGGTGAACCATTTGGCCGTTGTCGCGCGGATAGTCGAGAGGTTGGAAGGTGATCTGGGTCGAGGCGCCACCGAGGTCGAGCGCGCCGACGGTGGGGAAGGGACCTCCGTGCTCGAGGTGCCCGAGCACGTAGTTGACCGTGAGCCAGCCGTAGATGCCTTCTTCGGCGCCGGTGATCACGCGTGCCGACGAGGAGCCGAACGGGCTCGACGCCAGTGCCGCGCGCACCGCATCGAGGATCGCCGCCTGCTCGGCCTCGGGGAGAAGGCGCATTCCGGCCGTCGCGCGCAGGTGGACGGCGGCCGTTCGCGTGGTGGGCGAGTCGTTGCCGAGCTTCCCTAGCGCGTAGTCCCATAGCGGCTCGAGAGACTTCGCCGCTTCAGCGGGCCGGCCGGCGTAGGCCGCGAGTCCGGGTTTGACCCTCGTGCGCCAGGGCTCAGTCGGGTCGTCGCCGGTGGCGGTTTCGATCACCGGCAAGCCGCTACCGTCACGCGCGTGCCAACGGAAGATCTCGAGAGTGGACGCGCTGCTGGAGGCGTCGATCATCAACACGTAGTGCCAGGCTCGCGCATCGGCGGGCCGAGCCGGGGCCGCCGGGGCGGCCGCAGCGC
>CALZIK010000184.1 GCA_945787635.1 Thermoanaerobaculia bacterium | reverse complement strand
GTTGGCGCCGGCGCCGTTGCCGACCCTGCCGGCCCGGGTGCGGCCGTAGCCGAGGTGCACGGTCACCGTGCGGTCCGGTTGGCCCGGCTGGATCCAGACCGGCAGCTCGAGCTCGCGGCCGTCGACGGTGAGCGCCACCAGCTCTTCGTTGGCGAGCCCGAGTCGCGAGGCCATGCCGGGCCCGACGATCGCGGCGTTGTCCCAGGTGAGCTTGGTCAGCGGCTTGGGGCACTCCTGGAGCCAGCCGTTGTTGGCGAAGCGCCCGTCGAGAACGGTGGGGTCGGGCCGGAAGACGACCGAGTCGCCAAGTGCTTCCGGGAAGCTACCCAGTGAGCCGGCGACCGCGGCGAAGTCGACCGAGGCGGCTTCCGGCGCCGGCGCCGAGCCCGCGACAAAGCCGTCGTGGACGGCGCGCTCGAATTCCTTCGAGTCGGCCTCCGGAGTGGCCGCCGCCTCGAGCCAGGAGGCCTCGACGAGCTCCCGCGGTGCGGTCTCTTCGGCGCTCGACAGAGCCGCGAAGAGCTCGATTGCCGACTTGCCGTCGTAGAGAGGTTCGATCAGGGGCTGGCGCAAACTCAGGGTGCCGTCGAAGCTCCTGGCGTCGCCCCAGCCTTCGAGCTCGTGGGCCTGGGGCACGTGCCATTCACAATAGGCCGCGGTCTCGTCCTCGTAGAGACCGAAGTGAATCCGGTTGGCGACCTTTTGCATGGCCGCCGCGAAATCGAGATCGGCGGGCGCATCAAAGACCGGGTTGGCTCCGGCCACGATCAGGAGATCCACCTCGCCCGAGTCCATTGCGGCAACCAGATCGCGGAGCGAATCGGTGCCGAGGGTCTCGACGTCGAGGCTCGGTGGTGAAAGCTCGACGGTCTTGCCGAGGTTGCCCAGATGCTCGTTGAGGGCATGGGCCAGTGCGTGAACCGCGGGCGATGCGCAGTCGCCCGGGATCACCAGCGAGGCGCCGCGATGGTTGCCGAGGTCCGCGGCCGCCGCTTCGATCCACCGGCGCGCACCGTCGCCCAGTGAGGCGCCGAGAGACTCGGCCTGCGCCGCGTCGATCGCCGGGACTCCCAGCTCGGCCGCGAGAGCGACCACCGCCGCCTCGAAGACTGCCGCCGGCACCGGCAACCGATGATCGGCGGTGGCTCCGGTCGCGGTGACGGTCGATTCCAGGGCGTAGAGCCGGTTCATCGCGCCGTCGCCGCGGGCGTTGTCGACTGTCAGCACGCGGCGGCGGTCCATGAAGTCGCGGGCGTAGCGCACGCTCCCCGGTCCCAGGGTCAGGAAATCCGAATCGAGCGAGAGGACGACGTGGGCGCGATCGAGCCGGTAGCGAGGCTCGAGCGGCCGGCCAAAGGCCAGCGTCGAGCCCGCGTAGACGGAGTCCGATCCGGCTGCCGAATACTGATGCCAGCGCGCCGCAGGATGCGCGCTGAGGAGCTGCCGGATCTGCCGGATGAGAGTGGGAGAGGTAACCGGGCGGGTGAGGATTCTGAGCTTGACCTCACCGAACGCGCTGAGAGCGTCGAGCGTTCCCCGGGCCTGCGCCACGAATGTGGTCCACGACGAGATCCGGCCGAGTCGCTTGGTGACCTGAGAGCGGTCGGGGTCGTAGAGACCCAGGATCGCGGCCTGGGCGAAGAGGTCCGTGGCGCCGAGGCTCGCCGGATGCTCAGGGTTGCCTTCGATCTTGGTCGGGCGTCCACCGTGGCTCTCGGCCAGAACCGGTTGCGCCCAGCCATCGAAGTCGAGGGAAGTCGCGTAATAGAGTGGCTTGCCCGGCACCAGGTTCTCCGGCTGATCCACGAACGGGACGATTTTCTCGGGAGGTTGGCGGGTGCAGGCGGTCAGACCACCCAGAGCGAGAGAAGCTCCCGCCAGCTGGAGGAATCTCCGGCGGCTGACCCCGTCGGGCCATTCGCTGGCGAAAGCCGGAAACTCTCGGTGGACCAGCTCTTCGAAATCGGGATCGCCGGCGAGCTCCTCGAGGCTGCGCCAGTAGTGCCGGCCGTGGGAGCTGGCGAGTCGCTCGCGGAGAACGTCGAGATCCTGGGAGTTGTTCGAGTCGATCACGGTTGCTTGCGCTTTCCTAACGGTGGCAGACCGAGCAGTTGAGCTTGCTCTGGATGTGATATTCGGCGACCAGCTCGCTGCCCAACCTTCGCTGGCCCGCCCGGCCGCCGGGCGCTTTCCAGGTCATGTTGACGAGCTCCGAGCGCGGGCGAACGAAGCGCTCGGGCTCGCGATGGCATTCGAGGCACCACTCCATCTGCAGCGACTCCGCTTGAAAGACCAGGGGCATCTGGTCCACCCGGCCGTGGCAGGTAGCGCAGCCAACACCCTTGGCAACGTGAATCGAGTGGTCGAAGTAGACGAAGTCGGGCAGGTCGTGGATGCGTTCCCAGCGAATCGGTTCGCGGTCGGCGTAGCTTCGGCGGACCGGTTCGAGCATCGGGCTGTCGGCCCATACCTGCTTGTGACAGTTCATGCAGGTTGCAATCGGCGGGATCCCGGCGCTGGCGGATTCCTCGACCGAGCTGTGGCAGTAGCGGCAATCGATGCCCAAAGCGGCGGTGTGGTGATCGTGGCTGAACGGCACCGGCTGCTTGATCACCACGCCCTGGCCGGTGTTGTACGAGGATCGATCCAGCTCGGCGAACACCCATCCGAGTGCACCGACGAAAAACACCGCTCCAAAGAGCGTCACCTTCGAGACGGTGTTCGTGCTCCGGTGGAAAATCTGCGACATACGACCGTCGTTGCGAGCTTGAAACTAACTTGCGCGGACGGGTCCGGCAAGCGCGGTTCGCGATCAAGCTTGTGAAAACTTTCACAAGACGAGGCGAAGAATATCTCCCTCCCGGCGTGTGTCAAGCCGAGAATGAGTTTCGGCGCGTTGCCCGATTCGCGTCTGGAAGCGGTAAGCTCCAGCGTTCAATGAGCGACGAGTCAGCCGAAAGCTCGATCCCTGACGAAGACGAAGGCGGTAGCCCGCTGCGCGCGTTCTTCGGCCTCTTCATCGTCCCGCTGGTCGTGGTTCTGATCTGCGTGGGAGTTTTTATCGGCTTCGGGTGGATCGCTTACGACCATCAGGATATTGACGACTACCTGAACGACCTGCGTTCCTCCTGGCGGCCCCGGCGCGCGCAGGCAGCCTATGAGCTGTCGAAGATCCTGGTCGCCGACCCCGACGCTTTGGCGTTGGATCCGGCGGCCTCGGCCGAGGTCCGGCGCCTGTTCGTGGCCGCCGAGGATCAAGAAATCCAGCGCTACCTCGCCCTGGTGCTGGGCTACACCCGCGACCCGGAGGCGGTGCCGGTCCTGACTACGGCGCTCGATTCCGAGACCGACTCGCAGACCCGGATCTACTTGCTCTGGGCGCTGGGCGGTATTGGTGACCCGAGCGCTTTGCCGGCGCTGACCGCCGAGCTCGGCTCGGACGATCCGGGAATTCGCAAGGTGGCCGCGTACGCTTTGGGAGAGCTGGGCGATCCGTCGGTGGTCGCCGAGCTCGAGCTCTTGCTCGACGACGGTGTCGCCGACGTGCGTTGGAACGCGGCCCTGGCAGTCAGCCGTTTGGGAAGCGCGGCGGGCGTGCCTGTGCTTCGACGGATGCTGGATCGGGGCCTGACCGGTGCCGTACCGGAGATCACGCCCGAACAACAAGAAGAGACGATGATCGGCGCCATCGGAGCACTGGCGCGCATCGAAGGTGCCCGCTCGCTCGAGCTCTTCGCCGGCCTGGCGGAGGGCGACCCCAGCTACCGCGTTCGGCAAGCCGCGATCGACGCCCGCAAGTACGTCGAATCGCGGTAGCCGTGCTCGGCCGAGCTGGGTGCCCAGAAAGCTGTCCGAGAATCCTGCCCGGCTGGAACGGAGTGCCCACCCATGAGGGTGTGGCGGGTAATGGCATACTCGTAGACACTTTCTTGCCATGTACCCAGGCCGGAGTGGAGCCGATGGCGTTTCCCAATGAGAGCGGCCTGGATCGGCTCGTGCGCCTGGCGGCAGGTGCCTTGATCCTCGGCATTGGCTGGTTCGGACCGGTTGACGATCTCTCGGGCGTCGCTTGCCGGGTCCTGGGCTGGTACCCGCTCGTGACCGGGCTTCTGGGCTGGTCGCCGCTCTATTCCGTTTTGGGTTGGAGCTCTCGGGGGGGCGCGAAGGCGACTCGGCGGCCGAGCCGTCGCTGACGGACGCACCGCTATACTGCTTGGGCTCTGATGGGAATCAAGAGACTCAAGTGGGCTTCGCTCGCCGGCCTCGTGCTGGTCATCCTGTTTCTCGAGTTCGCTCGGGGCCGGCTCGAGCCCTATCTCGCGACCCTGGCGGGCAGGATCGTTTGGGCGGGAGTCGTGGCCCTCGCGGTGCTCTTTCTGGTCGGCGCTGTCTTCTCGGTGCTGACCCAGACCCACGAACGCCTCGAGCGGCGCAACCGTGAGCTTCTCGCCCTCGACTCGGCGGCACGCGACATCCATGGTGAGTTGGCGCTCACCACGGTCCTTCAGAAGGTCGTCGACCAGGCCTGTCAGCTGGTGGGTGCGCGCTATGGAGCGCTGTCGGTGATCGGCGACCATCAGCAGATCGTGGAGTTCGTGACCTGCGGGCTGAGCGAGGAGCGACGAGCGGCGATCGGCTCTCCACCGGCGGGCAAGGGGCTTCTCGGCGTGGTTCTGCACGAGGAGCGCCACCTGCGGATCGCCGAGATCGACCGTGACCCTCGGTCCAGCGGCTTTCCCGACAACCATCCGAAGATGTCGAGCCTGCTAGCGGTTCCGATCCTCTGTCAGGGGCCGTTTCTGGGCAACCTCTATCTGACCGATAAAATCGCGGACGAAGAGTTCTCGGACGAGGACGAGGAGACCCTGGTTCGTTTCGCGGCCACGGCCGCGGTCGCGATCGACAAGTCCTACCTCCATCATGAGCTGGAAAACCTTGCAATTACCGAAGAGCGGACCCGCATCGGACGGGAGATGCACGACGGTATGGCCCAAGTTCTGGCCTATGTCAACACCAAGGCGCAGGCGGTGCAGCAGTACCTCAAGTCGGGCAAGAACGAGCAAGCCAGTGAGCAGCTGGATCAGCTCGCGGTGGCGGCTCGGGAGGCCTACACGGACGTCCGGGAAGGCATTCTGGCTTTGCGGTCCCAGCCCTCCGGCGACCGGCCGCTCGAAGACGTGCTCAGAGAATACTTCGCGCAGTGGAAGATCTCGAGCGGCATCGGCGGCGAGATCCAGATCGATGAACCGCTCTCGGTGCCTCCGCGCGTCGAGCTGCAACTCGTGCGTGTGATCCAGGAGTCTCTCGCGAACGTCCGCAAGCACGCCAAGGCGAAGAAGGTTCGTGTGAGCGTGAGGCACAACTCGGTCGGTCTCGAGGCGATAGTCGAGGATGACGGAACGGGCTTCGACCCCGAATCGGTGGCCAGGGCCGAGCTGCCTCGATTTGGCCTTAGTATTATGCGCGAGCGGGCCGAGAGTGCGGGTGGCCGTTTGCGGATCAATTCGCGTCAGGGCGGCGGAACCCGTGTATTGTTCGAGCTGCCACGGATGGAGGACTAGATTATGAGAATTCTGATCGCCGATGACCACGCCCTGTTCAGAGAGAGTCTGCGCAGCCTGCTGACGGCGCGCGACTTCGAGGTCGTGGGCGAAGCCAGCAACGGCCGCGAGGCGGTCGAGCAGGCCTGGGAGCACAAACCCGACGTCGTGTTGATGGATCTCGCGATGCCCGAGGTGGACGGCCTGGCCGCGACCAAGCACCTGGCCGCCGAGCTGCCGGACATCAAGGTCGTCATCCTGACCGCTTCCGACGACGACGAGAGCCTCTTCGAGGCGATCAAGGCGGGAGCCAAGGGGTATCTGCTCAAGGATCTCGAGGCGGACGAGTTTTTCTCGTTGCTCGGGGCCGTCGGCCGAGGCGAGCCGGCTCTGACTCCGTCTCTGGCGCGAAAGCTACTCGACGAATTCGCCCGGCCCGCCGGCCGAAAGAGCGATGATCCAGACGCGCTCACCGATCGCGAGCAGGAGGTTCTCGAGCTCATGGTGGACGGCGTGACCACCAATCGAAAGCTGGCCAAGCAGCTTGGCATTAGCGAAAACACCGTAAAGTTTCACGTCCGTAACATTCTCGACAAACTCCACCTGCACAACCGCGCGCAGGTAGTGGCCTACGCCCTCAAACATCGGCTGGTCGATCCCCCGACCCCGGACTGATCGGCGCGCCGGCGACGACTTCAGAGAAAGAACTCCGGGCACTGCCCGCTGGGGTGGCCGGAGAGCAGCCCTTCGACGTGGCTCTCTCCGTCTCCTCGGGTGTCGAAGGAAATCCAGAGCGCCCGTAGGCTGAGTCGGGAAGGAGGGCGCTCTCTATGAGCACACCCAACGAAGGGGCCGAGCGTGCCCGAAGTGCGCTCAAGCCGATTCGCACCATCCTCGTGGGCTCCTCTCTCGAGGAGGGCAGCGATGCCGTGGTCGGCGCGGCGGTGGACGTGGCGCGAGCCGCCGGCGGTCGTCTCGAAATCTTGCACGCGCTGCCGATGGAGGTGTACTTGCCCCGCTCCGGCTCCGGCTGGGAGCAGGCCGACTATCAACAGAAATGGTCTGACGCCCAGCTTGACGAGCTGGCGGCACAGGTGGAACGTCTCGATATCGCGGTGCCGATGTCCTCACGGGTCGCGACCGGCAGTCCGTACCGAATGATCCTCGAGGCGGCCAAAACGACCGGCGCCGACCTGATCGTTGTCGGAGCGAACGATCGAGACGGACTGGGCAGATTCCTCGGCGGTACCGCCGACAGGGTGCTGCGCGGGGCGCGGTGTCCGGTGCTGGTGGTGCGTGGCGAGTGGTCGCTCCCGGTCGAGCGCGTTCTCGCGCCTACCGACTTCTCGCTGCTCGCGGCGGACGCGCTCGAGTGCGGGCTCGCCTTTTTGCGGCAGCTCGGCGGCACGAAAACCGAGGTGGAGTTGTTCTACGCCGTCGGCGAGCTGCAACGCACTCTGGCTCAGCCGTTTTCTCCGGAACAGATAGAGAAGTTCGCGCTGGAAGAGCTCGAGGACATGTGGCGCGAGCACGCCGGTGCGCCTCGAATCCGCCGGTCGAGCCGGGTCGGGACGGGGCCCGCCGCGAGTGAGATCCTCAAAGAGGCGGCACGGTTGAAGACCGACCTGGTGATGCTCGGAACCCACGGGCGAGGCGGCTTCGAGCGGGCGTTCCTGGGGAGCGTCGCGCGCGCGGTGGCCACGGAGTCGCCGTGCCCGGTGCTGGTGATTCCTCCCGAAACGGCGATGGGGGCCTCGGTGGCCGAGGCCGTCCTCGAGCAGACCGAGCCCCATTGGCGCGTACCGAGCCCTGAAGGTTCGACATCAAGGCAGTCGCCTCGCGAAGGAGGTAGCTCATGAAGGTCGAGACGATTCTCTTTCCCACCGATTTTTCTGATTCCGCCAATGCGGCTCTCGGGCGGGCCCTGTTTCTGGCCGAGCGATTCGAGGCGCAGCTTCACATGCTGCACGCCCTGGTGCTGCATGAGTTCGATCCCAACAATCCCGATGAAGCGTTTCCGAATTCGGAGGAGGTACTGCGAAAGCTGTTCGAGATCGCGGACTCGAGGCTGGCCGGCCTCCTCAAGCAGCACGGCCGAGAGCCGCTGACGCTGCGCCAGGTCAGTCGGCGCGGCCTGTCGGCCGCGGAAGTGATTCTCGACTACGCCGAAGAGGTCAACGCGGATCTGGTGGTCATGGGGACCCACGGTCGGCGTGGGCCGGCGAGGCTGTTTCTCGGAAGTGTCGCCGAATCCGTCACACGTCACGCGTCATGCCCGGTCCTGACCGTCAGGGCCGGGGCGCGGAGCGTCCGGGAGCAGGCGGTCAAGAGCATTCTGGTACCGGTGGATTTCTCCGAGCCTTCCGAGTTGACCATCCGCTACGCGCAAGAGTTGGCTCATGTCTACCAGTCCGGAATCGAGCTGCTGCACGTCGCCGAGGAAATCCCCTATCCGTACTTCTACCTGCCGATCGACAGCGAGCTGGTCTCGCAGAGGCAGGACCGTGCGCGTCAGGCGCTCGCCAAGCTCGCCGCCGAAACGCTTTCGTCGGACGTCAACTACACGACCTCGATTCGAGTCGGGCGGGTGGCAACCGAGATTCTCGATCACGCCAAAAAGAGCGACTGTGGGTTGCTTGTGATCGGAACGCACGGCCTGAGCGGAATCGAGCGACTGCTGGTCGGGAGCACGGCGGAGCAGGTGATCCGAGAGGCGGAGTGTCCGGTCTTCGTGGTCAAGTCGAAGGGCAAAGTCTTGGTCTGACCCGCCCGATCGCCGCGACCGCGATCGCGGCGGCCCGGTGGCTACCGTCAACGCGGGCTGCCACCCAGCGGGGTGGCGGTCTCCCCTCCATCGGCGGTCCGGCCGGCCACCCGACCATGGGTTCTGACGGCGTCTGGAGCCCTCTAGGCTTTCCCGGTTACCTCAACGAAGGAGGCCTTGCATGAAGAACTCGCAGTCAACTCGAAGCAGATATCTTTCGATCGCCGGCATCGTGATGGTCGCTCTGGTGGCTCTTGCATGGTCGTGCAAGACCGGCGGAGGCGAAGTGCAGCTCGGTAGCGTCGACGTCGCCGGCGACTCCAATGCGGTCATCCAGGAGCGCGGTTTGACTCCCGACGACGTTTACGCGGCGGTCAAGACCTTTGTCCCCTCGGGCCGTTACGATGACTATGTGATGTTTGCCTCGGGCGGACACTCGGGGCAGATTCTGGTGATCGGAGTGCCTTCGATGCGTCTTCTCAAGGTCATCGGAGTCTTCACGCCCGAGCCCTGGCAGGGCTGGGGGTACTCCGACGAGACCCGAGCGGTCCTCGACGGAGCCAAAGTCGAAGGCCGTGACATAACCTGGGCCGACACCCACCATCCGGCGCTCAGTGAGACCGGGGGCGACTACGACGGCGAGTTCGTGTTCATCAACGACAAGGCGCACGCCCGGATCGCGGTGGTCGACCTGAGGGACTTCGAAACCAAGCAGCTCGTCAAGAACCCGATTGCCCTTTCGGACCACGGCGGCACGTTCGTGACCCCGAACACCGAATGGGTCATCGAGGGCGGTCAGTACGCGGCTCCCCTGGGCTGGAAGTACGCTTCTCTCGACAAGTACGCCGAGGAGTACCGGGGCATGGTCACGATGTGGAAGTTCGACCGAAGCGCCGGCCGGGTCGTTCCGGGAGAGTCCTTCGCTATCGAGCTGCCGCCCTACTGGCAGGATCTCTGTGACGCCGGCAAGGCGGTGAGCGATGGTTGGCTTCTGTGCAACTCGTTCAACACCGAGATGGCGACAGGGGGAATCGAGGACGACAAGCCGCCGTTCGAAGCCGGTGCCTCACAGCGAGACATGGACTACCTTCACATCATCGACTGGCGCAAGGCGGCGGAGCTGGCGGCCGCCGGCGCGACTACCACCGTCAACGACTTCCCGGTGCTGACGCTCGAGACCGCGATCGCCGAGGGTGTGCTTTACTTCCTGCCCGAGCCCAAGAGCCCCCACGGCATCGATGTCACGCCCGGCGGCGAGTACATGGTGGTTTCGGGCAAGCTCGACCCCCATGTGACCATTTTTGGCTGGGACAAGATCCAGGCTGCGATCGCGGCCGAGAATTTCTCGGGCAAGGACGACTATGGGGTCCCGATCATCGATTTCGACGCGGCGCTCGAGACCCAGATCGAGCTCGGTCTCGGACCGCTGCATACCCAGTTCGATGACAAGGGCTACGCGTATACCAGCCTGTTCCTGGATACCGCGGTCGCCCGCTGGACGCTCGGTGGCGCGTACGCAGGTGGTCACGACGAGGCCGACTGGACCTTGGTCGAGAAGATTCCGGTGCACTACAACGTCGGCCACATCGTCGCCGCCGAAGGCGACACGGTGAGCCCGGACGGTGGATACCTTGTGGCTCTCAACAAGTGGTCGGTGGATCGATTCCTCACCGTCGGTCCGTTGCATCCGCAGAACTTCCAGCTCATCGACATCTCCGGCAAGGGGCCTTCGATGAAGCTTCTCTACGACATGGCGATTGGCATCGGCGAGCCTCATTACGTGCAGATGATCAAGGCCGACAAGCTCAAGGCCTGGGAGGTTTATCCGGAGGCGGGCTGGAATCCCATTCAGCAAGCTCTGGACCCGCACGCGGTGGCGATCGGTGAGGAGAAGGTCGAGCGAAGAGGTAAGACCGTCGAGATCTGGATGACCGGCGTCCGCAGCCATTTCACTCCCGAGAAGGTGGAAGTGAAGAAGGGCGACCATGTGATCTGGCACATCACCAACGTCGAGCGCGCCAAGGACGCGACGCACGGATTCGCACTGCCGGCCTACAACATCAACTTGAGTCTCGAGCCGGGTGAAAGCACGACCTTCGAGTTCGACGTCGAAGAATCCGGCGTGTACACTTACTATTGCTCGGAGTTCTGCTCCGCCCTCCACCTCGAGATGGTTGGATACCTGCTGGCGAGCCCCTCGTAGACGGCGAATGCAGAGGCTGTAGACATGGGAGAACACTCCAGTCTTTTGGGCCCCCGGGTGCCGCGGGCCGTAGCAGAGGCTCATCCGATGCGGTTCCTCGCTCCGAGCCTGCTGCTGGCAACCGCTGCCGGGCTCCTGGTCGCGTCGATCTTCTTGCCCTACTGGGTGATGGTGCTCAAGGCGCCGCAGTATCCGAAGGGGCTCGAAATTCGCACGTATCTCAATCGCCTCGAGGGCGATGTCGCCGAGGTCGACGGGCTCAATCACTACATCGGCATGCGGCCGATGGCCGAGGCGGCCCAGCTGGAGCGCTCGGTGTCGGTCATCGCGGTGTCGGCGATCGCTCTCCTCGTTGTCGGTGCGGTGTTTCTGCACAACCGGCGGGCGGCTTACCTGGCTCTGCCCGCGCTCGCCTTTCCGGTGCTTTTCCTGGCCGACCTGGCCTACTGGTTGCGAGACTTCGGGACCAACCTCGATCCGACTGCGCCGCTGTCATCGTC
The DNA here is from genome assembly GCA_945787635.1 of Thermoanaerobaculia bacterium. Lineage (GTDB taxonomy): Bacteria > Acidobacteriota > Thermoanaerobaculia > Multivoradales > JAHEKO01 > CALZIK01. The sequence continues at coordinate 23,358 of CALZIK010000184.1, read as the reverse complement.
GATCAAGCCGTTCGTGCCACCGGTTCTGGGCACCGGGTACGTCGGCCAGTTCGCGACGGTCGCACGACCGGGACCCGGACTGATCCTGGCGACGGTCGCGACGCTCGTGATCGTGACCGGCCTCTACCTGCATCGGCGGGCCTACAAGCCCCTGGTCGAAGCCGAGCGGAGAGGTGGTAACGCTCTGTCGATCCTGCTGGTGGGGGCACTTTCGGCCTTGGCGAGCGGCGCCGTGTCGCTCGCCGAACCCCTCGAGATCACGGTGTCCGAGTCCGGAGGGCGCGCTCTGGCTGAAGCCGTGGCGGCGGCCGTAGCGGGCGACGTGATCGTCGTCGAAGGGGGCGTCCATCGCGGTCCGTTCGAGCTCGATCGGCAGCTCGTCCTCAGGGGCCGGGCTGGAGCGGTGCTGGAAGGCGGTGGCAGCGGAACGGTCGTCTCGGTGACGGCGCCCGGCGTCGAGGTCAGCGGTTTCTCGATTCGCGGCAGCGGCAAGTCCCTCGACCAGGAGAACGCGGGCATCGCCGTCGGGGCGCCGCGGGCGCGGATCGCCGGCAACCGTCTCGAGGACGTCCTCTTCGGGATCTATCTGCGAGCAGCGTCCGATACTCGAATCGAGGGAAACGTCATCACCGGCAAGAACTTCGACCTGCCGCGCCGGGGTGACGCGATTCGAGTCTGGCAAAGTGATCGGGTGGCCCTCACCGGCAACCGGGTCAGGGATAGCCGGGACGTCGTGCTCTGGTATTCGAACGACCTTCTGGTCGAAGACAATGAGGTCGCGAGGGGCCGCTACGGCCTCCACTTCATGTACTGTGACGACGCGACGATTCGCGGCAACTTGCTCGTCGACAACTCGGTCGGCGCGTTCCTGATGTACTCGCGCCGCTTGCGGCTACACGGAAACACCGTGGCGGGCAATCACGGTCCGAGCGGCTACGGGGTCGGCCTGAAGGACATGGATGACGCCGAGGTCCGCGGGAATCTCTTCCTGGGCAACCGGGTCGGCGCGTTTCTCGACAACTCGCCGCGCGAGATCACGAGCGGCGCACGGCTCGAGGGCAATCGCTTCGTCGGCAACGACGCAGGCGTGGTTCTGCTTCCGAATGTCCGGCGAGCGGAGTTTCTGGACAATTCATTCGAAGAGAATCAGGAGCAGGTTTCGATCCGAGGCGGTGGAGCCTCGGTTGCCGAGAATCGCTGGGTGGGCAACTACTGGAGCGACTACGAAGGGTTCGATGTCGATGGCGACGGCACCGGCGACGTCCCGTACCGCTCGGAACGCTTGTTCGAGGCGTTTTCGGACCGGGCTCCGGAGCTCGAGATCTTCTCTCTGGGTCTGGCGGCGCGGTTTCTGGACTTCGCAGCCCGAGTTCTGCCGGCGGTCAGGCCGCAGCCCAAATTGACCGATCCCGCTCCGCGTTCGAGCGGCATCGCACTGGCCGGCGTTCCGCCGCTGCCGACGACGGGAGGCGGAGGTTGGAGGGCGTTCTCGGCGTTGCTTCTCGTTTGCGGCGCTTTTGCCGCCGGCATAGTTCGCCGATCCGGGCCGGCCCCACCCGGGCGGGAGCGAGAACCGAGGCTTGGCGAAGCGCCGGCTCTTCCGGCAGTGCATTTCGACGTCGTGACCAAGCGCTTCGGGGAGACGGCGGCCCTCGATCGGGTCTCGTTCGAGGTCGCCGCCGGTCGGGCGACGGCGCTCTGGGGCGGCAACGGGGCCGGTAAGACGACCGCCCTGAGGGTCCTCTTGGGGCTCGCCCGCTACAAGGGACAGGTCCGAGTTCAGGGCCTGGATCCGCGCACCGCGGGTCGCGCGGTGCGCTCGCTCATCGGCTATGTGCCGCAGAGCTTCGGTTTCTTGCCGGGCTTCACGGTGCGCGAGACGCTGCTTGGATTTGCACGCCTGCGCGGCGCGACGCTCGAGGAAGTGGAGCGGCTACTGGCCGAGCTCGAGCTCGAGAACCGCGCCGATCAGCTCGTCGAAACACTCTCCGGAGGCTGGCGGCAGCGGGTGGCTCTGGCGGTGGCCCGGATCGGGGATCCGCCGATTCTGCTCCTGGACGAGCCGTCGGCGAACCTCGACGGCCGAACGCGCGCGACCCTGCTGGCCTACCTCCAGCGGCTCAAGGCGGCCGGCAAGACCCTGATCTTCGCCTCGCATCGCGCGGGCGAAGTGCGGTTCCTCGCCGATCGCGTTCTGCGCCTCGACAACGGCCGGTTGGCGGCGGCGGGCACCCCCGAAGAGGTGCTCGGCGACGAGCAGGTTCGGATACGGCTACGGGCCCACGAAGACGACCGGAGCCGCCTCGAGAGGCAACTGGCCGGCGCTGGGTACGAAGTCGCCATCGAGCTCGACTGGCTCGCGGTTTCGGTGCGTGAACGCGACAAAGCGGGCCTTCTGCAAACGGTCTGCGCCAGCGGGGCCGCGATCGAGGACATCGACCTCGACGACAATCCTGAGAGCGAGCATGTCTGAGCTTCGAGGCATCTGGGTGCTCGCGGAACGCGAGCGGCGCGAAGCCTTCCGCAATCGATGGTTCCTGGTTTCTGCGCTGAGCTTCCTGGCGGCCGCGCTCGGATTGGCCTGGCTGGCGAAGTCGGGCGTTTCCGGAAGCGGGTTTGCCGGTCTGGGGCGAACCGCGGTCAGCTTGATTCACCTCGTGGCCTTGGTGGTGCCGCTTCAAGGGCTGGCTATGGGGGCGGGAGCGATCGCGGGAGAGCGGGACCGGGGCTCGTGGAACCTGCTTCTGGCGCAGCCGTTGGGAGCTCTCGAGCTCGCCGTCGGCAAGTTTCTGGGTCTGTTGCTGGCGATCGGCGCAACGATGCTGGTGAGCTTCGGGCTGGCCGGCGTCCTGGTCTCCTCCGGGGCTTCGGGCGCGTCGTTTCTGCCCTACTTCGGTCTGCTCGGGTTCGCGCTGCTTCTGGCCGCCGCGTCGATCAGCGTGGGGCTGTTGGTCTCGGTCGTCTCCGAGCGCGCCTCGAGCGCGGTCGGGATCGCGATCCTCGCCTGGCTGCTTCTGGTGCTGGTGGGAGATCTAGGCGCGTTGGCGGCGGCCACCGCGCTCGGACTCGATGCCGGACAGGTGCTCGGGCTGGCCCTGTGGAACCCGCTCAGTGTCTTCAACATGGCCGCGATAGAGCTCATCCGAGGCGGTCTGGAGCTGCTCGGTCCGGCAGGACTGGTGGCTTCTCGGGAGCTCGGTTCCGCGCTGCTGCCGGCGCTGGGCGCCATTCTCATCGCCTGGGCGCTGGTGCCACTGGCTTTGGCGACCCGCATCATTGCGCGACGAGAAGAAGTGGCGTGAGATCGGGTGGGGCCATGGCGTTTTCGGGCGCACTTTGGGTTGCAGCGTGCTCGGCTCCCCCGGCGGCCGGGCCGCCGGAGATCGCGTACGGCGAAGTGGAATGCGGTCACTGCCGGATGATCGTGAGCGAGGAAAAATACGCGGCCGCGGTCGAGGCTGTCGGCGGCGAACGGGCGGTGTTCGATGATCTCGGCTGCTTGTTGAATTGGGTTCGTGACCGCGACCTCGAGACATCCACGGTCTGGGTTCATGACGTCGGCGACTCCTCATGGCTCGAGGCGAAACGAGCGGTGTTCGCCCGCGACCCCAGTCGGATCACGCCGATGGGGTCGGGTTGGACGGCCCGGGAGGTCGGCGGTGCGCAAGACGGCGCCGGGCCGAGCTACTCGTGGTCCGAGCTGGTCGAGAGCTGGGAAGCTCGATCAGGCGATAGCTGAAAGAATCAACCGCAAGGAAGGAACCGGAGACTATGAATCACAAGAAGCTCATGGCCGCGGCTGGGATCGCCGTGCTCGGAATCGGTTGGACCGCCTGTGGCGGTGGAGGCGGCGGTGGCGCGGATGACGCCAAAGTCGCCGAGGGCCACAAACTGTTCAAGGGGACCTGTGCGACCTGTCACGGCCCGGACGGTGAAGGCATGCCCAAGCTCGGCAAGAACCTCCATGCTAACCAGTTCACCAAGGGCTTGTCCGATGCCGAGCTCGTCGAGTTCCTCAAGAAGGGACGCTCGGCGGGCGACCCCCTCAACGAGCGGGGCGTCGACATGCCACCCAAGGGCGGCAACCCGATTCTGACCGAGGCCGACCTGGCGCTGATCGTCGCCTACATGCGTTCGCTGCAGTAACGGCTACTCGCCGGCCGCTTCGGCGAGCTCGACGAGTTTCTGAAAACCTTTTTCGGTGCGCAGGGCGGACAAGCCCTCGTGAGTGCGCAGGTAGTCGGCGTTGGTAAAACCGAGCTCGACGGCCTTGGCGAGCGCTTCGATCGCGGCTTTCTTCGCGCTGGCTAGCGCGCGAGCCTCGGCGAGCCGCAACCACGAAAGCGGCCGGTCGGGGAACACCATCGTCGCGAGCTCGAGGCTGAGAGCGGCGCGCCGGGGGGCCTTCTGGGCGAGCAGGCCGGGCGGCGTCATAATAGCCATGTGGACATACGCGATCTCGAGCTGCCTTCGCGCGGAGTCCGCTGCGATCGAATCGCCATCGGCCAGCTTTCGCAGGTGGGTGAGGTCGAGTTCGCGCGCCAACTCGGCTGCCGTCGGGGGCGAGGCCTCGTAGGCGATCCGTCGTACAACCGCTCCGACACGTTCGCGGTAGTTCGTCTCGACTTCGACCGCGCTTGCGACCTCGAGGTTGGCTCGAGTGACGCGATCGTCGGTCGCGAGCCGGCTGGCCCGGGCGCGCACCGGCTCGAGCACGGCGGCGTCGCTCAGACCTTCGAAATCCTCGAGGACCGCGAGCAGGATCTCGAAGGTCTCGAATAGCCTTGCCTCGCGCTCCGCGATCTCGGCGGCTTCGAGACGCTCGCGCAACAGGGTTTCGACGAGAGCGGCGCGCTTGGGCGCGAGTTCGCGACGCATGGCCTCGAGCTCCATCCAGCCCAACGCCTGCTCGGCGTCCTGCGGCCGCAGCCACTGGTGAACGCCCGGGAAGAACAGGAAGCGGTGCGGCAGGACGCCGTCGAGGAGTTCGTCGAGTTCGCGCATCTCGCGGTGGTTGAAATCGTGGCGGCCGGCGGCCCCGAAGTAGGAGAAACCGACCCGGCTCCACTCCGACCAAGGCCCGGGAAGCGCACCACCGACGCCGATCACTCCGGCGATCCTGTCGGGCAAGGCCTCGCCGGCCATCCAGGCGAAGCGCGAGGTGCCGGAGAATCCAGCCAGGTAGATCCGGTCGGGTTGGGCGCCGTACTGCGTTTCCGCGGTCTCGAGAAGCGCTCGTAGTGCGGGCTCATTGGGATCCGCGATCTCCGCAGGGAGGTCGCTTCGAGTGCTCTCGGAGCTCAACACGAGGTAGCCGAAGCGCTCGGCGGCGGGTCGAAAGATCTCGGCCGCCGCCGCAGCCCGGCCTCGGGGATCCATCACGATCAAGACCGGCCAGGAGCGCTCGGGCGAGTAGTTCGACGGCAGGTAGGCTGCATAGCGCTCGGCCGCCGCGACATCGGAAGGGGCCGCGTCCGCGGATTCCGTCGCCGCGGCCCGTCGCGCGGCGATCAACCCCTCGACCAACTCGCCCTGACGGGCTTGCAATGCGCTCGCGGAGACCGACTGCACCGAGGCGCTCGCGCTCACCACGAGCGCGAGCAAGAGGGTTCTCGAGGCCTGTTTGATCTTCGTCACGTGAGCTTGCGGCGCGGGGCGATTCACCTTGACAGGTCAGCCGCTTCACGTAAGAGTACGGCATCTTGACGCCAGTGAGCGCTCCGTATTTGTTGGGCGAAACCATTAGCAAGATCAGCTGATGACAGAAGAAAAAAGCACTCCGGCCGCTGACAACGATTCCCCGGAGGCTTCGGAGCCCGCAGTCGACACGTCTTCAGCCAAGCCGAGTCCGGCCAAAAAGGCTCCGGCGAAGCCGCCGGTCGCCAAGCGGGCGGCATCGGATGCCGAGATCACCCGACGCGGCCTGTTCTCCTGGGCCGCGGTCGCCTGGGTGGGCTTTACCGCGGCCATCGGTGGCTGCATGACCGCCTTCGGCCGTTTCATGTTTCCCAACGTTTTGTTCGAGCCGCCGACCTCGTTCAAGGTCGGCCAGCCCGAAGACTTTCCCCCGGGCGTCGTGGACGAGAGGTTCAAGGAGTCGTACGGGGTCTGGATCGTCAACAACGAGGGACAGCTGACCGCGCTCATCGCGATCTGCACCCATCTGGGGTGCCCTCCAGCGTGGCTGGAAGCGCAGAACAAGTTCAAGTGCCCCTGCCATGGCAGCGGCTACTACAAGAGCGGCATCAATTTCGAGGGCCCCACGCCTCGGCCGCTCGAGCGCGCGAGGATCTCGATCGATCCCGATGACGGACAGATCCTGGTCGACAAGGCCCAAAAGTATCTCTGGGAGCAAGGCCAATGGGACGATCCCAGCTCCTATCTGGAAGTGAGTTGAGCCCAGCCAGATGAAGCAACTCCAGGATCTTCAAAAAGCCATCGTCAAGTCCCAGATCTGGAAGTCGATCTTCCGGGTCGGCATCCCGACCGACAACCGCAAGCGCGCGCTGGCGATGCTCGGTAACGTCGTCCTCCATCTCCACCCGATCAAGGTCAAGAAATCGGGTCTGCGAATGAGCTACACGTGGTGTATGGGCGGGACCGCGTTCTTTCTCTTTCTGGTCGAGACCATCACCGGTCTCTTGCTGATGTTCTACTACCGGCCGACCGTCGAGTACGCGTATTTCGACATGGTCGATCTGCGCGAGGTCGCGGCGTTTGGCATTATGCGGGAGCTCCACCGCTGGGCGGCTCATGCCATGGTCATCGCGGTCTGGCTACACATGTTTCGCGTGTTCATGACCGGTTCCTACAAGCCACCCCGTGAGTTCAATTGGAACGTCGGCGTCATTCTGCTCGTCCTGACGCTGTTGCTGTCGTTTACCGGCTACCTTCTGCCTTGGGACCAGCTAGCGGTCTGGGCGATTACGGTGGGCTCCAACATGGCGCGGGCGACCCCGTTGCTGGGCGCCGAGGGTCCCGGCGCGGCGTTTTTGACGCTGGGAGGGGAGAAGCTGATTCACGTTGGCAGCGACGCCCGGTTCGGGTTGATCGCCGGCCGTACCATCGGCGGCGGCACTCTAATTCGCTTCTATGTGCTCCACTGTCTGGGCATCCCGTTCGTCGCGGCCTGCCTCATGGCCGTCCACTTCTGGCGGGTGCGCAAGGACGGTGGTATTTCGGGGCCCGTCTAGCGCCTGCCCTGGACCCGGTACGTCATGGACGCGCTCAAGAGCTTCATCAATACGCTTTCGTATCCCTGGTTCTCGTTCACGCTTTCCCTCGTCCTGTTCGTGGCGGTGGTCAAGCTGAAGAAGCTCTGGACTCACGCGGGCGGCTGGCTGATGCTCGCGCTGATCACGGTCTTTTTCTGCGGCAGCATGCTCGACGAGAACTTCCGCAGCGTCGTCGCAAAGCCCGACAACGTGCCGATCGTCATGATGGTGTATCTGACCGGCTACTTCTGGTGGCTGGCCATGTACAAGGGAATCAAAAACGACCAGGCTATCGAGGCCGGCGCGCCGACCTTCGAAAAGAGCGAGTCCGAGGACAAGGTCTTCACCTGGCCCGATCTGGTCTTCTCCGAGTTGATCTGCATGGTGGTCCTGACTGTCGGCATGGTGGTTTGGTCGATCGTCCTGAAAGCGCCCTTGGAGGAGCCGGCCAACCTGTCCGTGGCCCCCAACCCGTCCAAGGCGCCGTGGTATTTCCTCGGCCTGCAAGAGATGCTCGTCTACTTCGACCCGTGGATGGCCGGGGTGGTGCTGCCGGGGCTGATCATCGTCGGCCTCATGGCGATTCCGTACATCGACACCAACCCCAAGGGCAACGGTTACTACACCTTCAAAGAGCGTAAGAGCGAGATCTTCCTATTTCTGTTCGGCTACATCGTTCTGTGGGTGCAGTTGATCGTCATCGGTACGTTTCTGCGCGGGCCGAATTGGAACTTTTTCGGTCCCTACGAGTTCTGGGACATCAACAAGATCGAGCCTCTGGTGAACATCGATCTTTCCGAGATCATCTGGATCAAGCTGCTCGGCGTTGGGCTTCCGTCGCACTGGTTGCCGCGGGAGATCTTCGGGATCATCCTGATGATCGGCTACTTTGTCGTGCTTCCGGTGGCGATGTCGAAAATGAAGTACTTCAAGCGCTTCTACGACGAGATGGGCGGACCACGGTTCTACACCGGGGCGACCCTGTTTCTCACCATGATGCTCTTGCCGATCAAGATGTATGCCCGATGGGTGTTCAATCTGAAGTACATCGTTCATATCCAAGAGTTCTTCTTCAACATCTAGCAAGCCATGGCAGCGCCCAAAAAGATCCCCGATCGGCACTACAACTTCCGCGGCATGAACGCGGTGTTCGCCTGGAGCTCGATCGCTCTGCTGGTGACCACCCTGTGGATGGTCTGGGACGACTATGCCAAGCCGTGGAAGCGCCTTCAGGCGGAGTTTCGGGAGCTCGAGCGCGAGCAGCTGGTGACCGAGGCCGAAGCCGAGCGCGCCAAGCTCAACGAGAACGACATCGCGCGAATCGAAGAGGACATCGCCGGTGAGGAAGCCGCCCTGGCGAACAAGCGCAACGAGCTGGATGAGCTCGAGGACGCGCTCGTCGCGACGGGCAAGAATCTCTACGCTGCCGACGCGCGCTCGCGGACCACGAAATCACTACTCGATACCGAACGGTTCCAGTTCGACGTGGCCTTGCAGAGTGGCGACGAGGGCCGCATCGCCGAGGTCCGGGCGGAGGTCGAACGCTTGGCCGCAACGCACTTGGAGCAGCGCAAGGAGCTCGAGTCTTTTGCGGATCAGAAAAAATCGCTCGAAGCCGATATCGAGTCCAAGCGCAGCGGTCTCGAGTCGTCGGAAAAGCGGCTGGCGGCGTTGAGATCTGGTTACGACAACCTCCAGCACCGGGTCGCGAGCCTAGACAAGAAGATCGACTATTACGTCCTCAATGCTCCGTTCATGGACTTCGTCCTACCCGATCTCAAGATCGAGCAAGTCATTCTCTCGGGGCTCTACAACGACATCAACTTCACCGACGTGGACCGCGTCGACCGCTGCATGACCTGTCACGTGGCCTCGACTCGCGCCGGTTTTGACGACGAGACCTGGGAGCAGCCCTTTCGCAGTCATCCCCGGCTGGATCTCTTCTTAAGCGCCTCTTCGCCGCATCCGTACACGACGTTCGGCTGCACGACCTGCCACGGGGGGCTCGATCGCGCCACGGACTTCGCGCGTGCGGGCCACTCGCCGACCAGCAAGGAGCAGGAGCAGGAGTGGAGGGAGAAGTGGGGTTGGAAGCCACAGAAGTACCTCGAGATGCCGATTGTGCCGGCCAACTACTCCGAGTCCGGTTGCATCGGTTGCCATGCCGGCAATGTCTGGACGCCGGAGTCGGAGCACCAGGATGCCGGCCGTCAGCTGATCAACAAGATGGGCTGCTACGTCTGCCACAAGATCGACTATCCGGCCTTTGAAGATCTGCCCAGGCCGGGACCGGCGTTGCACAAGGTCGCCTCCAAGGTTTCGCAGGGCTTCGCCTACAAGTGGATCTCGGCGCCGCGCGAGTTTCGCCCGACGACCTGGATGCCGCATTTCTTCTTCCAGCCCAACACGACTTCGCCCGAGAATCTGGAACGCCAGAAAGCCGAGATCCGCTCGATGGTCGCCTACATCTGGTCACAGTCGGAGAGCCCCGAGTACCCACCGGCGCCGGCCGGCGACGTGGCCCGCGGGCAAGAGCTCTACGAAACCGTTGGCTGCACCGGTTGCCACATTCGCGACGCCGACGCCAAGCGCGACGACTTTTTTCCGCAGATCAACCGACTCCACGGGCCCAACCTGATCCGGGCCGGAAGCAAGCTTTCGAGCGGGTGGCTCTTCGCCTGGCTCAAGGACCCCAAGCAGTACAACCCCGCGACGCGGATGCCCAGCTTGCGACTGACCGACCGGGAGGCGGCCGACATCACCGCCTACCTGCTGACCAGCAGGGCGCCCGAGTTCGAAGACGCCGAGCTCCCCGCGGTCGACCACGAGACGCGCGACGCCTTGGTTCTCGAGTACCTGCAGAACAACCTGACTATCGAGCGCAGCCACGCCGAGCTCGACAAGATGGACGACGGGGCGCGGGATCGATATCTCGGCGAGGAGACGATCCAGAAGTACGGCTGCTGGGGCTGCCACGAGGTGGCCGGATTCGAGAAAGCCAAGCCGATCGGCGTGGAGCTGACCGAAGAGGGCTCGAAGCCAATTCACCAGTTCGACTTCGGTCACATCCACGACGTTCCGCACACTCGCCACGACTGGATCAAGACGAAGATGCTCGAGCCCCGCATTTGGGACGAGGGCAAAGAAGAAGTGAAGTCGTACTCGGAGCTCTACCGGATGCCCAACTTTGGCATGTCGGAGCGAGAGGCCGAGGCCGTGACCGCGAACGTGCTCGGCTTTACGAAGGACTATGTTGTGTCGAGCCGGCGCGCCGACCAGGCACCGGGGGCAGCCGCTCTGGCCGCCGGGCGCAAGCTCATCACCAGCTACAACTGTCAGGGCTGCCACTTGATCGAGGATGAAGGCCAAGCGATCAAGACGGCTCTCGAGGATGTCGCTCAGCTTCCGCCCAACCTGGCGTCCGAGGGCGCTCGGGTGCAGGCGGACTGGCTCTTTGGCTACCTCCACGACCCCTCGAGCGTGACCATGAGGCCCTGGCTCAACGCGCGCATGCCGACCTTCGGTTTCGAGGACGAGCAAGTCAATACGGTGGTGTCTTACTTCACCCACCGGGACCAGCGCGAGTCCTTCCTTTCGACTCCGAGTCGCCCCGACGGGCGCAATCTGACCGTCGGCCGGGTCACCTTCAACATGCTCCAGTGTGCGAAGTGCCACCCGGCGGGACCGTCGGCTTCCACAGTCGCCGGGGTGAGCGCGGCGGAGCTGGCGCCGTCGCTCCTGCTGGCGACCGATCGGCTGCGCCACGATTGGGTGCCCGAGTGGGTCACCGACCCGCAGTCGTGGGTGCGAGGCACCAACATGCCGGCCAACTTCCAGAAAATGAAAGACGGCACCTACCAATCGCCACTCGCGCAGGCGATCGAGGCGCCCATGTTCTCAGCCCAGAAGCGCGAGATGATGCGCTACTTCGAGTCGGAGGAAGAGCTCAACGCCTTCCTCGCCGACGCCGGCCAGGTGACGGTTGCGCTGCGCGACCACATCTGGTGGAATCTCAACTAACGGGCCCTCCGGGTCCGGCGTTCTCCCCAACAAGTTACAAGGAGGTCTGTCGGAATGCACAACTATCGACTCACTGCGCTTTGCGCGATTGTTCTTGTCCTCGGCTTCGTCGCCTGCGGCGGTGGCGGCGGTGAGACGACCGTGGCGAAAGAGAGCAGCCAGCCCGCACCTGCCGCGGCGCCCGCCGGAAACGGCGCGATCAACGGCACCGTCAACTATTCGAACGGCGATCCCGACACCGCGATCAAGATGGGAGCGGATCCGGTCTGCGCCGGCCTCCACTCGGAGCCGGTCCAAACCGAGACCGTAGTCGCCGAGGCGGGCAAGCTCGCCAACGCTTTCGTCTACGTCAAGGAAGGCTTGAGCGGCAGCTTCTCGCCGCCGGCTGACTCCCAGTTGCTCAATCAGGAAGGTTGCAGGTACACCCCGCACGTCTCCGGGATCATGACCGGTCAGACGCTGGTGATTCGCAACAGCGATCCGACGCTGCATAACGTCCATGCTCTGCCGACCAAGAACGAAGAGTTCAACCAGGGCCAGCCCTTCCAGAACATGGAGCTCGAGAAGCAGTTCATGGCTCCCGAGGTGATGGTTCGCTTCAAGTGCGACGTCCATCCTTGGATGGCTGCCTACATGGGTGTCGTCGATCATCCGTTCTTTGCGGTCAGCGGAGCCGATGGCTCGTTCTCGATCGCAGGACTGCCGGCCGGTGACTACGTCCTCGAGGCGTGGCACGAGACCCTGGGCACGCAGACCCAATCGGTCTCGGTCGGCGCGGACGGCGCCGTCGACGTTGCCTTCGACTTCGCTCCCACCGCGGGCTAGCCGCGACCTCGGGCGAAGCGTCCGATGAGCTACCGTGCGGCCGCCCCGAGGGGCGGTCGCGCTCTTCTTTCTGCTACCGCTTGATGCGGTTGATCCGCTTTTGGGCGTCTCCGTGGCGCTTCGAGCTTTGCGGCACGCGCTGGTAGGCGGCGACAGCCTTTTCCCGCTGGTGCAGTCGGCGATCGTAAACCTGGCCCGCCTGCCACCACGCGTCGTGCTCGGTATCCGGGAACCGCAGGCCGAGATCCTCGAACGCCTGCGCCGAGCGTTCGAACTCCTTGAGCTCGAAGTACATGTCGCCAAGTCTCCATAGCGCGTCTTCGACGGCGGAGTCTTTCGGATAGCTTCCGACGAGGTCGCGGTAGGTGACCAGCGCGGCCGGAACCTGGGCTTTGAGAACCGGGTCCTGGACCGCCCATTTGGCTTCGATCTCGATCGACGCTCGGTCGACCAGAGCCCGGGGCGCCCAGCTCGATTCCGGATGTTGGTCGGCGAGCTCCGTCAACAGTGCGCGAGCGGCGCCCAATTGATCTCGGCCGCCCTCCGCCTGCAGCAGCCGGGCGCTTCGATACAAGCTCTCAGCGGCTTCGCCTGAGCGGGGAAACCGGCTTCTCAGCTCGACGTAGGCGGCCCTGGCCTTGTCGATGTTGCTCTCCCGCTCATGGGCGGTACCCAGCAGCAGGTAGGCCTGGGGCGTAGCGTTCGCGGCCGGGTTGTTCGCGATGAGCTTCTCGAGATCGAGCCGAGACTCTGCGTGGAGGCCGGCTTCGAGCTTGTTGCGAGCCACCTCGAGGTCCTGAGCGAGGCTGGGTGCCGCGGTCGCGGTCCTGGCCGTGGCCACTCGGGGCGGGGGGGCAGGCCCCCTGACCGGAGCGGGCGCGGCAGGGGAGGGCTCGGTAGGAAGCCGGGCGTCTTCGCCGGACTCGCCGATGTCGTCGGGCTCGGGAGCTTCCAAGTCGGCGAGCGCGGCGGTCAGTGGGTCGAGCTCTGTTTCGGGCAGGTCGATGCGCTCATGCTCGACGATCTCGAGCGGAGTTCCCTCGGGAGCCGACTTGGTGTCGAAACCTCCTCCGAGGAAAACCGCAGCGCCGATCAACGCCACCGCTCCGATCACTAGGGCGGCAAGGCGTATCGTGCGACTGCCCGTCGATTTGAGAAATATCTTGGAAGTTGAAGATCCGATTCCTCTGACCTCGTGAACCAGTCCCAGCCGCAGTTGATCTTCGAGGCGGCCGATCTCGGTCAAGAGCCGACGAGCTTGATGACCAGAATCGCGGCGATCAGGTAGGAGGTGCCGATCGCGACCTTGGGCAGAAGCGGCGGCAGCCGAACGCCCCGGCTCGAGTGGAGATAGACGTCAAAAAAGATCAGCCCGACTACGCGAATTACCACGATGGCGATCAGGAATGTGAGGACGCCGGCGAGTACGACGTCGAAGTGGGCCAGCTCTCGAATGGACTCGGCTTCGAAGAGGGTAAAGATCTTGAGGCCGACGGCGAGAGCGGCTACGTAGAGAGGGAAGGCCAGACTCTTGACGAGCTGGCTGCGCTGAGCGGCCAGCCGGATCAGGAACCAGAGCGTCGCGGCGACGGCGATGCCTGCGAAAACGGCTAGGGCGAGACTCAAAAAGGCTTCCTTGTCAGCGGGTTCGGCTCAGCGCGAAACGTGAATAGTAGCATTGTGTTGGACTGGTTTTGGCCAGCGGATAGACTCCAACCGATGCGCTCCGAGACGCCCGAGTGGCTGCACAGATTCGCCGCGGTTCTCGTCTGCTTGATCGTGCTGTTGATCTCGGCCGGGGGGCTGGTCAAGAGCAAGGAGGCCGGCCTGTCGGTGCCCGACTGGCCCCTTTCATATGGTTCCCTCAATCCGCCTCGCTGGTGGGAGATCGAAAACGTTCGTGCTGAGCACGGGCACCGTCTGATCGCGGGAACGGTGGCTTTGCTGACCGTTGTTCTGGCCGTGGCGGTCACCCGGCGAGAGCCTCGCCGATGGGTGCGCAGACTCGCGTGGACCGCGGTGGCTGCGGTTTTTCTGCAAGCGCTCCTCGGCGGCGTGACCGTGCTCTTGTTTCTGCCGACTCCAATCTCCGTCAGTCACGCGGGGCTGGCGCAAATCTTTCTGTGTCTGGTGGTGACTCTCGCGGCGGTCACGTCGCGTTGGTGGCGAGACGGCTCGACGCCGGCGCCCGCGGCACCGCGGGTACTGCGCGCCGCCACTGTAACGACCGCCGTGATCTACGTTCAGATTCTCCTGGGCGCGGTGATGCGCCACACCGGTGCGGGCCTCGCGATCCCCGACTTTCCGCTCGCCTTCGGCCGTTTGATTCCGCCGAGTTTCGACTTCCCTATCGCGATCCACTTCGCCCACCGCGTTGGCGCCGTGACCGTGGCCGCGCTAGTGGTCTGGACGGTGGCCCGAGTTTGGCGGGAGGCTCGCTCCGAGGCTCGGCTCAAGCGCCCGGCGGCGGCGCTCGCCGGCTTGGTCGTGATTCAGGTCGCGCTCGGGGCCACGGTGGTCTTGTCCGGAAGAGCCGTCCTCCCCAACACCGTTCACGTGGCGACGGGTGCCATGGTCCTTGCCACGAGCCTGCTGGTGACGCTGCGCGCCTGGCGGCTTCGGGAGGGCAAGCCGTCGGAAGCTCCTGCCGCGAGCGCCGGACGGTTCGAAAAGGCGCTGACGTGACCGTCGCCGAGCCGGCGGTCTCGACTCGTCGCGGACCGGGGCGCTTTCGCGACATCTACGAGCTCACCAAGCCCCGGATCACCTTTCTGGTGGCGGTCACGGCGGCGATGGGCTTCGTCGTCGGCTCGGGGGCCGACGTCGACTGGATCGAGTTTGCCTGGACCGTGATCGGAACGGCGCTGGTCTCGGCGGGCGCCTCGGCCTTCAACCATCACGGCGAGCGCGCCGTTGACGCGCTGATGGAGCGAACCCGCAATCGGCCGCTGCCGTCGGGCCGGATGCGCCCCAAATGGGCGATGGCGGTGGGCATCACGGCGAGCGCCGCGGGGATCGCCGCCCTCGGTTGGCGGACTAGCACGCTGGCCGCGTTTCTCGGTCTCGTGGCACTGGTCAGCTACGTGTGGGTCTACACGCCGCTCAAGCGACTGTCGGGGATCGCGACCCTGGTCGGCGCCGTTCCTGGGGCTCTGCCCCCGGTGATGGGCTGGGCCGCCGCCCGGGGCGAGCTCGGCGCCGGCGCCTGGGCCCTTTTCGGGATTTTGTTTTTTTGGCAGCTGCCCCATTTCATGGCCATCGCCTGGATGTGCCGCGACGACTATGCGCGCGCAGGGCTCCAGATGTTGCCGGTGATCGCGCCGGACGGGCGCTCGGCGGCCCGGCAGGCGGTTCTCTATGCCGCGGCGCTGGTTCCGGTCAGTCTCCTGCCAACCGTTCTGGGCGTGGCCGGTTGGGCGTATCTGGTCGCCGGCCTCGTGCTCTCGCTCGCCCTCCTGGGAGCCGCGGTGGGGTTCTTGCGATCGGTGGAAGAACGCACGGCCAAGCGACTGCTGATGGCGTCCGTCTTCTACCTGCCGGCGCTCTGCCTAGCGTTGGTGCTCGACCGCGTAACGTAGGGTCGCGGAGCGCGTCGTCGACCCCTCGTCTGCGCGCCGCCGCTTCCGGGACGAGCCGAAAACTCTTTAGGCGGATCTCTCGTACAATTCCTCATGGTGGCAATGAATCTCAGGCAAGCGGCCCTCGGGTCCGCGATGCTCGTGGTTGCGAGTCTCATTCCCGACTCTGCCTTCGCCCAGCGCCGAGGCGACTGCCGGGGTGCTCAGGCAACGAGTTGGCAGGGGGTGATGGTGCCCGAGGGCGAACGCGGCGAGCCGATGCAGGTGACCGGCCGGGTTCTCGATTCGAGCGGCGAGCCACTCGCGGGCGTTCACATCCTCGCGTACCAGACCGACGAGGAGGGCTACTACTCACGGGGTGGGAGCGATGAGGGCAACGCCCGTCTGTGCGCGGTCGTGCGCACCAACCAGAGCGGCGAATACCGTCTCGAGACGATCCGACCGGGTTCCTACCCGACCGGCGGAGTGCCGGCGCACATTCACTTCGAGCTCTGGGGAGACGACATTCCGCGGCAGCGACAGGACCTCCAGTTCGCGGACGACGAGACGGTTTCAGATCGCCGCAAGGCCGATCTCACCAGGACCTCGACCGTGCGGCCGATCGCTCGGGACGCCGAGGGTGTCTGGCGGGTCGAGCGCGACTTTCGTCTTCGGTAGAGCCTCGAGATCAGGCCCAATCCCAAAACCTCAAGGGAGCTTCCGTGACCGAGTACAACGAACGCTTCAAGACGCTCGCGACCAACGTGATCCACGCCGGTACGCCCAGCCCCAGGATCAACGGCGCCGTGGTGTCGCCGGTGTTTCAATCGGCGAACTACCTGATGGCGGACGAAGCCGCCTACGACGAGGTGCGCTATCTGAGGCTGTCCAACTCTCCGAGCCACCTGTCTCTTCAAGCTCGACTCGCGGTGATCGAGTCCGCCGAGCAGGCGCTCGTGACCGCGAGCGGCATGGCGGCGATCTCGAACTCGATCCTGGCCTTTGTGGGCAAGGGCGAGCACGTCTTGACCCAGAAGACTCTCTACGGCGGTACCCAGAGCCTGTTCGATCACGATGCGCCACGCTTCGGAATCTCCTATGACCCGATTGAAGTGGGCGCGCCTGAGACCTGGGCGGCGGCGCTCCGGCCGGAGACCGGGATGGTCTATGTCGAGTCGATCACCAACCCGCTGATGGAAGTGGGCGACCTAAGAGCGATTGCCGCTTTTGCCCGTGAGCGAGATCTGATTTCGGTGATCGACAATACTTTCGCGACGCCGGTCAACTTCCGGCCTCTCGAGGTGGGTTTCGATATCGTGGTCCACAGCGCCACCAAGTATCTCAATGGCCACAGCGACATCGTCGCCGGTGCGGTGATGGGCTCTGCCGAGAAGGTGGAGACGATCCGTCAGCTCATGCTCCACACCGGGGGTTCGGCCGACCCTCATGCCTGCTTTCTGTTCGAGCGTGGCCTGAAGACGCTCGCCGTCCGCATGGAGCGCCACAATCGAAATGGGTCGGCGATGGCCGAGTTTCTCAGCGCTCACCCCGCTGTAAAGAAAGTCAACTACCCTGGCCTCGCGAGCGATCCCGGGCACCGCTGGGCGCGCGAGCTCTTCGGCGGCACCTCCGGAATGCTCTCGTTCTATCTGGGGTCGGACGCCGCCGCGGAGCGATTCCTGGAGAGCGTTCGGATCCCGGTCCATGCGGCGAGCCTCGGGGGTCCCGAAACCCTTGTTGTTCGCCCGGCGAAAAGCTCGCACCTCGGTCAGACGCGGGAAGACCGCGAGCGGCTCGGGATAACCGATGATCTGATCAGGGTCTCGGTCGGTCTCGAAGATCTGGATGAGCTCCTCGAGGACTTCGATCGCGCGCTCTCGGCATAGGCCGCCTGCGAGAGGCCTCGCTCAGCTTTCGTTGGTGTCGCCGATTCCGGAACCCGAGGTCGGAAGAGCGTGTCCCCGGGGGGTGGCCGTCTGCAGAGCCTCCTCTTGCTGCAATTCGCGCGCAACCGAACGATCAATCCAGCGCTTCTGCAGCCAGCGTACACCGAAGAGGTCGGCGATTCCGCGCCAGAGGCGGTTGTTGACGCCGTACTTGCTCCTTCCGAATCGACGCGGCCGATGGTTGACTTCGATCTCGCGGATGCGAGCGCCATTGAGCCGCAACAGCGTCGGCAGGAACCGGTGCATGCCATCGAACACCGGCAGCAGCCGAAGGTACTCGGTTCGGTAGGCTCTCAGCGAGCACCCCACGTCGCTGATCGACTCCGCGGTCATCCAATTGCGGGCGCCGTTGGCGATACGTGAGGAGATCTTGCGCAGCCAGCTGTCTTGCCGCCGGGCTCGGACGCCGCAAACGACATCGCAGTCGTCGAGTTCCTCGAGCAGGCGGGGGATGTCGGCGGGGTCGTTTTGGAGATCGGCATCGAGGGTCACCACGATCGCGCCCCGGGCGCGCTCGAAGCCCGAGACCAGGGCGGCCGACTGGCCCAGGTTGCGGTCGTGCCGGATCACGCGGACATGGTCGTGGGCGGTCGCCAGCTGACGCATGACTCCCGGAGAAGCGTCGGTCGAGGCATCGTCGATGAGAAGGACCTCGTAGGTCGACCCTGCCCACGACAGGGCCTTGCCAATCTCGGAGACCAGGATCGGAAGGTTCTCGGCTTCGTTATAGGCCGGAATCACGATCGACAGTTCTGGCTGAAGGTGACCTCTGGTGGCAACCATGCGTGTTGGACCTCCCTGGGGGAGCGGTGATTGTATCGGTTTCGCGCGGCCGAGTCTTCCGCCGGTCACCCCCCCGAGTGCTCTTACGCGGCTCGGCGTGTCGACGGCGGGGTGTCCGAAGTTCGGCTGATCCTTGCTCGGCCAGCTAGGCCTGGAGAACGGAAAAAGACTCCGCGCTTGCATTTCGGACTCGGTGACTCGGCGGGAGCCTCGAGTCTGGTCGTGCAGCGGCCCGGTGCACCGCGCCGGGCCTACAAGGACCTCGAGGTCGGTCGCTACTACTTGCTGCCCTGACTCCGGTTGCTTTGGGCTCCGGGAGTCGGCGCCGGTGCTCTTTGTCGGGCCACCGCTTCGGCTCTTCTGGGTGTCCGATCAGACTGGGTTCCGGGGATTCACAAGTTCTCCGTCGCCTTGCTCCGGTCGGGACGCTGTCATACACTCCGCGAGACCTTGCACAGACGAATCGCCTACGGGGTGTGAATCCCCTTCAGAATCAGCCAGTGAGGGTTTGCGGATGAGTGTATTGGAGAAGCCGCCGCCAGAGGCGGAAGACCACGCGGATCACCATCACCCGGAGCCGTTCTGGAAGAGGTATATCTTCTCTCAGGACCACAAGGTGATCGGCCTGCAGTATGCCTTCACGGCGCTGTTTTTCCTGCTGTTCGGTTTCACCCTGATGATCTTGATGCGCTGGCAGCTGGCCTGGCCCGGCCGGCCGATTCCGATCATCGGCGGGCTCCTGGGTGAGGCCAACGCTCCGGGCGGGATCATGCTGCCGGAGTTCTACAACCAGCTCGGGGCCATGCACGGCACCATCATGGTGTTTCTCGGCATCGTGCCGCTCGCGGTCGGGGCTTTCGGCAACTACGTGGTACCGCTTCAGATCGGCGCCCCGGACATGGCCTTTCCGAAGCTCAACATGGCGAGCTACTGGTGCTACTTCCCCGGCGGTCTGATCATGCTGGCGAGCTTCTTCGTGCCGGGCGGGGCCGCGAACTCCGGCTGGACCTCCTACCCGCCGCTCTCGACGATCGCCACGCAGGGGCAGACCTGGTGGCTGGTGGGCATGATCTTTCTGATCACCTCGTCGCTCCTGGGCTCGGTCAACTTCATCGTCACGATCTTCCAGCTCAGGGTCAAAGGGCTGACCTTCATGCGGCTGCCGTTTTTCGTGCACGCCCAGCTGGTCACCTCGTTTCTGCTGCTGTTGGCGTTCCCGCCGCTCGAGGCGGCCGGCATCTTCCAGCTTCTCGACCGGGTCTTGAACACCAGCTTCTTCCAGCCCAGCGGCCTGGTGATCAGCGGTGAGGTGCTCGAGGCCGCCGGCGGCGGTAGCCCGCTCCTGTGGCAGCATCTCTTCTGGTTTCTGGCCCACCCGGAGGTCTACGTTCTCATCTTGCCGGCTCTCGGCATCGTCGCCGAGGTGATCGCCAACAACACCCGCAAGCCCTTGTGGGGCTATAAGTCGATGGTCTACGCGACCATCTTCCTCGGGTTCATGTCCTTCATCGTCTGGGCGCACCACATGTTCCTGACCGGCATGGGCACGACCATCAGCTCGTTTTTCCAGACCACGACGATGATCATCTCGATTCCGTCGGTCGTGATCTTGACCGCTTTGTTCATTTCGCTCTGGGGAGCGTCGATCCGGTTCACCACTCCGATGCTCTTTGCGCTGGCGTTTCTGCCGATGTTCGGCATCGGCGGGCTGACCGGCCTGCCCTTGGGCCTTTCGCCGACCGACATTCACCTGCACGACACCTACTACGTCATCGGCCATTTCCACTACGTGGTGGCCCCGGGCACGATCTTCGCCATGTTCGCGGGCATCTACTACTGGTTCCCCAAGATCACCGGCCGCAAGATGAACGACTTTTTGGGCAGGCTTCACTTCTGGCCCTCGTTCATCTTTATCAACGGCATCTTCATGCCCATGTTCATCGTCGGCCTGGCGGGCGTTTCACGCCGGCTTTGGGACGGCGGAGAGCAATATGCGCACGCCCAGCCGGTTCTCGAGTGGAACTTGTTCATGTCGATCTCGGCCTTCGGGCTCCTGTTCGCGCAGATTCCGTTCATGATCAATCTCTTCTGGTCGATCAAGAAGGGCAAGAAGGTGGACTCGAATCCCTGGCAGGCGACGACGCTCGAGTGGGCCGCGGCGCCCTCGCCGCCGGTCGGCCACGGCAACTTCGTCGAGGTGCCGGCGGTCTATCGCGGCCCCTACGAGTACAGCGTTCCGGGCCACCCGGACGACTACCTGCCCCAGAATCTGCCGGGCAAGGAAGGCTAGAGCGTGCAGATCCCCTACACGATCGAAGAACGGCCGGATACCGGCCTCTACAACGCCAAGCTCGGCATCTGGCTGTTTCTGGCGTCGGAGGTCATGTTGTTCGGAGCCTTGTTCTCGTCTTACGTGCTTCTGCGGACCGGCGATCCGGGCTTCATGACCATGTCGCACGATGTCGCCGAAGCGCTTCATCTCGAAGGCCACGCGCACAGATGGTCGGATGTTCTGAGCGTTCCATTGGCCTTTGTCAACACGCTGGTGCTGATCTTCTCCAGTGTCACGATCGTCATGTCCTGGGCTTCGCTGCGCTTGAAGGACTTTGGCAAGTTCCGCCTCTGGATGGGTTTGACCATCCTCTGTGCTCTCGGCTTCATGGGTATCAAGGCGATCGAGTACTCGTCGAAGTTCTCGCATCATCTGTATCCCGAGACCTCGAATTTTCTCGGGGTCTACTTCACCCTTACCGGGCTTCACGCCCTGCACGTGATCGGCGGTCTGATCGTTCTGGCCTATCTCTGGGGTCCGGGCTCGAAGATGTGGAAGAGCCAGCCCCAGAGGTTCGTCAACCGGGTGGAGACCGTGGGGCTCTACTGGCATTTTGTCGATCTGGTGTGGATCTTTCTCTTTCCCACGCTCTATCTTCTGTAAGGGAGTCGCTGACGATGGGTGGTCACACAGCTGAAGAAATTCGCGGCGAGATCCGTCGCTACTGGATCATCGGGCTGGCTTTGTTTCTCCTGACCGTAATCACGGTCGCGGTCAGCTACCTCGACGTCAGCGCCGGCATGGCGGTCTTCGTCGCGCTCCTGATCGCGTGCATCAAGGGCGGCCTGGTGGCCGCGGTCTTCATGCACCTAATCTCCGAGCGCCAGGCGATCTATGCGCTCCTGATCCTGACCGTGGTCTTTTTCGCGGTCTTGATGATCGTGCCGATCGGCACGCGGGCAAGCCCCATTCCGATGGGCTGAGTCGGGAGACTTCAGGAATCTCGAATGTCGTTGAAGGCTTTTCATATTCTCTTCGTCGCTGTCTGCGTGGTGATGTGCCTCGCCGTGGGCGCCTGGGGCACGCGCGAGTACTTGGCTGCCTCGAATGTGACGGGTCTGGGCCTCGCTGTTGCTTGCTTCGTGCTGGGCGCGGGTCTGATCGTCTACGGCTTCAAGGTCTACAAGAAGCTGGCGGAGCTCGGATGAAGAGAATCAGAGGTCTTGCGCCCGCTCTAGCGGCAGCGCTGTGCGTGTCACTCGCATTCTCCGGACCGGCGAGCGCTTGCGCCGTCTGCTTCGGGGGCGAGAGCTCGGACATGACCGCTGGAATGAACAACGGAATCCTCACTCTGCTGGCGGTCGTGGCGACCGTCCAGACCGGCTTCGTCGCCCTGTTCGGGTCCATCTGGTATCGGACGCGCAAGTTGCGCAAGCTCAAGGAGCAGTTTCATTTGATCGAGGGAGACGGGTAGATGAAAGATTTTCTCGCGCGCTGGATGCCGCTCGACGCCTCGACCCACGGCGCTGAGCTCGACTCCATGAACGCTCTCGTGCATTGGCTGATGGCGGTCTTGTTCGTCGGCTGGGCACTCTATTTTCTCTTCGTCCTGTTTCGGTTCCGCGCTTCGCGGCAGCCCAAGGCGGTCTACGAAGGGTCGAAGTCGCATTTCTCGACCTGGATCGAGGGCGGAGTGGTGGTCGTCGAAGCGATTCTTCTGATCGGTTTCGCGATTCCCGCGTGGGCCAAATGGGTCACGCCGCATCCGGTCGACAGCGACCCCCTGGTCGTGCGTGTGGTCGGCGAGCAGTTCGCCTGGAACGTCCACTACCCGGGTGCCGACGGCGTGTTCGGCCAGACCGATGTGCATCTCATCGCGGGCGGGACCAACCCGTTGGGGCTCGATGCCAAGGACCCCGCGAGCCACGACGACATCGTCTCGGTCAATCAGCTCCACCTGCCGGTGGACCGCCCGATCACGGTGCTGCTCTCGACCAAAGACGTCATCCACAGTTTTTTCTTGCCCGTCATGCGGGTCAAGCAGGACGCGATTCCAGGCCAGGAGATCCCGGTGCGGTTCGAGGCCAAGATGACCACTCCGCCCGAATCGACGTTGCCGGCGTGTGCCGCCGAGAAGAGCTGCTGGGAGATCGCCTGTGCGCAGCTCTGCGGCCTGGGCCACTACCGGATGCGCGGTTTCTACACCGTGCACGAGCAGGGCGCGTTCGAGAGCTGGCTCGCGAGCCAGGATCCGTTCGTGGCACCCCCGGAGCCTGAGCCCGAGCCGGAAGCGACGCCCGAAGAAGCCGAGCCGGCAGCCTGAGCGAGGCGTCTTGAGGCTCGGAGTCCTCTTTGCGGCCGCGACGATCCTCGGCATGGTCGCGCCGGCTGCGGGGACTTCGGCGGCGGACGCTCCGCCGTGCACATATGTAGAAGGCACCGACCAGCTTCTCGCGAAAGGCCGGATCGTGCTTCTCGGCGAGATTCACGGTACCGCCGAGAGCCCGGAGTTCGTCGAGATGCTGACCTGTCACGCTCTGGCGGAAGGCTTGGGGGTCACCGTCGCGCTCGAGCTGCCGCAGGATGAACAGGCGGCGGTCAGCGAGTTCCTCGGCGGAGCCGAAGCCAGCATAGAAGAAATACTCGAGCTGCCTTTCTGGAGCCGGGAGTACCAAGACGGACGGGGGAGTGGCGCGATGCTCGGGCTGCTCGAGTCGATGCGGCTTCGCAAGCAGGCCGGC
>CALZIK010000183.1 GCA_945787635.1 Thermoanaerobaculia bacterium | reverse complement strand
CGGTCGACAGGGACGTCGACCGCTACAACCCGATAGAAGTCGGTCGACAGGGACGTCGACCGCTACAACCCGATAGAAGACGGTCGACTGGGACGTCGACCGCTACAACCCGATGGAAGACGGTCGACTGGGACGGCGACCGCAACAACCCGATAGAAGTCGGTCGACAGGGACGGCGACCGCAACAACCCGATAGAAGTCGGTCGACTGGGACGGCGAACGCTACAACCCGACAAAAGACGGTCGACTGGGACGGCGAACGCTACAAGCTAGTTAATGTCGAGAACGTGGTCTTCGAGGCGGTCGAGGACCGCGTCGAGGTCGCCGAGAACGCCAGCGGGCGCCGCGGGACGCTTCGGGCTCTTGCGTCCCCTGGCCACCCTAGCTCCATTGGGGCCGCCCTCGAGCGACACGCTCAGCTCGGGGTGGCCGACACTGCTCCAGAGGTCGCGATCCTCCTCGAGCACGTCCACCCGAAAATCGATGCCCCTCTTCGCGAACAGCGGCGCTAGCTCTTCGCGCCGCGCATAGAGATCCCTCCGAGTCGCCTGGTACGCATGCTCGCAGACCCAGCGCCGCGACGAGAAGCTGAAGATGTTGGTGAAAAACATCCGATAGTCGTCGCGACGGGGCTCGAGCAGCACGACGTCGGCGCCGTCGTAGAGATCCTCGTAGCGGGACAGGCCGACTTCGAGGCGGGAATGAATCAGCGTCCGGAAGGTCTGCGAGATTACGGTCGGAAGGCCGCGGTCGATCAGCTTGCCACGCCGCATGACGCCGGCCTCGACCGCGCGCCGGGTGTCCACCGGCACGATGGGATTGATGCAGAGCAGAAGCTCGGCGCCCGCGTCGAGGGCGGCCGAGCCGTGCAGGGTCTTCTTGAGCACGCCGTCGACGTAGTGGCGGCCGTCGATCTCGACCGGCGGGTAGAGGCCGGGCAGCGAGGTCGATGCTTGCACCGCCGTCGAGATCGGAACGTGGTCATAGTCCGGGTCGCCGAACTTCACGGCCTCGCCCGAGTCGAGATCGACGGCGACGATGAAGAGCCGCTTGTCGAGCTTGCGGAAATCGTCGGTGCGCCCCTTGAGGCTGTAGATCTTCTCGAGATACTGGCGGATCGGCCGGTTGTCGAAGAGCCCCACGGGGAGCGCGCGTCCGAGACGTGTCAGCGAGTCGAACAGGCTCTTGTCTTCGGGGTCGAGCGCGTAGTCGGCAATCGCCTGCCAGAGCAAGCGCGGAATCGTGGCGCCCCGGCCGACGAGCTCGAGGACCGCCGGTTTCAAGAACTTCTGTGAAACGAAGGGGTGCTCTCCCGGCTCGTGCTTGACGATCGCCCGGCACATCTGCCCCGGGGTCAAGTTGTTGGCCAGGTTGGCGGCGAGGAAGGACCCCGCGCTCACCCCGACGTAAACGTGGAGATCATTGAAGTCGAGACCCTCGAGGACCTCGTCGAGCGCGCGGAGGGCGCCGATCTCGTAGATGGCGCCCTCCGGGCCTCCTCCAGCCAGAGCCAAGCCAACCCTGCTGGAGCCTCTCCTCTTCCCGACCTTGCGCGCCGGGAACCGCTCATCCCCCGCTTTCACCACTGGTTAGGCTTTGGCGGTGGCTTTGCGTGTCGTCTTCTTGGCGGTTTTGGACGCAGGCTTCTTGTTGAGCGTATCGACCTTCTTGGTCAACTGCTCGACCCGACGCGTCAGCTTCTGGATCTCCATGCGGCTGGGAACGCCGAGCTTGTTGAGGGTCTCGGCGACCCGGCTGTCGAAACCTTTGCCGAACTTGCCGAAGGCCTTGTCTGCCTTTTCGCGGGCCATCTCGACCTGATCCTCGACCGAGCTCTGCACCTTCTCGAGCTGCTTCTTGCCACGCTTCTCGAAGCCTTCGCCCTTCTTGACGAGGCTGTTAAAGAGCTTGCCGCCCTCTTCTTCGGCGACCGACAGCGCGCCGAGGCCGGCGAGCCAGATCCTGTTGGCGGATTCGACGACGTCCTTCTGGACTTTCTTGGTCTTCTTGGTCATATCTGAACCTCCTTATGGTTCGATGAGCTCGAGGCTAAAAAACAACCCGAGCCAATGTTTATCGACTGACGCCGGCCTTTCTCTTGGCCGGTTTCCTGGTCTTGGCTTTGGTCTTGGTCTTGGCTTTGGCCTTGGTGGCCTTCCTACGAGGAGCCGGGCGGCCGACGGGCTCGCTTTCCAGCTGGGACAGCGACCGCTCGAGATCTTCGAGTCGAGATCTCAGTTGGGTCATCTCCTCGCGCGCCTGGCGCACGGGTCCGATCCGATCCATCGACACCTCGAGAAGGCGGTCCATGCCGTGCTGGACCTGCTGGACGCCGCTCGACAGCGCGCGCTCTCCGGCCCGCAACAGATGATGAAGAAACTCGGTAGAGATCGGGCTGCGGCCCTCGCGGCCTTCGCCCAGGATGATCTGGGTCAGCATCTGCGGCGTCACGTCGGCCTGGGTCGCGTTGTCGATGACCCGGACCTCTTGGCCACCGCGCACGAATCCAGCGATCTCCTCGAGAGAAACGTAGCGGCTTTCTTCGGTGTCGTAGAGCTTGCGGCTCTCGTAGCGCTTGATGATCCGTACCATTGTCGAGCCCTCTGGGTGGTCGTCGTACTCAGTGATGTTCTTGCCGCCACGCGGCACCTGACGAACAATTTATACCGCGTCGCGGCATGGCTGTCAAGAGTTTTTTGCCGCAGCGCGGCTATGCCCGCAACTGCTCCAACCAAAGGGCTTCCAGCATGCAACCCAACTCGAGCAGGCGCCCGAGATCCGCCGGTGACGCCGGCAGTTGCGGCAAAGCGACCACCGGCGGCCCGTCTCGCAGGAGATCCCGCAACTGGGTCACCCCGGCCTGATCACGCTCGCCGAGCCATCGCATGAGCTCGAGCCCCGCGGCTTCTGGCCGATGACCGGCGTCGGAAGCCGCCGGACCTTGGGCGGCGGGATGGACCCGGTTTGCAACCACGGCAACGAGGTCGTGCGAGCGGGCGGTCAGATTGCGCGCGAAGAACATCGTGTCGGCCAGGTTCCGCTCCGCGGCCGCGGTCACCAGAACGAAGCCGGTTCCGCCCGATCGCAGGAGTCCGTCGACGGCCGTGGCCCGCTCGCGGAAGCCGTCAAAGAGGGGCGCGAAGGCCTGAAAGAACTCGGCCATGTCGCGCAGGAGGTCGATCCCGACCATTCGATCCAGCAAGGCCTCGAGCGGCCGCCCGACCGCCGGCAACATCTTCGGCCTGAGGTGCCCATGCTCGTCGAACCAGGGCTTGAGCGCCACCTGCAGGGCTCCACTGTCGAGGAAGGAGACGATCCGATCGGGTGCGTCGAGGAACTCGAGCGCCTCGCGGGTGGGCGGAGTATCGAGGATGATCCGATCGAACTTCCTCGACTCGACGGCTTCGTACAACCGTTCGACCGCCATGTACTCGAGGATGCCGGCCAGCTGCCCGGCGAGGTGGCGAAAGAACCGGTTGCCCAGAATCCGCTGGCGGGTCGCTTCGTCCGGCGCGTAGCGGTCGATCAAGCGGTTGAACGTTCGGCGGGCATCGAGAAGATGGGCGTAGAGCTCGCCCTGGGCTCCCTCGGGTAGCGCCACCGCTACCTGCCGGTCCCGTGCGTCCGCGCCGGCTGCCCCGCTTCGATCGGCGCGGTCGCCACCGATTCCCAAGGTATCCTTCAAACGCAGCGAGGGATCGAAGGTCATGACCAGGGTTCTCTCCCCACCCGCGGCGTAGCGGGCCGCCATTGCCGCCGCGAGGGTGGTCTTGCCGACGCCGCCACTTCCCACGAACACCAGGCGTTCGGGCAGCGCCCGGAGTATTGGATCGATACCGCTCACCGGCCGCTCCCTCCGCCGATCGCATCCGCGAGCGCGGGTGCGAGCCTCTCGGCCAGGGCCTCGACCAGCGCCCTTCCCTCTCCGATCGGCAGCAAGGGCAACGCGGCGAGCCCTCGACCGACCGACCGGCCGAGCCGAGCGAGCTCGCGATCGTTGACCGCCCGGCGCTGGAGCCAGAGCTCGCTCACCGAATCGGGGTTTCCGGAGCCGGGGGAGCCGCGATAGCCGGGTGGAACGACCGGATAGAGGGCGTTGGCGACCCACGCCGCGGCCGGTTTGCCCAGCAGCGTCTCGAGCGCTGCGGCGGCCTCGAGCGTCTCGGTGACCGGCAGCTCCTCTGCCAGGGTCACCAGAACGAATCCGGTCGAGTCGGCCTCGAGCCAGCCTGCCACTTCGCCGGCAAGAGCCGCGATCGGTCCCGAGGCGATCGCTTCGGCCGCCAGGCCCGGAGCCGAAAGCAACGAGAGCGCGTGCCCGGTCGCGGGCGAGTCGAGCACCACGCAGTCGGTGCGGCGCTTCCCCTTGGAGCCGCGGACCAGATCATGGGCGAAGCGCAGGAGCGCGAGCTCTTTCAGACCCGGCGCTCCGTCGACGAAGTGGTCGTAGATCGGGCTCGCCTGGAGCCGGCGCACCAGCGGGCCGACCTTGAGCTTGGAGCTCACGATCTCGTCCACCACCTGTCGCGGCCGGGTGTGGAGGAGCTCGAGCCCTTTGGCGACCGGCACCGGCTCACCCCCGGACGGCGGAACGTCGAAGAGCCGGTGAGCGCTCTCGCGCGGATCCACCTCGAGCAGAGTGACCTTTCGCTCGCGTGCCAGCACCAGCGCCAGTGCCGCGGCGACGGTGGTCTTGCCGACTCCGCCCTTGCCGGTGACGACCACTAACTCGGCGGAGTGCAGGGAATGCGGTGACAGGCTACTCATTCAGGGCTCGCGGCGAAGGAGAATCCAACGCAGACGTGAATTGAGTATCCTGTCACCGCTTTTCGACTCCCCATGACCTTCATCATCACCGAACCCTGCCGCGGCACCAAGGACAAATCGTGCGTCGAGGTTTGCCCTGTGGACTGCATCTACGATCGCAAGGACTGGGAGACGCTTCTGATTCATCCTTCGGAATGCATCGACTGTGCGCTGTGCGTGGACGTCTGCCCGGTACAGGCGATTTACCCCGAGAACGAGGTGCCAGAGTGGTTCAGCGAGTGGATCGGCCGGAATTACGAGGCATTCGGCGTCGCGAGACCAGGCCCGTCTGCGTGAAAGGCTCCACTGTACCGTCGGGCCCTCCCCTTTAAAGTAGGCACGAAAAGGAGGGGGCACCGCCTTGCCAGAGCCACGCCCAGAACAGCTGATCTTGGTCGGAAGCCGCACCGTTGCATTGCCTGAGGAGGTCACCATTACCGAATGGGCGCTCGAGCGCAACCGGATTCAGAACGCCAGGATCAAGGCGGTGCTCGGGTGCACCCGAATGCTGAGCGAGGTTCTGGACAGCAACTACGCAATCCTGCATTGCTCTCCCGACCGCCTGCAGGAGATCTGGCGCCGCGTGCTCGAGGTGGTCGACGCCATTCGCAACCACCTCGGACCCCTGCTGGATGAGCCGTCGGTGGTCCCGAGACTGGAAGAGGCGCGGCGCGAGACCCAGGCCTCGTTCGAGGTTCTCGCCGGCACCACGCTCAGTACTCTCGAACGACATTCTCACCAGCTTCCGAATGACGGTTTGACCGGAATGCGCAAGCTCCTTTGCGTAACGATCGGAAAGCTCCACGCATTCTTGCAGGATACCTTCGGCCGGATCATGGAAGCCGACCCGCGGAGCAAGTTCGACCGAGACTACTTCCTTTCCAAGCGCTTTCCCCGCGACGTCGAAGAGGCCGAGTGGCTCTACCGGGGCGTCGCCAACCTGTCCGACTACGTGCGGGAGGTTCGGCGCGAGTCGACCGAGAGGATCTTGCCGGTCATGAGAAGACTGCGCACGGAAGAGATGCTGCCGACCGAATCCGCCTGGAAGGGCCTGTGCGAGTTCGTCGAGCTCCTGCGCGATCTCACCACCAAGCTCAACGAGATCCTGGCGCTCCGAGGCATTCGATTCGACGAGATGGAGCTACTCGATCTCTACGCTCGACAGTTGCCGGAGAAGTTCAACCGGCTGACCGCTCTTTACGAGGCGGGACGAGACATCTCCGAGCGCATCAAGACGTCGACCTCCACCTCGTGGGCGCAGCGCGAGCAGTCGATAACCGACCTGATGCACGTTCATGCCGGCGTCGGCGCCGAGCTGGGCAAGCTCGCCGGGGGCATCCACGACATGATCCTCGATCTGGAGGCCTTCTTGCCCATCTGGCACCGCAGTATCGGCGAGCGCAGGGCTCTAGTGCTGTATAGCTCGGAGTCCTCGTGGGACGACTTCCCGGCCGACAACCGCCTGCCGGCCGAAACCTCGGCCAACTGACGGCACGATCACGTGGACAGATACGCCGCCGGATCGGCGCCAAACTTCTCCCGACAGCCGGCGCAGCAGAAGTAGTAGACCGCGCCGGCGTGCTCGAGGGTGTACCGGGCGGAGTCCTTCTGGACGGACATCCCGCACACCGGATCGAGGCCGGCCTTCCTCTCGGCCGGTTGTTGCGCTTCACTCGGGCCGGCCGATTCCCAATCGACCGTCTCGAGGTTGCGACGCACCTGAACGATCTCGGCGAGGATGCTCAGGGCCACTTCTTCGGGCGACTGCGCCTGGATGTCGAGACCCGCGGGGGCGTGGAGTCGGTCGAATACGTCCTGTGCGAGGCCGCGGACCTTCAGGTATTCACGGATCGAGCCCGCGCGCTTGCGGCTTGCCACGAGACCGACGTAGGGCGCCCGTTTTTCGAGGGCGCTCTCGAGCGCGACCTCGTCGCCCTCGCCGTGGGTCGCGATGACGACGAAGGCGAGGGGATGAGAGCCGGCGCTTTCCAGCGTGTCCCCGACCTCGAAGCCGAGCACGTCGCCGAGTTTCAGCAGTGCCTGGGCAACCGGCTGATCGCCCACGACGATGAGTTTCGAGGGCGGCTGGTGGGGCTCGATGAAGATTTCCATGGTTCCCCCGCTAAAGCAGGTCATGGCCAGATCGGTGATGCCTTCGCGCCCGCTGCTGGCATCGGATTCGGTAGGCTCCGCGGGCTCCGGCGCGAGACGGATCAGGCGGCAGCGATCCTCGCGTAGCGCTCGAGCGGCCTCCTGGATCACGGTCGGACGCGCGCAACTGCCTCCCACCCACCCATAGAGCTCGCCCTCGAGGGTGACGATCGCCTTGTCGCCCGGCCGACCCGACGTCGGCCGTTCGACGCGCACCACCGTCGCCGTCGCGAAGGGCCTGCGCAGGCGTTCGAGCTCCCGAGCTCGGGCGAAGAACTCAATCCGTGACGCCATGCTCCCGAAGTTGCGCCCAGATCCTCTGCGGCGTCATCGGAATCTCGACGTGGCGAACGCCCAGGTGCCACATGGCGTCCACCACCGCGTTGACGATGGCGGGCGGAGCGCCCACGGTCGGCGACTCGCCGACGCCCTTCGCGCCCAGGGGGTGATGCGGCGACGGCGTAATGGTCCGCCCAGTCTCCCACTTGGGCGACTCCACCGCCGTCGGCACCAGGTAGTCGGCCAGGGTACCGGTGAGGTTTTGGCCGTTCTCGTCGTAGACGATCTCTTCAAAGAGCGCCGGCGCCAGGCCCTGGGTGAGCCCGCCGTGGATCTGGCCTTCAACGATCAGCGGGTTGATGATGTTGCCGCAGTCGTCCACCGCCACGAAACGACGCACATGCACCTCGCCGGTGCCCGAGTCGATGTCGACGACGCAGATGTAGCTTCCGAACGGAAAGGTGAGGTTCGGCGGATCGTAGTAGTCGGTGGCTTCGAGACCCGCCTCCATACCCTGAGGATGGTTGGTGTACGCGGCAAAGGCGATCTCCTGAATCGTTTTGGCCTGGTCCGGAGATCCCTTGACCTGGAACTTGTCCACGTTCCACTCGAGATCTTCCTCGCCGACCTCGAGAAGGTGGGCGGCGATCTTCTTGGCCTTGGCCTTGATCTTGCGCGCAGCCATCGCCCCGGCGGCACCGGCGGTCGGCGTAGAGCGGCTGGCGTAGGTGCCGAGGCCGTAGGGCGCAGTGTCGGTGTCACCCTCCTCGACCTGGACGTCGGCGGCCGGGAGACCGAGCTCCTCGGCGACGATCTGCGCGTAGGTCGTCTCGTGTCCCTGGCCCTGGGACTTGGTTCCGAAGCGCGCGATCGCCTTGCCCGTGGGATGGATCCGGATCTCGGCCGAATCGAACATCTTGATCCCCAGGATGTCGAAGTCGCGCGACGGCCCGGCGCCCACGACCTCGGTGAAGCTCGAGATGCCGATGCCCATGAGCTCGCCGCGCTCGCGCTTGGCGGCCTGTTCCTCGCGCAGTGCGCGATAGTCGATGAGCTTCATCGCCTCGTCGAGGGCGGCCTTGTAGTTGCCGCTGTCGTATTCCCAGCCGGTCGGCGACTTGTACGGGAACTGATCGGGCCGGATGAAGTTCTTGAGCCGGAAGTCGGCCGGATCCTCGCCCAGATCGTGCGCCATGATGTCGGTCATGCGCTCGATCATGTGGACCGCCTCGGTCACCCGAAACGAGCAGCGGTAGGCGACGCCGCCGGGCGGCTTGTTGGTGTAGACGCCGTCGACCGCGATGTGGGCGGCCTTCATGTCGTAGGAGCCGGTGCAGATCGAATACAGGCCCGCGGGGAACTTGGACGGATTCGCCGCGGCGTCGGCGGCGCCGCAGTCGGCCAGCGTCTTGACCCTGAGGCCGGTGATCTTGCCGTTGGCGTCGGCCGCCATCTCGGCGGTGATGTGGTAGTCGCGAGCGAAGCTGTCGGCCTGGAGATTTTCGCTCCGGTCCTCGATCCACTTGACCGGCTTGCCGGTCACCAGGCTCGCGACCGCGCAGCACACGTAGCCCGGATAGACCGGCACCTTGCCGCCGAAACCGCCGCCGATGTCGGGCGAGATGATCTGGATCTTCTGCTCGGGCAGGCCGCTGACCAGGGCAAACACCGTGCGGTGGGCGTGCGGCGCCTGTGAGGTCATGTAGATCTGCATCTGCTCGGTGACCTTGCTGTAGTTGGCCACCATGCCGCAGGTTTCGATCGAGGAGACGTGGATGCGCGGGATGTGCATGGTCTGCTCGATCACGTGCGCGGCTTCTGCGAAGACTCTGTCGGTCGCCGCCTTGTCGCCGGCCTCCCAGTGCCAGATGTGATTGGTCTTCTTCTCCTTGTCGTCCCGAACGATCACCTTGTCTTCGAGCGCCAGGTGCGGGTCGACCACCGCCTCGAGCGGTTCGTAGTCCACGACCACCTTCTCGATCGCGTCGGCGGCGATGTAGCGCTCGGTGGCGACGACGGCGCAGATCTCCTGCGCGTAGTAGGCGACCTTCTCGATCGGCAGCACCATCTGGGTGTCCGACATCAGGGTCGGCATCCAATGGAGGTCGCCGGCGGCTTTGAGATCTTCGCCGGTGATCACCGCGAGAACGCCATCCATTGCCAGAGCCGCGCTGGCGTCGATCTTCTTGATCTTGGCGTGGGCGTAGGGGCTGCGCACGATGTCCATGTAGAGCATGCCGGGGAGCTTGACGTCATCGACGTACCTGCCTTTGCCCTGAATGAAACGCGGATCTTCCTTGCGCTTCATCGGGTGGCCCATGCCGCAGACCTTCTCCGGCGTGCGTATTCTGATCTCGTCGGTGGTGGCGACCTGCGCGGAAGCTCCCTCGGGGAGCGGGCTGTGGGGCTCGGTCCGGTCGTCCAGATGGGTCATGCGCTCACCTCCTCGGTGGATTCACGCTGTTTGTCGGCCGCGTAGCGGATCGCCTCGACGATCTTGTTGTAGCCGGTGCAGCGGCAGAGATTGCCCGAGATCCCCCAGCGAATCTCCTCCTCTGTAGGGTCGGGATTCTTCTCGAGCAGATGCTTGGCGCTCAGGATCATGCCCGGAGTGCAGTAGCCGCACTGCAGGCCGTGCTTCTCCCAGAAGCCCTCCTGCAGCGGATGAAGCGTGCCGTCCGCGGCCAAGGCCTCGATCGTCTCGACCGAGCGGCCGTCGGCCTGGGCGGCGAACACGGTACAACTCTTGACCGCGCGGCCGTCGAGGAGCACCGTGCAGGCGCCACAGCTGGTGGTGTCGCAGCCGATATGCGTGCCGGTCAGGTCGAGCACTTCGCGCACGAAATGCACCAGGAGCAGGCGGCTCTCGACCTCCTTTTCGACCGCCTCGCCATTGACGGTGAGTTTGATCGTGTGCCGGCTCATCAGTTGCCTCCTTTCGCGCGCTCGACGGCCTTCCGGATCGCGCGCTTGGTCAGGATCCGCGTGACGTCCCGCTTGTATTCGGCACTCCCGCGAAGATCCCCCGACGGGTCGCACTCTCCGGCCGCCGCCCGGCCCGCCGCCTCCAGGACATCGTCGGTCGCCGCCTTGCCGACGAGCTCGGCCTCGGCGTTTTTCGCGCGCATCGGCACCGGGTTGACGTTGGTCAGGCCGATCCGGGCCGAGCTCACCGTGCCGCCGTCGAGGACGAGCTGCACCGCCACCGCCGAGACCGCGTAGTCGCCGACCTTTCTCTCCATCTTGAGGTAGGCGCCACCGCCGTGCGCCGGCGGCGTCGGAATCCGGATCTCGGTCAGAATCTCGTTGCTCTCGAGAGCGCTCTCGAAGAGATCGACGAAGAAGTCGTCGATCGCGATGGTGCGCGAGCCGTTGGGGCCGCGAGCGACGACCGAGGCGCCGTAGGCGAGCATCGTCGCCGGGTGGTCATTGGCCGGGTCGGCGTGGGCGAGATTGCCTCCGACGGTCGCGAGATTGCGCACCAGGGGATCGGCGATCACCCGAGCGGTGTCGGCCAGAAGGGGATACTTCGCGTTCACCAGATCTGAATCCTCGAGCGCGACCTCCCGGGTCATCCCACCGACGGCCAGATGGCCGTCTTCTTCGCGGATGTACTCGAGATCCGGGATGCGACCGATATCCACTAGAACTTCCGGCACGGCGAGGCGAAACCGCATCGCCGGAATCAGGCTGTGACCGCCGGCCAGGATCTTGGCGTCGCCGCCGTGCTCGGTGAGAAGCGCCAGGGCGTCGTCGAGCGACGTCGGAGCGTGGTAGTCGAACGAGCCTGGAATCATGCAACACCTCCTTGCTGGGTGGGTTCAGCGCAATAGGAAATAGAGGGCCAGGAGGACCAGCAGAGCCAGAATCGTGATCCAGACCGGCTTGGGTACCAGGTCCTTGGCCACCTCCTTGGCGACCTTGGCCGCGAACTCGGTCTGCGAGGGCGCCGCCGAGCCCGGCGCGAGAGCGGCGGCGGCTCCCTCCGAAGCGGTCGCGTCTTCGGCCGGGGCGCTCAACACGCCGTTCAAGCCCGCCAGGCTCTGCTTGATGATCGCCTTGGCCGAGCTGTCGAGGAGCCGCTGGCCGACGCTTGCGATCCGGCCGCCGATCTGGGCGTCTCCCTCGTAGGTCATGTGGGTCTTGCCCTCGTTCGGAGCGATGGCCACATGGGCGGTGGCCTTGACAAAGCCCTGGGCGCCCTGGCCGTCCACCTTCATGTCGTAGCTCGAGGGCGGGTTGATGTTCTCGAGCTCGATCCGGCCGGTGAACTTCCCCTGCACCGGCCCGACCTTGATGTTGAGCTCGCCCTCGTACTGGTTCTCGCCCACGAGCTCGAGCTTTTCGCAGCCGGGCATGGTGGCCGCCAGGACGTCGGGGTCCATCAACCCTTTCCAGACGTCCTCGGGGGCGACGTCAAACGTGTACTCGCCGGATACCTTCACGAACGGGGTTCCTCCTTACCGGCGGTGCCGGGCACCCGAAACAACTAGAAGCGCTTGCTTTGCGACAACAGAGGGGAAAAATACCATATCCGCGCAAGGTCCGCGGTGGCGAAACAGAGAGGCGGCTCAGCGAGCTGCCGGCAAGCGGCGAATCGACTTGCGCGACGGCAGCGACGCCAGGGCGTCGGCCAGGGCGCGCAAGGACTGCAGGTTGTGGATCGGCAGGAAATCGTCGATGTACGGCAGGGCGGCGACCATCCCCTCGACCAGGGGCTCGTAGCCCGGCCGGCCGACGTGGGGATTGAGCCAGATCAGGCGGTGACAGCGATGGTGAAGGTGGCGGATCTCGCGACCCAGGTCGGCGACATCGCCCCGCTCCCAGCCGTCGCTGACGATCACCACCACTGCACCCCGCCGCAAGACCCTCCGCGCCCAGTGGCGGTTGAAGATGCCGAGGCTCTCGCCGATGCGCGTCCCGCCCGACCAGTCCAAAATCTCGCCGGCCGCGTCCTCGAGTGCTCGATCGACATTGCGAATTCGCAGCGAAGAGGTGATCCGAGTGAGCCGCGTGCCGAAGACGAAGCACTCGACATCGCCGGCGCCGAGGCCGTGGAGAGCGCCGTAGAAGAACTGCAGGATGATGCGCGCGTACTTCTCCATCGAGCCGCTGACATCGGCGAGCAGAACGACCGGACGTCGTTTCGTCTTCGGGCTGCGCCGCGCGAGATGAAGCGGAGCGCCCCCGTGTTTGGCGGCGTCCCGAAGCATGCGACGCAGATACACCCGCGAGCCGCCACGGTCCTCCGACCAGCGCCGAGTTCGGCGCAGGCTCGCGCGCCAGCGCATCTCGAGGATCAACCGGCGAAGCTCTGCCAGCTCCTCGGCCGACATCCGCGAGAAGTCCTTGTGCTGGAAGACCTCGTCGTCGCTGTAGGTCTGCGAGCGATCGCGAAGCTCGATCTCGGTGTCCCCGGCGCCCGCCCGGGCCGACAGGTAGCTCACGTCACGGAAACGCTGAATGGCCTCGGGATCGTGCCGGGGTGCCGGCGGCGCCTTGCGGCCTGGTGCGGAGTCGCCGATCGAGTGCTTGCGCCAGAAACGATCGAAAAGCAGCGCAAACAGCGCCAGCTCCTCCCGACGGCTGACCAGGAATCCGCGCGCCGCGTGAAACACCTGCTCGCGGTCGCCGATGTCGACCAGCTCGAGAGCGCGGGCGAGATCCAGCGTCTGGCTGTGTGACACCGGGAATCCGGCTCGCCGCAGGGTTCGACCGAAGAGAAGGAGGTTCGCGAGAAACGGGCTAGCCAATCGCTTCCTTGAGAATGCTCGGCGCCTCGACCTTGAGCTTGTCGACGTCGTCCTGGTATTTGAGCAAGAGCCCGAGCGTCGAAACCACGACCTCGGGATCCAGCCGAACCGCATCGAGATGCCCGAGAGCCGCCGCCCAGTCGAGCGTCTCGGCGACGCCGGGGAGCTTGTACAGGTCCTGGTCACGGAGCCGTTGCACGAACGCGACGATCTCGCGGCTCAGCTCGTCCTCGAGACCGGGAACCTTGCGCCTGACGATCTCGAGCTCCTTTTCAATCGACGGGTAGTCGATCCAGTGATAGACGCAGCGGCGCTTGAGCGCGTCGTGTATCTCGCGCGTACGGTTCGACGTGATGATGATGATCGGACGGTGCTCGGCCTGAAGAGTGCCGATCTCCGGAATGGTCACCTGGAAGTCGGACAAGAGCTCGAGCAGGAAGCTCTCGAACTCCTCGTCGGCCCTGTCCAGCTCATCGATCAAGAGGATCGGAGCGCTGTCGTGGCTGCGATCGATCGCCTGGAGCAGGGGGCGCTTGAGGAGAAACTCTTCGGTGAAGATGTCTTGGGTGGGGTTGTCCGAACCGGTCCGCGACCCGCCCTGCGAGCCGGTGGAACGCGCCTGGATTGCGAGGAGCTGACGGGGATAGTTCCACTCGTAGACCGCGTGGTTGATGTCGAGCCCCTCGTAGCATTGCAGTCGGATGAGGGGCGTGTCGAAAGCCCGCGCGAGGACCTTGGCGACTTCGGTCTTGCCGACGCCGGGTTCGCCTTCGAGAAACAGGGGCTTGCCCATCTCGACCGCGAGAAAAAGACCGGTAGCGAGCCCGTCGTCGGCGATGTAGTCGAGGCTCGCCAGCTTTTCGCCGGCGGCTTCGACGGATTCGAAACGGGCCTCTGGGCGCGGCATGGTGAGAGGCTACCAAACGCATCCAGGAGGGGACGTGGACGCAGCCGGCCGGGTGTGCGCCTCCTGGAGTGAAGCCTCTCCGTGCGCACGAAAGGAAGCACCCGCCGGGCCGTCGGGGAGATTCGCCGCTACAACCTCCACTCGCAGTATCCTCCGCACGTGAGCACGGTTCGAAAAGCGATCATCCCCGCGGCCGGCAAGGGCACCCGCATGGAGCCGGTGTCTCGGGTGGTGCCGAAGGAGCTCTTGCCGATCGGGAGCAAGCCCGCGATTCAGTGGGTGATCGAAGAGGCGGCCGCGGCGGGGCTCACCGAGATCGCGGTGGTGCTGAGTCCGGAGAAGGGGTTGATCTTCGAGTACCTGGCCGACGGCGGTCTCGATACGCAGCTCGGCGTGCGGTTTCACTATGTGACGCAGGAGGTGCAGCGAGGTCTCGCCGATGCGATGTGGGAGTGCCGGGAGTTTGCCGCCGGGGAGCCGTTCGCGCTCCTTCTCCCCGACAATGTGCTGCTCGCGCCGGAGCATGACCTCGGTCGCATGCTAGAGCTCCACGCCGCGAGCGGCATGGACGTGATCGGGGTCCTCGAGCTCGACAGCTCCCACGACCGGCAGTTCGGCAACTGCGGCGTAATCGACTTCGAGACAACCGAACCGGGGCGGCTCGCGATCCGCAAGCTCCGAGACAAGCTTCCCGGGCGGCTCGCGATCAAAGAAGGCGAAACGGTGGTCCGAACTTGCGGGCGCTACGTCTGCCGGTCGCAGGTGTTCGAGTATATGGAGCCGTTTCGGAGCGGCTCGGCAGGCAACGGCTCTCAGAGAGAGCTCGACGAGGTGCCCGTGTACCAGGAGATCATCAAGGACCGGGGAGCCGTGGGTTGCGTTCTGCCCCTGCCCCTGTTCGACGTCGGGCACCCAGCAGGGTATGCCGCCGCCAACGGATACTGGGCGCGCCGCAGCGGCCTC
Organism: Thermoanaerobaculia bacterium; assembly: GCA_945787635.1. Classification (GTDB taxonomy): domain Bacteria; phylum Acidobacteriota; class Thermoanaerobaculia; order Multivoradales; family JAHEKO01; genus CALZIK01. The sequence continues at coordinate 968 of CALZIK010000183.1, read as the reverse complement.
GACCCAAAAACCTGAAGATCGGGTTCTCTTACCAGGATTTTGGATCGAAGGGCTCGAGGGCGGCGCCGGCCTCGAAACAGGCTGTGAAGGTGGCGCACGGACGACCGAAAGCGCGTTCGAAGTCCCGGCCGAGCCTCTCCTGCACGGCGTCGGCCGCGTCGGCTTCGACCAGCGCGGTGACGCAGCCGCCGAAGCCGGCTCCACTGAGACGTGCGCCGAAGCACCCTTCCGAGGACCAGGCCGAGTACGCCAGCGAGTCGAGCTCGGGGATCGAGATCTCATACAGATCCCGAGAGCTTTCGTGCGACTCCCGCATGAGCTCGCCGAATCGGGTCGTGTTGCCGCCGCGCAGCGCACGTGCTCCATCGAGCACCCTCCGGCATTCGCGGACCGCGTGCAACGCCCGCTTGTGAAGGGGCCGGGTAAGAAGCTCTCGATTGGCCTCGAGGGCCTCCTCGCTGACGTCACGCAGCGTTGCGATTCCGGGCAGGGCTTTGCGCAGCCGCTCGACCGCCTGGCGGCATTCTTCCGGCCGGTTGTTGTAATCGGAGTCCGCGAGCGATCGGCGGATACCACTGTCGGCGATCACGATCGCGACGTAGTCCGGCAGCGGAACATGCTCGAAGCTGAGGTCGCGGCAGTCGAGCAGAAGGAGGTGTCCGGCGCGACCGTGAATCGACGCGAACTGATCCATGATCCCGGATTGCACACCGAGGTAATCGTTTTCCACTCGCCGCCCGAGCCGGGCGCGCCCGCTCCCGGTGAGGTCGAAGCCGCCAGCGGCCTCCCAGGCCATGAGAAAGGCGACCTCGACCGCCGCAGAGGAGCTGACGCCCGCCCCGATCGGAAGGTCGCCGCCAAAGACGACCTCGATGGCGCGAGCTTGATAGCCCGCGCGGGCTAGCGTCCAAGCGACGCCGCGTGGCAGGTCGAGCCAACTCGCGCCGCTCGCCTCCGCCCCGGCCTCG
>CALZIK010000182.1 GCA_945787635.1 Thermoanaerobaculia bacterium | reverse complement strand
CGGCCGGCCGGACTGAACCGACCGGCGCGACGGGCGCGACCGGTGCCGCCGGTGCGTCGGGGTGCCTGACCACTCCGGGCGCCGCCGCAACGAAGGAAAGAACCAGGGGCACGACGGCCAGATTGAGCCATCTCGGGACACCCGACTGGGGCTGCGGGTAGCTCCTGGACAGCAACCGGCGAACCCGCCGGCCGAAGCGCGAGCGATTGGCGCTAGCCATGGCCGGCACCGGCAGGCGGCCCCAAGACTCGGACCGCCACGAGGCGACCCGGGTCAGGCACTTGGCGAGCGTCACCGGCCTGCCGGTCCTTTCCACCGCCCAGTCGTCACATCGCAACTCGGCCAATGTCTGAAGCCTGGAGACAGCCACGAAGTTGAGCGGCTGCAGGAACAGAACGGACGTCACCGCTCGGGATGCGAGCTGCCAGATCGTGTCTCGTCGAATCAGGTGAGCCAACTCGTGAGCGAGCACCGTCTCTTGCTCTTCCGGCTCGAACTCGTCCGCGACCTTGCTGGGAAGGCAGACCTCCCACCGGCGTAACCCGAGCGCCAACGGAACCAGCAAGGCGCGACAAACCGAAAGCGCCACGGATCGCGTGACCAGCGCCCTGGCGCAGAGGCGGGCGAGGAGATCGGCGTGCCGCCCCTCGGACACAAGGGTCCGCCGCTTGAGAGTCCGGGCGAGAAGCCCGCATGAAATCACGAGCCGCAACAGCAGAGCTGCGGTCACGAGCAGCCAGAGACCTAGAAGGAGCCTCACCGGATCGACGCCGAGCGCGGGCGCCTCGTCCGCGTCGGACTCGACCCCACCGAAGGCACCCGAGGTCTCGCGAGTGGAGCCGCTGCCGGCTCGGCTCCTCTCATTCAAAGGATCGCTGGTAGCTCGCGGATCGGACGCGGACCCGTTCGATGAACCCGTCGCCGACTCCCCGAATGTGCCTTGCCCGGTCACCTGAGCGGTCACACTCGGCACCTTCACGGAACCGGCAAGCGGACGCCAGTCCACCAGATGAGTCAAACCGAGCTGGAGAGTAGCTGTCAGGAGGGTGAGAAAGAGCGCGGCCCTCCAGCCGGCTTCCTCGACCGCCAGGTGACGCTCCCGAAGCCTGGAGGAGACCAGCCACATGATGCCGAGCGCTATGGTGCTGTGGATCCAGTAGGTCAACAGCCAGGCAGATACGATCTCGAGCATTCGCTAGCTCCCTTCGGGATCGGTTCGAGTCTTCTCGGCGACGAGCTCTCTCAGCTCGTTCAACTCTTCCGAATCGATATCGTGCTCCGCGATCAGATAGCTGGCAAAGGCGGCGACGTTGCCGCGAAACAACCGCTCGGACAGCTGATCGACCATCGAGCTGCGGACGTTCTCTTCCGTAACTTCGGGCCGGTAGATGAACTTGCGCCCGTCGGTTCGGTGAGCGACCAAGCCTCGATCTTCCATTTTTCGCAGCATCGTGGCGATGGTCGTCGGCGCCAGGCCCCGTTCCTCGAGGAGCGCGCGGTGCACGTCGGAGGCGCTCGCCTCCCCCCGCGACCACAGGACCCGCATGATCGCCAGCTGCAGGTCTCCCAGTTGGTACGTACGACTCATGGCGTCCTCCGTTTCATAACGACCGCCATAGTACTACCAGAGTAGTTTTCATGTCAAGTCCTACTCCCCGCACGAAAGAGCCCCTCCGCCGGAGACCGGCGAAGGGGCGAGACTCACTGTACTGAGCGCTGGGCCGAGCTAGAAACGATAGCCCAGGCCGATCGTGCCGATCAGCGGGTCGATATCGAACTCGTTACCGCCGTCACCGGCACTGGCCGCCAGATACCGAATCGAGGTCGAGAGCGCCCAGGGGCTGCTCCAACCGAAGTAGAAATCAGCGCCGAGCTTGGCCCCGAAGCCGGTTTCGCTGCCGAAACCCGGCTCGGTCGCGTTGAAGGCACCAGCGCTGTAGCTCACGTTGCTGATGAAGGGACCGACGAAAATGTCGTGCTTCTTGTCAGGCGTCAGATGCACGTTGAAGCCCAGGCTGATCGCGTCCAGGCCGACGCCGGGGTTCGACATCGTCCAATCTTCACCGACGTCGAGGACCCGGTTCCCGTCGAGATCGAGAAAGACCGCGTCGAGCTCCACGCCGTAGCGCTCGCCGATCAACCTCTCGAGGCCCAAACCGAAGCCGTCGCCGTCGCCAATCATCCGCTTCGTGGTCACGAAGGGCGACAGAAGGTCGCTGGGATCCTGGCGAACCGGCCCGGTCATCACGCTGTCGCCGGAGGAATCTGCTGCCGCTCCGAAGAAACGGAAGACCCACGCACCCCCGCGCGGCGCAACGTTGACGGTCGCGCTCGCCGAACCGGCGTCCTCGAACCCGTTGAGTCGGGCGACGCCCGAGAACAAGTAGTCGTAGTCACCCGGCTTCAAGGGCAGGGTCTCGGCCGGATCGAAGGTCCACCGATGCGGTCCAGCCGCAACCAACGCGGACACGTCGCCCGCTCCACCATCGGGAAGGGTGATGCCGGTGATCTCGACATCGCCGACGCTCTTGGTGCAGTCGAGGTCGATCCTCCCGGTCTCGGGGTTGTACACGGCAGCACAGTCGAATTTCGGCTTGCGCCGCGCGACGTCAACGCTCGCGCTGCAATCGGTGTTCTGGCTCCCCACTGCGTGCCGCGCGTTGGCGGTGAACGAGTAGCGGCCGTCGGCGGTCGGTTGATAGCTCCAGGCTCCGCTACCGACGCTCTTTAGATTCGCCACGTCGCCGCTACCGCTCGGCTCGCGGACCGAGGAGATCGAGATCTCCGCGCCGCTGGTCGAGCCCCGAACGGTGATCTTGTCGGTTCCGGCATCGTAGCTCGCCGACAGCTCACAGGTCGGCGGCGGCACCAGACGGGTCGTACCGCGCACGATCGAGAGATTCAGGCAGGTCTTGGGGACCATCAGCTCGTAGTTGTAGCCGTTGGACTCGAAGGCGACGCTCCAGGCCGGGAAAGGCGCAGCGCCTTTCCAGATCACGTTCTTGACGCAAGCAGGTTGACCGCGCTTGCGAAAAGCCATCCACTCGAAGTCGGTGCCATTGGGCATCGAGCGCTCGACGGCTCCACCTGCGCGTACCGCGTCGAACAGATCCTCCGGATTTCCATCCCACCCGGCGATTTCGAGCACCTTGCGCAGATCACTCTCGTATTTCACGAACAGCCTCTGAAGATCCGCTTCGGTGGCCGCCGGCTCCTTGGAGAAGGTCGTCCGCGGACTGCCGAATGCCGAAACCGGAACCACCCGATCGCCGCCCTGGCACATGTTCTCCTGAGAACGACCCGGAGCAGCGGAAAAAACCAAGGGTAACAAGACGATCGCCAGCGCGACATCTCGAAGCCGTACACGTTGTAGAAAACTCATCGTCTTTACTCCCAGGCGCTTCATGCGCCAGTTCTTTTGTGGTCGATGCACAAGGCGGAAGGAGATCCCACCACGCCGCTAGATCTTGTGCCGCGAGACCGGCTAAGTCAACAGGCAATAGGGCCCGCGGATCCCCTCAAGACGCCCGGCGACGCTCGTCCAGCCAGAGCGCGGCGACGGCCGCCAGCAGGCCCGGGAAAAAGGGCAGGAGGGAGTGCGCCGAAGACTCCGCTCGAGGCTCCGATGAAGGTTTCGCCGCCGGGTCCCGTCTTCCGGCGGCCGACGCTGGGACGCTTCCAGGGTCGCGTTTCGCCGTCGAGCGTTCGCCCCTCCGGACGAGTCGGCTCCGCCGCCGACATGAAACCAGACTCCGGATCCAGAGAAAAGTGATGTTCTCCACGGCGGCGACTGTCAGCAACCGAAGCGCGGCGGACCAGACGACACTTTTTGCAAATCTTGGATCGATCCAGGTCAAATTTTTGGACGGCCGCGACCCTCCTGAGCCGCAACTCCCCACGCCGCCAGAGCTTAGACCGACCGGAAAGCCCCCCCCAGGCTTGGCACCGGCGGTTTCCAGGCTCTTCGAGAAGGCCATTCACCGTCGATGGCACAGAACTTGCTGTAATGAGTACGAGTAAGGAGAACACGAGGACCGACCGAAGCTCACATGACGCAACGCCGGAACTCGACCTTCACACTCAAGCCAAGCCCGGTACTCCGGGCTTAAACGCCCAGCCTTTTCCCAGCCTCATCCCACTTCCCCCGCTGGTTGCCTAACGGCAGCCAGCCCCCGCCTCGTCCGCAAGGCGGCGAAACCGGCGGACGCCGGCGGCGGTACACTCTCGGGTGGAGGACGTGACGATGCTCGAGACGCAACCGACTTCGACTCCCCCTTGGGCGATCGCGCTCGAACAGGCCGTCGGCGAGCTCAACGCGAGCAAACAACGTTGGCTCGAGCTGCCGATTGCGCGCAAGATCGAGTACGCCCGCAACCTATTGACCGGCACGGTTCGGACCGCGGCCGGCCAGGTCGAGGCCGCCTGCGAAGCCAAGGGAGTGAAATCGGATTCGCCGGTCGCCGGCGAGGACTGGATCGGCGGCCCTTACATCGTCGTGCGCTTGTTGCGCCTCCTGATCGGCAGCCTCGAGGATCTGCGAAGGCACGGTACGGTGCGCATCGACCCGAGCCGGATTCGCTCCGGCGACGACGGACGCGCGGTGGTTCAGGTGTTTCCTCTTTCAAACTACGACCGGCTGCTCTATTCGGGATTCAAGGCCGAGGTCTGGATGCAAGCCGACGTCACGCCGCGCAACCTGGCCGACCACATCGGCGGCGTCTACACGGCGGCCGAGACCAGCCCGGGAGTGGCGCTGGTCCTGGGCGCCGGCAACGTCCCCAGCATCGCCCCGCTGGACATGGTCCACAAGTTGTTTTTCGAGGGGCGTGTGGCGGTCTTGAAGCTCAATCCGGTCAACGACTATCTCGCGCCGTTTCTGGAAGACGCCTTCGGCGAGTTGATTCGCGACGGGTTCGTCCGCATCGTCAGCGGAGACGGCGAGGTCGGCTCGTATCTCTGTCGCCATCGAGGCATCGACGAGATCCATATCACCGGCAGCGCCCGAACTCACGACCTGATTGTCTGGGGCACGGGCGAAGAAGGCCGAAGGCGCAAGGCCGCCGGCACTCCGCTCTTGACCAAACCGATCACAAGTGAGCTCGGCAACGTCAGTCCGATCATTGTCGCGCCCGGAAAGTGGAGCCGAGCCGAGCTGCGGTTTCAGGCGGAAAACCTGGCCACCCAGATGACCCAGAACTGCGGCTTCAACTGTAACGCGACCAAAGTGATCGTGACCCACCGGGAATGGGACCAGCGTGACGCTCTTTTGAACGAGCTTCGGGATGTGCTCCGGGAATTGCCGACCCGGCCGGCCTACTATCCCGGCGCCGCCGACCGGCACGCCAGATTCGTCGAGGCCCATCCGAATGCCGAGCTCATCGGCTCGAACCGGGATGGCACTCTGGCTCCGGTGCTAATCCCGGCGCTCGACCCCGACAGCGAAGCGCTCGCGTTTCGGGAAGAGTCGTTCTGCGCGGTTACCTGCGAGACCTCGATCGCCGGCGAGTCCGCAGCCGAGTTCGTAGGCAACGCGGTCCACTTCGTCAACGAGCGACTCTACGGCACCTTGAACGCCGGTCTGATCGTCGACCCCCGTGCTCGACGGAAGTTGCGCGGCGAGATCGCTCGAGCGGTGGCGGACCTGCGCTACGGAGCGGTCGGAATCAACCAGTGGCCGGCGATGGCCTATGCCTTCGGATCGACGCCCTGGGGCGCCTTCCCTGGCCATACGCTGGACGACATCCAAAGCGGCATCGGCGCGGTCCACAACACCTTTCTTTTCAATCGGCCGGAAAAGAGTGTCGTCGAGGGACCGTTCCGGGTCTTCCCGAAGCCCGCCTGGTTCGTGACCCACGAAAACGCGCATGCGGTCGGCCGGCGCCTGGTCGAGCTCGAAGCCGACCCCAGCCCGGCCAGGCTGCCGGGAGTCGTCCTCGCAGCGATGCGCGGCTAGTGGCCTGTAACACCCAAAACGATACTACCTGGCCGGCCCTCGTCGCCGATCTCTACGTTGCGCCTCCTCGACATACTAGGTCGCTCGCTGGACGTAGCTGCCGTCGTCGGTCGAGATCTGAATCTTCTCGCCCTGCTTGATGAACGGCGGTACCTGGACGGTCATGCCGGTTTCGATGGTGGCGTCCTTGGTCACGTTGGTCGCCGTGTTGCCCATGTTCGGATTGTCGATCGTCTCGACTACCTCGAAGACCATCTTGGCCGGAAGCTGAACCCCGATCGGCGTGCCCTCGTAGATGGTTACCTCGACCTCGGCGTTCTCGGCCAGAAAGTTCGCCGAGTAGCCGAGCAGATCCTCCTGGACGGTGTGCTGCTCGTACGTCGCCGAGTCCATGAACACGAAGTCTTCCCCCTGCTTATAGAGATACTGCATCTTCTGCACTTGCACGTCGGCGGTCTCCATCTTCGAGCCGGCACGAACGGTGTGATCGATGACCTTGCCGGTGACGATCCCCTTGAGCTTGAACCGAACGAAGGCGCCGCCTTTGCCCGGTTTGTGGTGGCGTCTTTCGACAACCGAGTAGAGTTCTCCATCCAAGAGCAGCTTGGTTCCCGAGCGACAGTGATTGGCGTCGAGCATACCCATCTTGAAAACCCCCTAGCAGGTCGAATCTGAGAATAATCGGTCTCGGCGGTCAGCTCGGCCGCATCCCCGCCGGACTCTCGATGCCGTATTCTCGCAGAAGACCCTCCAGCAAAGAAAGTAGCTTGCGCCCCTCGAACGGCTTCGCGAGCATTGCCGACGGACTCATCGAGGAGAGTCCGTCGGAGTCGCCCTCCCCGCTCTCGTCAGCGCTGACTATCCACGGAATCGCCTCGGTCTTCCAGCGCACGGCACGCAGTGCGGGGCTCTCGGCCAAAGCCCCGAGATCGGCGATCACGGCACAGACTCCGATTTCGTTGCGCGCCAGAATTTCCGCGGCCTCGCCGGCACTTTCCGCTCGAACGGCATCGAAACCTCTGCTGGCCAGGAGACCGCTCACCGCAGCTTGCACGGCCGGGTCGGCATCGACGACCACCACCGCGAACCCGGGGCTATCCGAAGCTGCTACCCGAGTGGCTCTTGCGGTGGGTTGATTGGAGCCCGCCGCCGCCCGGTCGCCGGCGATCGGAATGAAGATGCGCAAGGTGAGCCCCGCCGAGTCCGACTCGACCTCGATCACCCCGTCGTGCTCGCGCACCACTCCCAGCACCGCGGCGAGGCCGAGACCGCGCCCGGCGAATTTGGTCGAGAAGAACGGATCGAAGATCTTCTGCAGAGCGCCGGGCTCGACACCCGGCCCGGAATCGCGCACCTCGAGCACTCCGTAGGCGCCAGGAGCGGCTTTCTGTTGAAGCGGTCGGTAGCCGCCCGGCTCCGACGACTCCTCCAGGGTCACCTGTCGGGTGGTGACCTGGATCACGCCAACGTCGTCGCCAATAGCCTCCCGGGCGTTCTCGACGATCGCTCGCAGCACTTGACGGATGAGGGCCTCGTCGGCAAAGACCGCCGGCTGCCCGGGCTCGACCGCGATGCGCCACTCGACCTGATCCTCGCCGCCATCGCTCAGTTGCCTCAGCTCCGATTCGACGACCTCGCCCAGTTGAGTGGCCCGCCGATGCATGGCGCCGCCCCCGGCATAGGCGAGCATTTGAGCGGTCAGTTTTGCGGCTCGTCGCGCCGACGAGTCGATGGCGTGCAGCGCTTCCTGCGCACCACTGCCTTCGTTCACCTGCGACAGGGCCAGGGAAGTGTTGCCGAGTACGATCATCAGAAGGTTGTTGAAGTCGTGGGCGATGCCGCCCGCGATCAGACCCAGGCTTTCCATCTTGCGGGCCTGCTGGATCTCATCCTGGAGCTGCAGGTTTCTCTGTTCGTCGCGTGCCCGGGTGATCGCGTTGCCGAAGATACTGCCCGCGATGTGGGCGAGAGCCTGGTGCTCGCGCAGCCAGAGCCGCTCGCCGCTCACCATCTCGAGAGTCAGAAGGCCGAGGAGGCCCTTCCGCCCGAAGACCGGAACGACCGCTGCCGATCGGACCTCGACCCCGAGCAAAGCGGCCAGCTCGGCTCGTGCCGCCTCATCCAAGTTCGCCAGGCTGGAGGCCGTAACCGTCTCGAACTGCTCCAGTCGTGCGCGCAGACCCGGGATCCGCGCCGATCTCCCACCGTCCTCGGGGGTATCGCCGGTGCGCGACCATCGGCACAGCCGCTCGAATTGTCGATCGCGCGGCTGCAAGAGAAAAAAACTGCTTCGATCGCACTCCAGAAACTCGCCGATCTCTCCAAGAGCCGTCTGGATCGCAGGACCTACCTGGTCCGCGCTGGTGTCGATCAAGCGCGTCGAGATCGCCACCATCAGCTGCTCCTGATCGACTCGCGCTTCGAGGGCTCGTTGCCCTTCGACTTGCTGCGTGACGTCGCGGGCGAGTCCGCGAACGATCGCCGGACCGTTGCCGTCGTCGCGCAGCGTGTTGTGGAACTCGAGCGTCTTGACCTCACCACCCCGCCCAGCGAGATCCATCAGGCCACGATAGGTGCCGGTGTCGAGAATGACGTCCAAATACTGTTGCCACTTGCCCGACGATTCCGGGCTTAGGTGGGATTCGAATGACGAGCCCACCAGTTCGTTCTCGGGCGCTCCGAGCGCCCTGCTGAAAGCCTCGTTGGCGCCGAGAACCCTGCCGTCGAGATCGTGGGTCCAGATCAGGTCGGCGCTGTTTTGCACCAGATCACGAAACTCGGCCTCTCTTGCTCCGAGCGCCTGCGCTGTCTTGCTGTGGGCTACGACCTCTTCCTCGAGCGCCCGGTTGGACGTTCGCAAGAGCCGCTGTGCGCGACGCTGCGCCTGAACGAAGAACGTCGTCATCACCCCTAGCGAAACAAGCGCGGCCAGGTGGTTGAGCAGACCGTGAATGGAGCGCATCTCGGGCGGCACCAGATTGGGCAGCGCCCCCGGTGGCTGAAGCCAGAACACCACCGTGGCGGCGAGCACCAGCCCCAGAAACACCATCATTGCGGTCAAATCGACCAGGAAGGCGGCCGCCAGCGGGACGACCAAGAACCACGCCATGCTCGGGTCCTGAAAGCCTCCGGACCTCGATATGGCGATGACCAGAAGAACAAATAGCGCCGAGACCGAAACGTAGCCCGCGAGCTTGATCCTGCGCGTCAGGCGCAAGAGCAGGAGATTCAGTCCAACCACGACGAGCGTGGCGGCAAGGGACCAGAAAATGACCGTCGCGCCCACGCGCCAGTACTGAATCAGAAAGAGCAGCCCCACGGCCATGATGGCCAGATTGCTGGCCGCCACGGTTCGAATCGCCTGCGCGGAACTCTCAGGTCGCGCCACATTGGCGGCTAGCAGCTCGGCTCGCGAACGTTGCTTGTTCTCTTCGTCGATGAGCATCTCGGGAGCAGGCGGAGGCTACAATCCTACCAGCAGGCTTCCCCCGTCCCCTCCGCCTACCCGAACGAAGCGCCTTAACGAAGGACGAATCATGCTCTGGATCACGCTTATTCTCGCAGTCCTCGCCGTTTGGGTGCTGGCGGACCTCGTACAGCGAAGCCATGCGATTCTCCGCAACTTCCCGATCATCGGGCATTTCCGGTACTGGCTCGAGGCCGTCGGGCCCGAGCTGCGCCAGTACATCGTGGTCAGCAACGACGAGGAAAGGCCGTTCTCCAGAGATCAACGACGCTGGGTCTACGCCTCGTCCAAGAAGCAGAACAACTACTTCGGATTCGGCACCGACAACGACCTGGAAGGGACGCCGAATCATCTGATTCTCAAGCACTCCGCCTTCCCGCTCACCGCGCACCACGTGGGCGAGCCCGGCTACGACGATCGCTTCCCTCTGCCGGCGGCCAAGGTCCTGGGCGAAGCGCGTGGGCGCGCGCTGGCCTTTCGCCCGGCGTCGGTCTTCAACATCTCGGGAATGAGCTTCGGTTCCCTGAGCGGTGCGGCCGTCGAGGCGATGAACCGAGGAGCGCAACTGGCGGACTGCCTCCACAACACCGGTGAGGGAGGCATCGCTCCCCACCACCTCCACGGCGGTGAGCTCATCTGGCAGATCGGCACGGGGTACTTCGGCTGCCGCGCCGACGACGGCGGATTCTCGATGGCGAGATTCGAGGAGACCGTCGAGCGCGCGTCGGTCCGAGCCATCGAGATCAAGCTGAGCCAGGGAGCGAAACCGGGCCTGGGCGGCGTGCTACCCGGGGCCAAGGTGACGCCGGAGATCTCTCGGATCCGGGGGATCCCCCTGGGCAGAGATTGCATCAGCCCGGCCTGCCACCGTGCCTTCGACGATCCTGACGGGCTGCTCGATTTCGTCGAGGAGCTCGCCGCGGCCACTGGCCTGCCGGTCGGCATCAAGTCCGCGGTCGGCGATCTCGGTTTCTGGAACGAGCTGGCTCTGCTCATGGCGACAACGAATCGGGGCGTCGATTTCGTCACCATCGACGGTGGCGAGGGCGGTACCGGAGCGGGACCTCTGGCTTTCGCGGACCACGTCGCGCAACCCTTCAAGATCGGTTTTGCTCAGGTCTTCTCGATCTTCGCCCAAAACGAGATACAAGAGCGGGTCGTCTTCGTCGGCTCGGGCCGCTTGGGCTTTCCCGCCGACGCGATGCTCGCCTTCGCTCTGGGCTGCGACCTGATCAACGTCGGTCGGGAAGCGATGATGGCGGTGGGATGCATCCAGGCCCAGCGATGCCATACCGGTCACTGCCCGACCGGAGTCGCCACCCACAACCGATGGTTGATGCGAGGCCTCGACCCGAAGCTCAAGGCGGCACGCATGGCGAATTACCTGGTGACACTGCGCAAGGAAGTCCGGCAGCTCTCACACGCTTGCGGCGTTCGACATCCGGCGCTGATCACGCTCGAGCACTTCGACGTTCTCGATGACCATTTCGGCACTCGATCCGCGACCGACGTCTTTGGCTACCCACCCCGGCGCAGCCTGCCATCCGCGCTGGATCGCAGCCGCATCGAGGAACTGATGGCCGCCCCTCGGGACTGACGCACTACGCGCCCTAATCCGAGGTCTTGATCACGACCTTGCCGGCCAACCAGGTGGTGTTCTCGATCTCCTGCCCCTCGGCATCGAACGCGGCCGTCCTCCGGAAGCGAAGCGCCCTCTTACCCGACACCTCGAGTCCGCGAAACTCGAGGCTGACGAGCAGCCCTGACCCGCTCATGCCCGCGGACTCCCCTTTTCTGGACAACCCGACGATGATCTCGTTCTCGACCAGACGCACCAGCAGAATCGTCTCCTCGGCACCGTTCGCGCTCAGGAAGGGCCCTTCGACAAAGGCCGACGAGCGTGACTTGGGAAACCGCAAAAGCTTCTCGGGAAACTGAAGAGCCAGGCTCACCCCGTAGAGATCGGTGATCTCGTTTGCCCGGACGTCAATCCTCAGCAGGCCGCCGGGATCGTCCGTGCCCGTGCCTTCGAGGTAAATGGTCTCGAGTCCCGGAACCCCTCTGGCGCTGAACTCGATCCCCACGCCGGTCTCTTGAGCGAAAACCGCAGAGGCCAGGAGACCGCAGCAGAGTGCGACGATACCGACTCTGACTCCGACTCTCCGTTCGGCGGGAGAGAGGTTCGTCATGCTTCGAGTCTATCCGATCACCTACCCGGGCCCGGTGCCGGATCCGCACCAATTCCGCACCGGACACTAGCCTCCGATGTAGGACATCTCGATGCGTTCGGTTCCAGCGGTCGCCGCCGATCGCTCTTCGGAGTAACGGTCGGCGCGCGCCGTCCAACGCACGGCGAGCAGCCGGCGAATCTCCTCATCGCTCGCACCCTCGCGCAACGGACCGCGCAGGTCGAACCCGGTCGACGCGAACAGACAAGTGAATAGCCGTCCGTCCGTCGCCAGGCGAGCCCGTGTGCAGTCGCCGCAAAATGGCCGCGTCACCGAAGCGATGATGCCAACTTCCCCCGAGCCGTCCGAAAAGCGGTAGCGTCGCGCGACTTCGCCCGGATAGCTCGCCAGCAACGGCTCGAGCGGGTAGACCTCGGCGAGGCGGGCGAGCATCTCCTCGGCCGGCACCACCTCTGCGAGCGACCAGCCGTTGGTGGTCCCCACATCCATGAACTCGATAAAGCGCACGATGTGGCCGGAGCCGTGAAAACGCCGCGCCAGCTCGACGATCGCGTCCTCGTTGACACCCCGACGAATCACCGCATTGATCTTGAGCGGGCTCAGGCCGGCACGCTCTGCCGCCTTGATACCGGCCAGCACGCTCGCGACCGGGATCGAGGTGTCGCTCATCCGGCGATGCACCTCATCGTCGAGTGAATCGAGGCTGACCGTGACCCGATCGAGCCCGGCCGCGGCCAGTGCCTCCGCCTGATCGGCCAGCAGAACCCCGTTGGTGGTGAGAGCCAGCTCCTTGCCCTCGATCTCCGCGAGCATTGACACCAGTCGATCCAGGTCCTTGCGCAGCAACGGCTCGCCTCCGGTGATCCGAAACTTTCGCGCACCGAGATCGGCGAAGATTCCTGCGAGCCGTCGAATCTCCTCGAAGGTGAGAATCTCCTCCCGCTTGAGGAACGGATACTCCGAGCCGAAGATGTCGCGGGGCATGCAATAAGTGCAGCGAAAACTGCAGCGATCGGTCACCGAGATCCTCAGGTCGCGCAGCGAGCGCCCGAGGCGATCCCTCGGCATCGCATTCGCGGTATTGTTCGCGGGTCCGGATGTCACTCGTCGATTCTACCCATGTGGCTCACGCCGCGGAGGGCAGGCGGCCCCAGTCGCCGCTGACGGCCTTTCGCCGAAGGCGCTGCGCCCTGGTCTTGACCCTGGCTCTCGCCGCCACCCCGGCCGCCGGTCAATCGGAAGACGGCGCCGCCGAAGGCCCTCCGGCTCCGTTCGAGCGCTTCGGCGACGCGATCGACGTCCGCGTGCTCAATCTCGAGGTTCAGGTTCGAGATTCCCTGGGGAGGATCGTAACCGGGCTTCCGGAGTCGGCGTTTCGCGTGCTCGTCGGAACCGAGGAGTTGCCGATCGCGCATTTCGACGAGGTCAAGCGCTTCGACCCCCGAGAGCCTCTGGTCACCGAGCTCGCGACTCCCGGCGCGCCCCTGGGTCAATCGCTCGGCGGTTCCAACTACCTGTTCTTTTTGGACAACGAGGTCACTCTCAAGGCGCGGCGCAACTTTGTGCTGCGCTTCTTGCGCTCCGAGCTGGAGCGGCTCGAGCCCGGCGACCAGGCATCGGTCGTCGCCTTCGACGGCAAGAGGCTCGACGTTCTCAGTGGCTGGTCCGATTCAAGCGCGGGCCTGGATCTCACCATCGCCGAGGCGATGACGCTGCCCGCGAACGGCATCTCCCACATCGCGCGGCGGCGCCTGCCCGGGTATATCGCCAATTGGGAAGGTAACGCGGCTCGAAGATCGGTGCTCGCAGCGGCCGCCGCGCTGCGCTCCCTGCCCGCACCGCCCGGGCGCAAGGTCCTCGTCCTGGTCGCCGGAAGCTGGGATCCCATGGAGCTTTCGCGCGCCGACCGCTTCGCTTCCTGGTGCGTGTCCGGCGACTGCGGCGGCCTCCGGGTGCTGCGAGTCCTCACCGACACGGCCAACTTCCTCGACTACTCGATCGTGGCGGTGGACGTCGAGGGCAGGGACGTCGATCTGAATTGGTCCCGGGAAAAACGCCTCCAGGAGGTGCTCACGTATCTCGCTCAGGAGACCGGGGGCGAGGTACTCTTCAACAACGAGCGACGGCGGATGCTGACCCGCGCGGCGCAGGCAGGCCTCAGCTACTACTCGCTCGCGGTGTATCCGCCCGACGACCCAGAGAACCTGCGGTCGAGAGTGCTAGTGCTGGTCGAGGGCGACGACCTTCACACCTACACCCAGGGGAGCTTCGTCAACCTCGACCGCGAGGACGACGAGGAGCTCGAGGTGCTCAACGCGCTGCTGCTGCGCAACCGCGTGGACGCGTTTCCGGTCACCGTCGGACCGCCTGAGAAGCTGCGCGCCGGCCGCGTGGAGGTGCCGATCACGATCGCCGTGCCGCTCGGCGAGCTCACCTGGATCGACAGCAACAAGGAGTTCGGCGCTCGTTTCGAGATCCAGATCGCGACCCAGGACGGGCGCGATCAGGCCAGCGAGGTCGAGACGCACGCGTTCGAGATCGACCGGGAACGACTTCCCGGACCGGCGGACTTCGAGTTTCTCGAGCTCAAGTTGAACGTGCGCAGGCGCAAGCAGACCGTGTCGGTCGTCATTCGCGACCGCCAGGGCGACGCCGTGCTCTCGGTCGTCATGCCCTTCGAGCCCCGCCCGAGGAAGCACGAACAGCTCAAAGCCGAATCCGGCGTTGCCGACGCGTCGTAGACTAGAGTAATGAACAACCCGACCAAGAGGTCCCGCACAGCCGTTCTGCCGGCGGCCCTGCTCATCACGTTCGCCTCGCTCGCCGAGGCCGCTCCCGAGGCGGACACGCCGCCGCCTGGCGTCGAGCAGCTCCTACCTCGCGGCAGGATCGCGGCGATCCTCGCACCTCAGTTCGTGAGCGCCGCCGAAGCCGAGCTTCCAGACGACGCCTGGGTCCTGGGAGTCGCGATCGACGGCGAGGCCCGCGCCTACAGCCTCAATCTTCTCAATTCCCACGAGGTGGTCAACGATCGGATCGGTGACAAGTCGTTCGCCGCCGTCTGGTGACCGCTCGCCAACACGGCCGTCGTGTACGACCGCGAGATCGCCTCCAGGATCCTGAACTTCGAAGCGTCCGGCGCGCTGATGAAAGCATCGCTGGTCATGCGCGACCGCGAGACCGACAGCTGGTGGTCGATCATGACCTCGACGGCGATCGACGGCGATCTAGCGGGAGCTGAGCTCGACGAGCTGCCCGTGAGCGAGAAGACCACTTGGGGGGACTGGCGAAAGCGGCATCCCGAAACCCGGGTGCTCTCGGTCGAGGGCAGTGAGCACGTCGACAACAACCCGTACGACAACTACTTCGCCTCTGAGAAGACCTTTCGCGACCTGGAGATCGCGGACGAGAGGCTCGCGCCCAAGACCCCGGTGTTCAGCTTCTGGCTCGACGGGCGCACCTACGCCGCACCGCACGACGCCGTGGCGGGCGGCCGGGTCTTCGACCTGAAGGACCACCCGGACCGCCGGGTGTTCTTGTATCGCGATCGCGGGGCCTCGATCTTCGCGTCCACGCGCGCCTGGCTCCTCGATGCCGACACGGCGGCCGGCGACGTCACGGCTCTCCTCGCTACATCCGAACGCGAGAATTTCTCCGGCGTTCCCGTCGACGGCTTCGATACCTACTGGTACAGCTGGGTTTCGATCAACTCGGACTCTCTGCTTCTGCGTTGAGCGAGGTCCGCGTCTTTCGGCGCCGCTCCGACGTCCAGATCAAGCCCGTCGGGCGCTCGGTGGCTGCTTTCGTGCGCGAGCAGAAGGCGCTCCACGTCCTCAATCCCACCGCGCGCCTGATTCTCGAGTATCTGGACGAGCCGGCAT
Source organism: Thermoanaerobaculia bacterium (assembly GCA_945787635.1). Lineage (GTDB taxonomy): Bacteria > Acidobacteriota > Thermoanaerobaculia > Multivoradales > JAHEKO01 > CALZIK01. Next base: position 10,356 of record CALZIK010000182.1, on the reverse strand, counting down.
CGCAAGAGGAGCTGGTGGCGATGCTTCTCGAAGCCACGGACGGCCTCGAAGCCGACGTCCGGGCGGACCTGGACGACGCGCTGGCTACGTTTCTCGAGAATCAGCTGATCGAGCGGATCTCTTGAGCGAGTTCCTCGTCGCCCTGGGCGAATCCCGCTTTCACCTCGAGCTGTCCGAGGACTGCGCAGCGCTGCTGCCCGCCTTCTACCCCGCAGCCCAGGCGACAGGTGCCCTCGAAGCTCCCCTGGCCGAGCACGCGATGGCCATCGAGACGCTCGACGCGAGCCTGGTCGGGACCTGGACCGAAGCGAGCAGCGGACGAGCCGTAGAGAAGCGGTTCTCCGGACCCGAGGCCGCGATGTTCGCTCTCGAGGAGGCCATCGAGCTGCTGGTCATCGCCGATGCCACGAACAATCTCGCACTGCACGGCGGGGCGGTCCGAACGGGCCCGAGCGCGTGCCTGATTCTCGGCGACTCAAATAGCGGTAAATCCTCGACGATATTCCAATTGGTGGAGCTCGGAGCCGGGTTCCTGTGCGAAGAAATCGCTCTATGCGACACCAGGACCTGGACGGCGGTTCCCTATCCGCAGAGCCTCGCTCTAACGGAAGCGCTGCTCGAGGAGTTCGCTTCTTCGTTCGGGATCACAGGCCGCCGGCATCCGCTGGTGCCGCCGATCGTCCGCTACGTGCCGCACCAGCTGCCCGGCCAGGGCGACGAGACGTCGCCGGTCAACCGGATCCTCCTTCCCCGCTTCCGACAAGGCGCTCCCACCTCGGTATCGGACCTGGCTCCTGACCAGGCGCTCACCGAGGTTCTCGGGTACTCGTTCCAGCCCAACGCCGACGCCGAGACCCACTTCGACCGGATGATCGCGCTCGTCGAGCGAGTCCAGACCTTCCGGCTGGTCTACTCAAGCGCGGCCGCGGCCCGCGCTGCGCTCACCGAGCTGTTCGAGCTCTGAGCGGGCCGCCCGCCGCACAAACACTAGCGAGGCGGCTGGCGACGGCCGAGCCTGACTCGCAGGCCCATCATCCGCATGTAGGCCTTCAGGTGCCGGATGGCGCCGGCCGAGTCCCCCTCCTGCTCCAGCAGCATCGCCAGGTTGAAGTGAGCGTCGGCCAGGTGAGTATCCATCTCGAGCGCCGCTCGGTAGCAGGCCTGAGCCTCGCTGCCGCGGCCGAGGTCCTGCTGCGCGACACCCAGGTTGAACGCCGCCGTGGCGTCGTCGGGGCGTGAGGTGAGCGCTGCCTGATAGTGGCGAAACGCCATGGCCGGATCACCCTCCTCATGGAGCAGGCGGCCCAGGTTGAGATGGGCGTCGGGGTGCGCTTCGTCGGTCTCGAGCGCGCGCTGGTAGGCCCGAAGCGCTTGATCTACCGAGGACGCCTCGAGCTCGAATCCAAGCTCGTACCAATCATCCGCGCTCAGCGACGCGGGGTCGCCTGCCCTTTCGACCAGCGCCGGCGCCAGTGGCGCCGCTTTCGCGGCCAGCTCCGAGACCTCGAAGTCGAGCAGGCGCTGACCCGACTCAGGTTCCCAGGCTTCGCCTCCCGAGCGCACCACGATGTTGCCGGCCTCGAAGGAGATCCGCAGTTCGGCGAGTGAGCGGCCTCGGGGCAGCTGGGCGCGCAGATCGAGAAGCGCCCGACGCAAACGACGCGCTGGAACCTTCTGCGCCACTAGATCCCTAGCCGCCCTCAGAACGACTAGATCCTGAAAGCGGAAGCGGTATTCGCGCCGAGGTCCGCGCTCGGGATCAAGGAAACCGGAGCGCACGAACGAGCGAATCTGGGCGGTCTTCAACCGGACCAGGCGTGAAGCCTCGGCGGTCGTGTAGCCGAGAATCGGCGCGCCCCGGCGTTCTCGCACTACCAGTTCGGGAAATAGCTCAGCGGTGTACACAACGCTGTGTTCCAGGCCGTTCTGATCCTTGGCCTAGCCCTTGGCTGCGGCCTTCTTCTTCTTCGCGGCGGGCTTGCGCTTGGAGCGTTTCGGCGGCTTGCGCCCAGCCTTCTTGTCGTCGCCGAGACTGGCCTTGAGCGCCTCCATCAGGTCGATGATCTGCGCCTTGGGAGCCTCCTGCGGCGCGGCGACGATCTCTTCTCCGCCGATTTTCTTTTCGATCAGGTCCCAGACCTGGTTTCTGACGTCGTCCTCGTAGGCTTCCGGCTTGAACTTCTCCGATGCGCTCTGCTCGATGATCTGTTTGGCGAGCTCGAGCTCGGCGTCGGCGATCTCGGCCTCGTCGACCGGAACCTCGCTGAACGATCGCAAGTCCACGGCGTAGCGCAGCTGCTGCATGATGATGCCGCCTTCGAAGGGGCGCAGCAGCACCAGATAGTTCTTGCCACGAGCCGCGTACTTGGCGAGCGCCGCCTTGCCGGTCGCGATCAGCGCTTGAGAAAGCAGCTTGTACGGCTTGGCGCCGCCCTTGCCGGGCCCCAGGTAGTAGGCCTTCTCGAAGTAGATCGGATCGACCTGCTCGAGCGGAACGAACTCCTGGATCTCGATCGCGTTGGTCGGCTCCGGATCCAGCGCCTTGAGCTCGTCCTTGTTGAAGAGGACGAACTGGCCCTTGGAGAACTCGTAGCCCTTGGTGATCTCGTCGCGCTCGATCAGCTTGTCGTCGGTCGGACAGAAGTAGCGGTACTTGACCCGCGTTCCGCAGTCCTTGTGGACCATCGAGAAGCTGATCTTCTTCTGGGTCTCGCCGGTCGAGTACATATGAACCGGAATCGCGACCAGGCCGAAAGAGATTGTGCCGGAGGACATGGATCGTGCTGCCATAGTGGGCGAATAGTAGCACAAGTCTCCATGAACAAAGGACTTCGGCGAAACGCGGCGAGTCGAGAGGCAGGCCCCTCGCTACCGCTTCTTTCCCGCGAGCTCTTTGAGAGCCTCGATCGGGCGCCGGTCCGGAGCCATCAGCTTGATCGATTTGCGCAGCAGGGTCTCGGCGTCGGCGAGATCGCCCTCGTCTCCTTGGATCAAGCCGAGGTAGTAGGAGGCGATGCCGCAGCGGGAGTCGATTCGGATCGCTTCCCTGAGGTCGACGATTGCCTGTTTTCGGTAGCGGTGGGGCTCGAACTGATGGCGCCGGTAGGAGAGCTCGGCTCGGTAGGTGGCATTCTGGGGATCGCAGCTGACCGCGAACTCGAGCAGCTCGAGCGCCTTGCCGAGGTCGCCTCGCTCGGCCAGCGCCAGCCCCTTCTTGAACTGCTCTTCCGAGTCCAGCAGGTCGGTCTCGATCGCGAACTTCGCCTTCTTGCGCTCGGCCTCCTGGTCGCGCAGTACCTTGCGCCGATGGATGAGAGATCCCCGGCTCTCGCTGTTGCTGAGCTCCGCGTAGGCTCGCGCAGCCTTCAGGAAAAGCAACTCACCCTGCTCGACGAAATCGGTAACGCCCACCTCTTCGAGCGACCAGGGAGCGTAGGTCGCCGCCGCGTCGAGGTACGCCCGGTCGATCTCCTCCGGGGAACACCCCTCCGCGAGCTCGAAGAAGTCGAAGGAGTCCTTGCGGCGAAACGAGAGGTACGCCTCGACGATCTTGGTCTGGCGGAGCAGCAGCGCCTGATTCTCCGCGGGGTCGACCGCGGCAGGGCTCGGAGGCCCGAGCTCCTTACCCTCGACGGTCCCGGGCACTTCGAGAAGCGCTTCGTCGACGGATCGAGACGGCTGCTTGTGGGCCACTTCGGGAGCCGGCACGAGCTGATCGAGAAGCGCCAGCGCATACACGACGCGCGAGGTCTCGTCCTCATCGAGCGAGGTGATCGAGGCAAGCTCGGCCATCTCGACGGGCCGTTGCCTCAAGGCCTGGATCACGCGTTCCGGTCGACCCGCCGGCCGCATCGAGATGTCTTCGATCACCGGATTGGGATTCGGGGCGATGCGCTCGCCCATGAACCGTCTCAGACCTTCCGCGATCTCCGCCTGCGGCGTCAGCTTGAGAACGCCGGTGAGAATCAGCTGCGCCGCGTTGACTCTGACCGCCGCGTCCTCGGCCAGGGCTTCTTCCTCGAACTCGAACTCACCCCGGTTCCAGGTGAACCCGTCGAGAAGCTTGCGCGCCAGATTGAACTGGAGCTGCTTGAGCACCTCCTGGGGCGTCAACAGCCCGCGCTCGATCAGAACCTCTCCCAGGGGGATCTCCCGGCTGAGCGCTTCGGCCAGAGCGGTCCGTTGATCGGCTTCCGACAGAAGGCCTTCGCTCAGCAGAAAGCGCCCGAAGGTCTCGTGGGCGAGGTTCGACCGGCACTCCACCGGCCGACCAGCCACCAAAAAGACCTGCTTGGTGATTGGCTTGCGAACCAGCCGCAGCGCACCCGTTCGACCCGCGCGCGCCATGGCGGCGAGCACCACCGCGTACGACGTCACCGCGAGGTCACCGCCGGCGGCGGCCGCGACCTCGTTCCACTGCTCGCCTTTCGGTAACACCCCGAGCTCCGTTCCAAATCCTATGTTGTCACGGTAGTTTACGGCCTCATGAGGCGCATTTCACACGCGCGGCGGCTAGCATAGGGTCGTGCCCCACTCGCCCTCATCGGACCGCAAGGACAAGCTCGCCAGGTACCGGCACAAGCGCAAGGCCGGAGCCACACCGGAGCCCTTCGGAGGCCCTGAGTCAGGGGCCGGCGAGCGGCCGGGGCTCTTCGTGGTGCAAAAACACGCGGCCACGAGCCTCCACTACGACTTCCGGCTGGAGATAGGCGGCGTGTTGGTGTCCTGGGCGGTGCCCAAGGGGCCGTCGCTCGATCCGGCGGAGAAGCGCTTCGCCGCCGCCACCGAGGACCACCCGCTCGAGTACGGGGACTTCGAAGGGATCATTCCAAAAGGCAACTACGGTGCCGGCGCGGTGATCCTCTGGGACCAGGGGCGGGCGGACCACCTGATCGACCCCGAGGAGGGACTGCGCGACGGCAAGCTCCTCTTCGACCTCTACGGCTACAAGCTGCGCGGGCAGTTCACGATCTTCCGGCTCAAGACCGACAAGGAATGGCTGATGGTCAAGAAGCCGGACGCCGCGGCGACCGGCCTCGATTCCGCGGGGATGGGCGAGCGCTCGATCCTCTCGGGGCTGACGGTCGAGGAGCTCCGAGACGGCGCGAGCCGGCGCGAAGCGATCGCCGCCGAGCTCGAGCGACTCGGCGCCAAACGTCGAGCGGTCCGCCCTGAGCGCATCAAAGTCATGCTCGCCCAGCTCCAACCCGACGCCTTCTCCCGAAAAGGCTGGATCTTCGAGCTCAAGTACGACGGATACCGCGTCGTCGCCGGCCGCGACGAGCCCGCCGCCGCGGGCAAGCCCGAGGTACGGCTCTTCTACCGTAGCGGGCGCGAGGCGACGGTGGTGTTTCCCGATGTCGTTCGGTTCCTGACCAAGCTTCCCTACCGCTTGGTCCTCGACGGCGAGGTCGTGGTTCTCGACGAGACCGGCAAACCGAGCTTTCAGCTCCTTCAGAAGCGGGCTCTCCTGACCCGTCGCAGCGACATCGAGCGGGCCACGGCCCCCTACCCGGCCACCTACTTCGTCTTCGACCTTCTGGGCTTCGAGGGCCACGACCTTCGCGGCCTGCCCCTCACCGAGCGCAAGCGGCTGTTGAAGGAGGTCCTGCCGCCGGCCGGACCGATCCGCTATGCCGACCACATCGAGGAACGCGGCGAGGCGATGTACGAACAAGTCGGCCAGATGGGCCTGGAGGGCGTGGTCGGCAAGGACGCGAACTCGCTTTATCGTGGCGGCAGGTCGCCCAAATGGATCAAGGTACGCGCCGAGCGCACCGGCGATTTCGTCATCGTTGGGTTCACCCGACCCAAGGCGTCGCGGCCGGGTTTCGGGGCGCTCCATCTGGGGCAGTATTCCGGTTCCGAGTTGATCTACGCCGGCCGCGTCGGCACCGGCTTCGACGACAAACTTCTGAACGAGCTGCGAGCACAGATGGACGGTATCGTCTGCAAGAAGCCGGCCGTTTCGGGCGAAATTCCGACGACCAAGGAGCACGTCTGGATCGAGCCGGAGCTGGTCGTCGAGGTTCGGTTCATCGAGTACACCGAGGTCGGCCAGCTCAGACATCCGGTATTCGTACGGCTCCGCGATGACAAAAGGCCCATCGAGTGCGTGCGGGACGATGCGCCGCCGGAGTTCGTCGAGGAGGCCGGCGGCGAGGAGCCGCGCCAGAACGTGGACGAGCGGCCGACGGTGGCGGTGACCCGGCCGGAGAAAGTCTTCTGGCCGGAAGAGGGCTACACCAAGGGAGACCTCGACGCCTTCTATCAGGCCACCTCGCCGTGGCTCATGCCCTTCCTGCGCGACCGGCCGGTGGTGCTCGATCGCTACCCGGACGGCATCGACGGAAAGTCGTTCTTCCAGAAGAAGGCACCCGACTTCGTGCCCGAGTGGGTGGTGACGCGCGAGATCTGGACCGAAGAAGAAGAAAGCGGCGAAGAGGCCCGCTACTACCTCGCGAACGACGAGCAGGCGCTGCGCTACCTGGTGAACCTGGGCGCGATCCCGCTCCACGTCTGGCACAGCCGGCTCGACACGCTCCAGCATCCGGATTGGTGCGTCCTCGACCTCGACGCCAAGGACGCTCCGTTCGCCTTCGTCGTGAGCGCGGCCCGCGAGATCCACCGACTCACGAAGGACATAGGACTGCCGACCTTCGTCAAGACCAGCGGAGCGACGGGCCTGCACGTGATGATCCCGCTCGCGGCGAGCCTCACCTACGACCAATCGAAGCAGCTTGGCGAGGTCCTGTGCAAGGTGATCTCCCAGCGGCTTCCCGAAGAGACCTCGATCGCCCGGCTTCCATCCGGCCGAAAGGGCAAGGTCTACCTCGACTTCCTCCAGAACGGCTACGGCAAGCTGATCGTCGCGCCCTACAGCGTGCGCCCCAAGCCGGGCGCTCCGGTCTCGACCCCGCTCAGGTGGACCGAAGTCAACGCCAAGCTCGACCCGCAGAAGTTCACCATCAAAACCGTCCCGCCGCGCCTGCGGCGCATGAAATCTGATCCGTGGGCGAAGGTGCTCACCACCGTGCCGGATCTGCCGAAGGTGCTGGGGAAGCTGGCCGACCTGACCGAGTAGCGTCGGGCGCCTCTGCCTGACGTCTTCACCTCACGGAACCCACAGGTCCCTTCGCGCGGGCCGCTCGCAATCGCGACTGTCCAGTTGAACCGGACCGAGGGAGGCCGGCAGTACCTCCCTGCGGGCGGTGCCCGAGCTACAGCAACCGAGCTGCCGGCTGAAACAAGCCAACCAAGAACCAGGCTGTGCTGGCAAGCAGGGCTACCAACGCAAAGAGCTTGATCTGCTCTGCACTCCAAGTCGGCGTCAGGAAGCTGATCAGGCAACCCGAGGCGAATGTTTCTTCGAGCACTCTCGCACCGCCCCGCGAGACGCGAACGAAAGGAGGTACCGGCGGCCCACTGTCGGCACGAGGCACCGCAGAGACGCAACACCGGAAAGACGGTCGACAGGGACGTCGACCGCCACAAAACGTCGGGGACGAGCCCCGACGCTACCCCCGGCAGAACCAGCCGGGAGGGAGGGGACACCCTGAACGGGGTGTCCCCGATGACTCGTATATCCTCGCGCACATGCCTACATCCTCAAGCTCTTCGAAAACCGTCTGGCTGAAAGTCCTCGAACCCGACGAGCTGAGCGAAGGCCGCGTCACTCCGGTCACATGTGGTCATCAGACCGTCTGCCTCACCCGCCACCAGGGCGAGTACGGCGCGCTCGACAACCGCTGCCCCCACCAGGGCGGCCCGCTGGGTGAGGGCTCGATCGAGAACGGGCTGCTGCGCTGTCCCTGGCACGGCTGGGACTACGACCCACTCACCGGCAAAGCGCCGGGCTTCGACGACGGCGTCCGCACGTTTCCGGTCGAGGTCCGCGACGACGGCGTCTACGTCGCGTTCGACGAGGAGGAGATGCACGTCCGCACGGTCTCGGACGTCATGGTCGAGACCATGGTCGCCTGGGGAATCAAGCACGTCTGGGGCATGGTCGGGCATTCGAATCTGGGTCTCGCCGACGGCCTCCGCCGGCAGGTCGAGGCCGGCAAGCTCTCCTACTACGGCATCCGCCACGAAGGCGCCGCGGCCTTCGCCGCGTCGGCCTACGGCAAGCTCACCGGGCAACCGGCGGCCTGCCTCGCGATCGCCGGTCCCGGCGCCACCAACCTCTTGACCGGACTCTGGGACGCCAACGTCGATCGTTCTCCGGTGCTCGCATTGACCGGTCAGGTGGACACCCAGGTGCTCGGGCCGGGGGCGTTTCAAGAGATCGATCTCTCTGCGGCTTTTGGCAAGGTGGCGCAGTGGAGCCAGACCGTGCTCGCGACCAGCAAACACGCCGAGCTCGTCAACCTGGCCATGAAGAGCGCGACCTTGAACCGTGGCGTCTCTCATCTGATCTTCCCCGACGAGGTCCAGGTGCAGCCGGCCGAAGACGCCAAGCCCGGCGGCCCCGAGGGGCGGCTCACATCGCGGGACATCGCGCCTCCCGCGCGATCGCTGGACGAGGCCGTAGAACTCCTCCGCGGCTCCGAGCGTCCGGTGATCATCGTCGGCCACGGCGCGCGCTTCTCTATGGAGGGCGTCGTCGAGCTCGCCGAGCGCCTGCATGCCCCGGTTCTGACGACCTTCAAGGGCAAGGGCCTGATCTCGGACAGCCATCCTCTCGGGTGCGGTGTTCTCGGCCGGAGCGGCACGCCGATCGCGAGCTACTTCATGAACGAGTCCGATGCGCTGATCGTGTTCGGCGCAAGCTTCTCCAACCACACAGGCATCACGCCCAAGCGACCGATCATCCAGGTCGACTACGACCCGATGATGTTGGCCAAGTTCCATCCGGTGAAGGTGCCGATCTGGGGGGAGATCGGAGTCACAACCCGCCTTCTTCTCGAACGCTTGCCCGAGACTTCGTGGACGTCCGATCGCCGAGGCGAGATCGCCGAGCGCTGGAGAATCTGGCGCGATGAAAAGGAAAAGCGCGAGGCCGAAGAGCAGGGTGAAGGAGTCACCTCGGCGTCGATCTTCGCCGCGCTCACCCGGCAGGCGCCCGACGACGCGATCGTCTGCGTGGATGTCGGCAACAATACCTATTCGTTCGGCCGCTACTTCGAGTGCCAACGCCAGGCCGTCCTCATGTCGGGCTATCTGGGCTCGATCGGGTTCGGCTTCCCCGCGGCGCTCGGAGCCTGGGCGGCCACCCAGGAGGAAGGAACGCCGTTTCACGGCCGCAAGGTCGTTTCGGTGTCGGGCGACGGCGGCTTCGGCCAGTACCTCGCCGAGCTCACCACCGCAGTCAAATACGGTATGAACATCACCCACGTTCTGCTCAACAACTCCGAGCTCGGCAAGATCTCCAAGGAGCAGCGCTCGGGCCGCTTCGACGTCTGGCAGACCGAGCTCACGAATCCGAACTTCGCACTTTTCGCGCGCAACTGCGGGGCGATGGGCGTGCGTGTGGACGATGCGGCCCAACTCGACGAAGCGCTCGAACGAGCGCTCGCGCATCCCGGACCGGCGCTGGTCGAGGTGATGGCCGACGCGGCGCTGGTCTAGGTAGCTCGGCTACCCCTGGCCCGGTGGCTTGCGCCCGTCGCCATCAACGCTGGTGCTGAGCTTGCCGCCGCCACCCCGCACGATCGTGCTCAGGTTGCCGTGAGAGGTCAACACCGGGGCGCGCCAGGGGCGCTTGGCCCTGGGCTCGCGCCGCGCGGCCCCCCGGGGAGCCTTCCGCTCTGACTCGGATTCAGGTGGCGCGGCCACGGAGCCAGACTTCGGCGTTGATCAGATCCCAGAGCCGAAAGATAGCGGCTGAGTTGCTTCCGTGGATCATGCAGTCGACCTCCCTTTCCACCCCACTCGGCTCTACTATACCTAGCTTCGCCAGCTCCCTCGGGCCTCCCAGCCGCCGCCAGATCTCCAGTCCCTCAGTCATCGCCAGGCCTCGAAAAAGGCCGCGCGCGTCGGACTTCTTGAGCGTCGAGAAGCCGAGATCCGGGAAGGCCTTCGCTACAAGATCGCGGGCGAGGTGCCGATCCGGGCCGCCGTCTCCAACAAGCCGCTCGGGCGGAATGCGATAGAGGAACCCGATCAGGTCCGGATCGAAGAACGGATGCTCGATTCGGATCCCCAGCCGGCGTCCCAGCTCGAAGGACTCTTCGAGCTCGAGCGCCACCAGGGGGTGGTCCAACCCGCGCCGCATCTCGCGGACGTAAAAGCCGGCCTTCTCGGAATTCCCAACCGGTTCGGGACCTCCCATCAGCTTGCTCCGCAAGAGGGGGTCCGGCGCCAGCCAGCGTGGCAGCCGCCGACGGAGCCGGCGGCGCCGAAGCGCGACGGCGG
>CALZIK010000181.1 GCA_945787635.1 Thermoanaerobaculia bacterium | reverse complement strand
GGCCGAGCATCGGATCGTCTCGAACGCCTCGTGCACGGCGCACTGCGCGGCGCCGATCGTCAAGATCCTGCACCGCGCCTTCGGGATCGAGCGGGCGTTTCTCTCGACCGTCCACGCCTACACCAACGAGGGGCGCCTGGCCGACGTACCGTCCGAGGATCCGCGCCGGGGCCGGGCCGCGGCCGAGAACATCATTCCGCAGAAGACCAACGCCGCCACGATGGTGGCCGAGCTCGTTCCCGAGGTCGCGGGCCGGATCTCGGCCAAGGCGATCAACGTGCCGGTCCGCAACGGCTCGGTGGTCGATCTCGTCTGCTGGCACTCGAAGCCGGTGACCGAGACCGCGATCAACGAGGTCGTGAGAACCGCGATCGCGAGCGACTGGTCCGACATCTACCACTACGAGGACGACCCGATCGTCTCGAACGACATCATCCACAGCCCCTACTCGGGCACTTTCGACTCGCTCGCGACCATGATTCTGGGCGACAAGGTGTCGAAAACCCTGTCCTGGTACGACAACGGCTGGGGCTACGCGCACCGGGTGGTGGACCTGATTCACAAGCTCGGCGCGCTGGACAGCAGCGGCGCCGCCAAGGAGGTGGCGTGATGGCCATCCGCGTCGGCATCAACGGCTTCGGCCGCATCGGCCGGAGTGTGTTCCGGATTCTCTCGGACCGCGACGACATCGAGGTGGTCGCGATCAACGACCTCTTCGACAACGAGCAGCTCGCCTATCTGCTGCGCTACGACACGGTCATGGGGCGCTTCGACAAGAAGGTCAAGATCGAGGGCGACGTCATGCACGTCAACGGCGACGAGGTGGCGATGACCGCCGAGCGCGATCCCGCGGCGCTTCCCTGGAAGAAGCTCGGGGTCGACTACGTGGTGGAGTCGACCGGGGTTTTCCGTACCCGAGAGCCGCTCGAGAAGCACCTGGCCGCGGGAGCGCGCAAGGTGGTTCTGACGGTTCCTCCCAAGGACGAGATCGACTTCATGGGCGTTTTGGGCGTCAACGACGGTGAGCTCTCGGCCGATCACAAGATCGTCTCGAACGCCTCGTGCACCACCAACTGCCTGGCGCCCCTGGCCAAGATCCTGGACGACGAGTTCGGGCTCGAAGAGGGTCTCCTGACCACCGTCCACGCCTACACCAACGACCAGCGCCTGGCCGATGTGCCGCACAAGTCGATCAGGCGGAGCCGCGCGGCGGCCGAGAACATCATCCCGACCTCGACCGGCGCGGCCCGGGCGGTCGGCAAGGTGCTGCCGCATCTCGCCGGCAAGCTCGACGGCATCGCCATGCGGGTGCCGGTGCCCGACGGCTCGATCGTGGATCTCGTCTGCCGCCTCGGCAAGAACGCGAGCTGCGACGACGTCAACCAGGCGGTCAAGGCGGCGGCCGAGGGGCCGATGAAAAACGTGGTCGAGTACTCCGAGGATCCGCTCGTGTCGAGCGACATCATCGGAAACCCGCATTCGTCGATCTTCGACGCGCTCTCGACCTCGAGCTGCGAGACCGGGTACGTGCGAGTGGTGTCCTGGTACGACAACGAGTGGGGCTACTCGAATCGGGTGGTCGATCTCATCGAGCGCCTCGGCAGCTTTGGCTAGGGTGCCGGGTACCGGCCCCAGGTAGGCTCAGTGGTGAGCTTGCCGATGTTCCTGCGCGAGGGCTCGCGCCGTTCGGGCCGTGCGGCGTCCTGCTCGGAGCCGATGGTAGGCTCGCGGGCGTTCGCCGAAGGCTCGATGAATGAAGTGTCAACGAAGATGTCTCGCGTTTCGTTCTTAGCGCTCTTAGCGGCGGTGCCCCTGCTTTTCGGCAGCGCGCTCGGGGCGACGGAGTTCGGTGCGATTCACGTGGTGTTCGAGAAAGCGACCAAATTGAAGAGGGTCGAGACCTCGCTTCTCATGTCGTTTCTCGACCAGTCCACGCAGGGCGATCAACTCGGCGCGGGACGGCGCCTGGGGTGTTCGGTGGTCGCGCTGGGGACCACGGGCGAGGCACTGCCGGCGCGAGGCGAGGTCACCCTCCGTCTCGAGGGCGCGGCCCTCGGCTCGTTGGCACCGTGGAAGGGAAGCGCGCTCAGCGAAGTGCTCGACCCGCGAGGCGACGTTGTCTTCGATGCCGAGGGGATTCTCGGTCTCGTGAACGAAGCGATCGCGAACGAGGCCGAACCGGCTCTGTTTCGCATCGACTTTGACGGCGGCAAAGGCAAGAAGGTCGCGGAGCTGACGCTCGACTGCGTTCACGAGCCGACCGGAGGAGCGATATGAAGACACCCAGCGAGTGCGGTCGACTCTCCCGTCGGGTGCTCACGGCGGCGGCCGCCGCGGCTCTCATGGCGTCGGTCTGGAGCCTGTCGGCGGAGGCGCAATGCCGCCGGATTCCGCGCTGCGAGCTGGTCTGGGCGGACGAGTTCGAGGGCAGTGCGGTGGACACCGAGAAGTGGGCCTTCCAGCGCGGCGACGGGTCCGAGGTCGGTCTTCCCCGGGGTTGGGGCAACAACGAGCTGCAGTGGTACCAGGATGAAAACGCGGCCGTTGACAACGGTTTTCTGACCATCACCGCTCGTCAAGAGCCGGTCTCGGGATTCCAGTACACCTCGGCACGGCTGCGCACGTCAGGGCTCGCCGACTGGGCCTACGGGCGCTTCGAGATCCGCGCTCGGCTGCCGATCGGTCGCGGCCTGTGGCCCGCCTTCTGGATGCTGCCCTCCGAGGAGGCCTACGGCGGCTGGGCGGCGAGCGGTGAGATCGACATCATGGAGTACGTCGGCAGCGACCCCGGGCGCGTTTTGGGGACCCTCCATTACGGCGCGCCCTGGCCGAACAACACGTTTTCGGGAAACGACTACGACCTCGGGTCGGGGACCTTCGCCGACGACTTTCACGTCTTTGCGATCGAATGGGAGCCGGGCGAGATCCGCTGGTACGTGGACGGCGTTCACTACGCTTCCCAGTCCGAGTGGTTCTCGAGCAACGGACCGTACCCCGCGCCTTTCGACCGCCGCTTCTATCTGCTGCTCAACGTAGCGGTGGGGGGCAATCTGCCCGGATCGCCCGATGCCTCGACCGAGTTTCCGCAGGAGATGGTGGTCGACTATGTTCGGGTCTATCAGGCGGCGGCCGCCAAGGGGACCCAGGTGTCGACCGCCAGCCTGCTTTACGACAAGCCCGAGAGAATGAAGAAAGTCGACGCCTCCCTGACGATTCCATTCGAAAACCAGGCCCGCAAGAAAGACCTGCCTGGGGACCGGCGGAGCCTCTCGTGCTCCCTCTCGGCGCGAAGCACCACGAAGGCCTTGACCGTCAAAGGGCGCCTGCGCCTGCAACTGGAGGGCAGCGCCGGCGGCGAGGTCTGGGCGGGGAGACTCGTAAACGCGTCCTTCGCCAAGAACGGTGAGGCGAGCTTCTCCGCGGACTTGATCCAAGAGCTCGTCAACGAGGCGGCCGGCGAGGGAGCGAGCGGGGATCGCTTTCGCGTCTGGCTCGACGCCTCGGGCGGGAAAAAAGTCGAGCGTCTCGATTTCGACTGCTGGCAAACGGCCTCCGGCGGCTGAGGACACGAGATGGCCCGAGTGAGAACACGACGACCTGCCGGGTTGGGCGGCGCTCTGGCCCACGCTCTCGTGGGTGTCGGGCTCGCGGCGGTTGCGGGAGCGCAAGATGTCGACACGACCTCGGCGGCTGCCGGTCCGTTCGCCGAGCGGGTCGAGGTTGAGCTCGTCAATGTCGATGTCTGGGTCGCGGATCCGCAGGGGGAGGCCGCCACCGGACTCGGCGTCGAGGATTTCGAGGTTCTCCATGACGGTCGTCCGGTGCCGGTCAGTCACTTCACCGAGGTGCGGGCGGGCAAGACGGTTTCGCCCTCAGCCGGGGCGCCGGGCGGGGGGCTGGGAGAGTCCGCAGCCGTCCCGAGGCATGTGGTGGTCTACTTTGACCAGTCTCGGTTGCACCCGACCCACTACCCGCCGCTGATAAGTGGTCTCCAAGAGTTCCTCGCCGCCGAGGACGTCGATCCGGCGCGGGTGCTGATTGTCCGCCAGGACTCGAGCCTCTTCATCGAGGCGCCGTTCGGTTCGTCGAAGCGAGAGCTTGAAGCCGTCCTCGGCCGGATGGCCAAGGGGACGGCGAGCGGCGCCGAGCTGCGATCGGAGGTCGAACAAGCGCTGGATGAGATTCGCAGAAGCTGGGAGCAGAACCAGGACACCGCGGCCAGCGCCGCGGTGGGAATTGCCAGCATTCCACAGTCGACTCCCGGCGGCAGCACGACCGGCGCTCCGAGCGGAGGACCTCGCGCGGTCGTGGGAGGGGTCGGAACCGGCGGGGGCTCCGACGCCTGCGGCTCGTTTCTCGGTCAGATCCAGCCGGTGCTGTCGTCGTGGGCGCGGTCGAGAGGCGCTCGCGCCGCGGTCACGTTGGCGAATCTCTCCGACATCGCGAGCTTTCTGGCCGGCCTGCCGGGCGTCAAGACTCTTCTGTACCTGAGCGACGGTCTCGACACCAACCCGGGAGCCGCGCTCGCCAGTTACGCTGCCGGCTTCTGCCCGTCCGGGAGCACGCAGCTTCTGAACGGGGCGAGGTTCGAGGAGATGACCCCACGGTTTCTCGACCTCACCCGCCATGCCAACGCCAATCGGGTCACGGTCTACGCGCTGCAGGCAACGGGACTGACCTCGCCGTCTGTCGGGTCCGCTGCGAGCGGGCGGCGCGCGCGCGGGGGTGGGGCCAGGTCCGGCGGTTCGTTCGAGCAGAGTCAGCGCGTGAACGATCGGCGGGGTCTCGAGCTCATCGCTCGAGAGACCGGTGGTCGAGCGGTCTTAAATCAGAACGAGTTCGGGCGCGAGCTGGGCAGGATCGCCCGCGAGACCGGGACCTACTACTCTCTCGCGTACGCGCCGCCCGAAAGCGGTGAGGTGCGCGAGCATCGCATCGAGGTCCGCTTACAGGACGACTCGTTGCTCGCGCGCTACCGGCGCGGCTATTTGGAGAAAGACGCCACCCAGTGGCTCACGGAGCGAATCGAGGGGGCCCTGAACCTCGGCCTCACCGAGAATCCGCTGGAGGTTCGCCTGGGCGCCGGCGAGATCGGGGCCGGGCCAGAAGATTCCTACCGGATGCCGCTGCTTGTTTTTGTTCCGGCGGAGCGGCTGGCGTTTTTGCCGCGCCAGGAAAGCTCGATTGCCGAAGTCGTCGTGCGGGTGATGACCAGGGCGATCGACTCGAGTACGATGTCGGTGTTCGACAAGAGCTTTCAGGTGCAGGGAGCGCCGGGTGCCACCGGATTCGCGCAGCTCTCGATCGAGCTCGAGCTGCGCGGGGGTGCCCACGTCACCGCCGTCGGAGTGCAGGACACGGGTAGCCGCGAGGCGTCGTTCGTGTCGACCACGCTGCAGATCGGTCCCGGCGGCTGAGGTCGCGCCGGAGCCGGCGTCTGCGACCGCCTCCGGCTGTACGCAAGCAGGCGCCTGGTTGGACGCACCGAGCCCGGAGTAGCATGGACGCTTCCGTCCACGGGCCGCCCGGTCGCGTCGAGGGTAAAAGCGATGATGAATCGAGCTCGGCTGATCGCAGTGCTGGCCGTCGTCGTGCCGCTGATGTCGGCGCACGCGCTCCGATCCGAGTCCGCAGGGGTCGGCTCGGCGGTCGCCGAAGCCGACGGTCGAAGCTTCCAATGGCTCGGTCAGGACGGTCGCGCGCTTGCGCTTGCCGACGAGGAAGCCGTCCTCGAGTTCCTGAGCTCGGCCGACGTTGTCTCGCGCAAGACCCTTAAACAAGGCGTAACCAGGCCGCAGCTGCTGGTGCTGGAGAAGGACGGCGTTCGCGCGCGCGCCGTGTTTCACAATGTCGATATCGAGAAGGACCGAGAACGTTTGGCCTCCGGCGAGGTGGTGTTCTTCTTTCGCGACAGCTACCGCAACAACGTCGCCGTGTACGAGCTCAGCCGGCTCCTGGGAATGCCCAACGTGCCACCCGCCGTGATTCGCCGGCTGGGTCGCGACGAAGGATCGGTTCAGCTGTGGGTGGAGGAGGCCTACACCGAAACGGAGCGTCGCAAGCGACCGCCGCAGGTGTTGCCGGTGGCAGTGCGCCGGCGCGTCCAGGACATGCGGGTCTTCGACAACCTGATCAACAACATCGATCGGAATGCGGGCAACATGTTGTACGACTCGGCCGGGAGGTTCTGGCTGATCGACCACACCCGCACCTTGTCGAGAGTGGACAGGCTGCCGAGCCCGGAGTCGATCAAAAGCTGTTCACGCGACCTGCTTGGCGCGATCCGGGGTTTGGAGGAAACGGAGACGCGCGAGCGACTGGCTCCCTACTTGAACTCGTTCGAGATCGACGCCCTGTTCAGCCGGCGCGACGAGATCGTCGAGCGTATCGATCAGAAGATCGCTGAGAAAGGAGAAGAGAGCGTCCTCTTCTCCTATGAGTAAACCGCGGAGACGGTTCCTACCGGCTCAAACCCACCCGGACAGGTGGCGCGCTCAAAGCGGCCGTGCGCGTAACATAATCGCTGGCATCGACCAGGGCATACCTGGGGAAACCCAGGGACGCAAAGCCACGGGTCCTTGCTTTCTCCGCGACGGCTTTCCCCACACGGAGAATCCAAGATCGCCGGGTTGCCGAAAGCCTGGATGGCGCTCGCTTCCGCGTGGGAGCAAGCGCCCAGAGTTCTCTGAAGAAGGAGGAGTCATGCAACCCAAGGACAGACTTTTGGCAATCGGTCTCGCAATTGCGATCCTGGCCGCCCTCGCGCCGGGGAGCTCGTTGGCCAAGGCAGTCGAGGCCCGAGCGACGGGTGCCGATGGCACGGAAACGCAAGTGCTGCGGGTCGAGTTCTGGCATCTCTGGCAGGCCAGTGGCGCCGAGCTCTACCGAGAGTTGTGCGCGTCTTGCCACGGAGTGGACGGTGCCGGGGATGGGCCGGCCGCGGGCGCACTCAAAGTGCCGGCGCCCGCGTTGACCGACTTGACCCGGGATGGAGTTCCCCAGCAGCATTGGACGTACGCGCTCGGCGCCGCCTGCGACGACCGGCGGAACTGGACGGGTACGGTCCACGAAACCATGCCCTGTTGGCGAAGGATCTTCCGGCAAGCGCTCGGCAATGACGCCGCTCCGCTCTTGGTGAACAAGAAGTTGGTCGAATACCTCGCCTCGATTCAGCGGTGAAGGCGTAGGAACCGGCAGAGATCAGTGACCGCGGTGGATGGTTTCGGGGGACTCTGAGCCGAGCCTGAACCGGGGCCGCGACTGAACCTCGAAGCCGGGAGTCCCCTCCACGACCACGACGAAGCTGTTGGTCGGAACCTCGCGGAGCACCTGCGGCTCAGGCCGGTCGCCCTCTGGTCCGGCGGGCCAGTCAACCTCGATCCGCGCGATGCGTGCGTCCCGGCCCAGGCCGATGTGCTGCAGAAGCGGCGAAGCCCCGAACGAGCCGCCGCTGGTGACCCAACGGACCCGCTCGGTTTCCTCGCCATCTTCGTCGAGCACGACCCGGATGCGCGCGCCGACCGCGGCGCGGTTGCTGCGCTCGCCGACCAGCTCGATCGCGATCCAGTCGTTGCCGTGCCCCGGGTTTTCAAACAGAGCGCTCGGGTACTTGTCGCCCGGGAAGGCGCCACCCATGTTGGAGAAGATGTCTTCGTCGCCGTCGTTGTCGAGATCGGCGAACGCGACCCCGTGGCCCTTCTGCAGGTGGCCGGTGCCGGTTGCGGTCGTGACGTCGACGAATTTTCGCCCTGCCAGATTGAGGAACATGCGATTGGGCACGAGCATGCCGTACGACGGGGCGCCGGTGCCGAGGTACATGTCGAGGAAGCCGTCGTTGTCGAGATCGCCGAAGTTGGCTCCCATGGTCGGAATCATGCGGGCCATCCCGAGGGCAGCGGTCGCGTCCTCGAACGAACCGTCTCCCCGGTTGCGATAGATGCGCAGGGTCTCGCCCTGCGGAGGCAGACCGAGGTACTCGCGCGCGACCTCGTCGACGCTCTGCAGCAGGGTAACCACGAGGAGGTCCTGCCAGCCGTCATTGTCGTAGTCGAAAAACCAGGTGGTGAAACTGTAGGTGGGCTCGCCGACGCCTCGGTCGAGAGCCACCTCGTCGAAACGGCCTCCGCCGCGATTGACGAACAAGAGGTTGCGATCGCCGAAGTTGGAAACGTAGAGATCGGGGCGGCCGTCGTTGTCGACGTCGCCCCAGCTCGCACCCTTGGTCAGGGAGCGAAAGCGAAGACCGGCTCGGAGCGTCGTGTCCTCGAAGGTGCCGTCTCCGCGGCTCCGAAACAGTTGGCTGAAGGACAGCTCATTGCCCACGAAGAGGTCCAGCCAACCGTCGCCGTCGTAGTCGGCCCAGGTCGCGGTATGCGTGCGGTGGGCCAGGCCGCCGAGCCCGGCTCGGGCGGTGACGTCCTCGAACACCACGCCGCCGTCGGGAGCCGGTCGGTTACGCAGCAACGAGTTGCGAATCGCGGTCTCCCAACCCCCTCGCATCACGAAAAGATCGAGACGACCGTCGTTGTCGTAGTCGACCTGGCTGACGTTGAGCCCGCCGAGCTGGTCGGCGAGTCCCGCGGCCGCGGTGGCGTCGGCGAAGGTGCCGTCCCCGCGGTTGCGGTAGAAGCGCAGCGGCTCGCAGGGATCGCGGCTCGAGACCACGAGGTCGAGGAGACCGTCGCGGTCGAAGTCGTCGGCGACGCTGCCTCCGGCGTTGTCGGAGTAGGCGACACCCGCCGGGCCGGCGACGTCCCAGAAACGACCCACGTCGATCGATGACGCGAAGGACTCCGGCCCGATGCGGAAGCTCTCTGGGACCCCCTCGGGGTAGGTTCCGACGGTCATCGCGGCCACGTTGAGCAACCACCGCACCTCGAGGTCGGTCGGGTTCCTCCCCAGATAGCGGGTGAAGTGCTCGACCGCTCGCCGTGCGCCGTCGCCGAGCTTGTGTCTCGCCTCTTCGCTCAGCGGAAACAAGCACATCTCTCGGTTGTGATCGTGGAGGCAGTTTTCGACCTCGCCGCGTCGCAGCTCCAGAATTCCCTGGAAGTGGTCCAGGATGTCCCGATGCTTGCTCGGCTGGCCGTCGGCCGACGGCGGGAGCTGCCCGCGGAGGGCTTCCATCGCCTGGATCGCTTCGGCCAACTCTCCCTTCAGAGAGAGCACGCTGGTCAGGCCGGCGTATGCCTGGATGAGCTCCGGAAGAGGCGCGGTCGGGGGCAGCGCCTCGAGCTTCGAACGGGCGTCACGGAGCTGTGTCTCGATCAGCCGCTTCTTGGAACTGCAGATGCCGGCCAGGTCCTCGGTGTCGACGTCGACCTCGAGGCTCAAAAGCCTCAGGTCCGTCGGTCCCACCGAGAGCACGGTCCAGACCTGCTCCGGGTCTTGTGCGTAGTTGATCTCTCCCAGCAGCGCCGGGGGTCTCTGGGGCACGACCCGCGCCACCATGTACTTGCCCTTCGAGCCCGTCAAGACGTGAGGCTCTCCGGGCCGCGCGTCTTCGAGAGCGTTCTGAAGGCTGGGCGGGAGCTCCGACCAGGGGCGGCGCCCGATGTAGCGGGTTCCGGGGATCAGCAGCTGCTCGACAAGAAAGTCCGCCGCCATGGCTCTCCCCACCACCGCGGCCTGGTGTTCGGAGTCCGAGAGCACCAGCTCGACCGTCCGGCTCTCGGGCCGGTCCTCGAGAGGCATTGGCTGCGACCACCCGGGAGCGACCGCCAGCGGAGCACAGCCCACGGCGAAGACGAGTAAGTACCGGGCGCTTGTCATCAACGGCTGGTCGGAGGATACCCTATGCTCGGCCCGCTTCCTGTGAGGCCCGGACGAGAGCGGAAGGTAGACTTCCAGGGAGCCTCCGGCGGGTCGTCCGAATGAGTCTGACATCGGAAATTCACGAACAGCCGGCGGTTCTCGAACGCATGCTTCGAGAGCTGACGGAGCCCGCTCGCGAGATTGCCGCCGCCGTCGAGAGGCGGAAGGTGCGCTCCGTTTTCATCGCGGCTCGAGGAAGTTCCGACAACGCGGCGCTTTACGGCAAGTATCTGTGGGGCTGGATGAATCGGATGCAGGTGGCGTTGGCGACGCCGTCATTGTTTACCCTCTATCGCAGGCCGCCAAGGCTCGACGGGTCGCTGGTGGTGGGCATTTCACAGTCGGGGCAGTCGCCGGACATCGTCAGCGTCGTCAAGGAGGGTCGCGCCCAGGGCGCGCTGACCCTGGCGATCACCAACGAGCCGGCCTCGCCGCTGGCGTCCGAGGCGGAGCTGGTCCTCGAGACTCTGGCCGGTCCGGAACTTGCGGTGGCAGCGACCAAGACCTACACGGCGCAGCTCTTCGCGATTGCCTTGCTCGGCGCCATCTCGAAGGGCGATCCACAAGCTCTTGGGGAACTCGAGCGCGTACCGGATCTAGTGCGTCAAACGCTGTTGCTGGACGACGCGATTCGAGCGTCCGTAGAACGCTTCCGCGGTATGGAGCACTGCGTCGTCTTGGGTCGCGGCTTCAACTACGCGACCGCCCACGAGTGGGCTTTGAAGTTGAAGGAGCTGACCTACGTCGTGGCGGAGCCATACTCCTCGGCCGACTTCCAGCACGGGCCGGTTGCCATCGTCTCGGACGGTTTCCCGGTCCTTGCGGTTGCGCCCGGCGGCGCCGTGTTCGCGAATGTCCTGGCCCTTCTCCAGACACTGGCCGCTGAGCATCGTGCCGAGTTGCTGGTGGTGTCGAACCGGAACCGCGCTCTCGAGTTGGCGCAGACTCCCATTCGCCTACCCGAGGAGCTGCCGGAGTGGCTGAGCCCGCTGGTTGCAATCGTGCCCGCCCAGTTATTTTGTTACCACCTGACGCGCGCCATGGGGCACGACACCGAAAAGCCGCGCCGACTGAACAAGGTCACGCGGACGCTCTAGACCGATCCAGCGAGGCCACCGCGTCTCGCTCGATCCACCGGCTGCGCGCGTGAGCGCGATTCCCGGAGGGCGCCTTGAGCCGCAGGGCGTCGCGAGTTATGGTCGGGAGAGTCCGATGAAACCAGCCCGATCTGAACGAGTCAAGACTGCTCTGGCTCTGGGCGTGCTGGGCGGGGCCCTGGCGGGAGCGCTCTCGGCGCAGGAAGCCGAGGACTTCGGTTTCGGCGAGGTCGTCGAGGTCCAGCTCGTCAACGTCGAGGTCTGGGTGACCGACGGCAAGGGCAGGCCGGTCAACGGCTTGACCGCCGAGGACTTCGAGATCGTCGAGGACGGCCAAACGGTCGCCATCAGCCACTTTGCCGAGGTCCAGCAGGATCGGCCGGTCAAGATGAGCTTCGAGCGCGAGCCGCTCCCGGCCGAGTCGCCGCAGACGCCCGACATTCAGCCCGGTCACCTGGTGCTCTATTTCGACCAGCTCCATTTGCGCGCGTCGAGCCGGAACCGGTTCATCGAAGACCTTCGCGACTTCTTGGTTGCCGAGAAGGTGCCGCCCGAGCGCGTGCTCCTGTTGAGCCAGGAGGAGACCCTGAAGACGGAAGTTACCTTTGGCTCCAGCTGGCCCGAGTTCGACGAAGCTCTGGATCGCCTTGCCAAGACGGCGCCGGCGGGCGGGCGCGTCGCCGCAGAGAAGCGCCTGGCCATTCGGAACGTCGAGTTGGAGTGGCTGCTGGCGCAGGAACGGTCCGCCGCTGGCGCTGGAGGGGGCGTGAGCAACGTAGAGGCGGCTTGTGATGTCTTCCTGCCGCGCGCCGTGCCCCTGATCGAGGCCTATGCTCGCGAGAGCCAGGCCCGGATCGCGGTTTCCCTCGATCATCTCGCGAACGCGGCGAGCTTTCTGAGCGGTGTGCCTGGAGTCAAGACTCTGCTGTACGTCAGCGATGCTCTGGAACGAGCTCCAGGAGCGGATCTGGTCGCCTTCATTAGGCATCTCTGCGTTACGCAGCAGGGCGCGCCGTTGCTGATTCTTTCGAACGAGCTGGGGCGCGACTTCGAGCGACTGACTCGCCACGCCAACGCCAACCGCGTCACTATCTACGCGCTTCAGAGCCTGGGGCTCGTGAGCGGGGTTACCGGCGGAGCGGAAAATGCCAGCATGGATTTCCGTGGAGCAGCCGCCTTCGATTCGGCGGTGCGCAACAACGAGCGCGACGGGATGTCGATGCTTGCCGTGGAGACTGGCGGGCGGACCGTCTTCGATCGCAATGACTTCGGCGAGGAGCTCGACCGGATCGCCGGCGAGATGTCGGGCTACTACTCGCTCGCCTATGAGCCACGGCACGGCGGTGATGAGGGGGAGCACGAGATCAAAGTCAGGCTCAAGAGCAAGAATCTGGTGGCCCGCCACCGTCGCGGCTATAGGGACATGAGTTCCGAGGAGCGGATGACCGAACGGCTTCAGGCCGCTGAATACCTGGGCTTGGTGGACAACTCGCTGGGTATTCGTCTAGCGGCGGGAACGCCTCAGTCCGCGGGCGGGAGCATGGTGACGCTTTCGCTCTACGTGCTGGTGCCGGTCGATCGCATCACCTTCATGCCGGCGGAGAACCAATCGATCGCGCGGCTAAGTGTTCAACTTTCCACTCGTAACATCAAGAGCCAGAAACGAATTCTCGAGCGGAAAGTCTTTCGCGTTCCAAGGCCGGCCGATTTGAACCAGGAGATGATCGGCCTGGCAATGAAGATCGAGGCTCCGGCGGGGATTCACCTGGTCGCGGTCGGTCTTCGAGACGACGCAACGCTCGAGTCGTCCTTTGTTTCGACGACCCTGGAGCTCAACGCCTCGGCGCAGTGACGAAGCGGCGGGTCCCTGAAAGCCATCGCGGCTCCGATGCGGAGGCCACGTGCCCAAGGCTAGGAGCCTGGCTCCTCGTTGCCGACCGTCAGCCAGCGGCCGACGAACGACCGCTCGTCGCCGATCTCGTCGCGGACCGCAACCACTAGCTTGTGAGAGCCCGGGCGCATCGTGGCGTTGATCACACGGACCATCTCGTCCTGCCTCGCGATCTCGACGCTCGATTCCGGGATTCGGAGCTCGAAGGGCAGCTCCTGGAGAGGCGCGTCGCGTCCCTGCTCGTCTAGGGCCCCGAAGTAGAGGCGTAGCCGGCCCTCCCGAAAGTCCGGACGAGGCAGCAGCACGATCTTGCCGATTGGCACTCGCACTCGGACGGCGACGTCGAAGAAGCCGTTGACGTCAGGGCTTGCCGCTTCTCCGACCTCGATCGTCACGCCCAGAGGATTGGTCTGGTAGTCGTGGACCAAAAACGCCTTGATCCCGTCGGCGATCTCGGTCTCGAGCGACTTGCCGCGATACCCTTCGCGATGGCGGAGGCTCCAGCCGTTCACCGGGTTCTTCAGCCGCACTTCGATCCTGTGATAGCGGCCGCGCTCGGTGGTCGGAGTCCGGTATCCCAGCGAGTAGTAGTTGGAAAAGTCACCGGCGATCCGCTCGAGACCCTCGGAAACGTCATTGGTGTTGAGAATCGCCCTACCTCCGGTGCGTTCAGCCATCAGCTCGAGCGTACTCTGTAGGTTTCTGGCGCGGACCGAGCTCACCGCAGAGCCAACGACCACAGGCGAGCTGATTGCGCGAGTCTCGGCTCCCATCGCCCGGGTCTCCAGGCCCGAGGCGTCGATGGTGTAGAAACTGATCCGGTTGGAGTTGGCCCTGGCGATGATGCTCATGAATCGCCGGGAGTGGTCGCGCGACTGAGCTTCGGCCAATGTCGAAAGGTCGGCGAACCTCTGCTGGATGGCCTGGTAGAGATCCTGCCCGGGCACCATCGGCAGACCGTCGCTGAGGTGAAGGAGCATCTTGCGGCCCGGAAGCCCGGCCAGCGAATCGAGCATCTCGGCCAGGGCGTCGAGGGTCCCGTCGAGCTCGTGGCTCTGATTGTCCGAAAACTGCTTCGCCTGCCAGAGCGCCTGGCGCAGCGAGTCGCTCTCGTAGATCTTCTGGATGGCGTCGGCACGTTCGGACTCGCGTTCGAGAGCCATACCCGAAAACTCTTCGAGCTCGAGCAGGATCCGGTTGACCGAATCGGCGTCGCCAGTGAAGGGGTGACGGATGTTGAGCGATCGGTCGTACGACGCCACCATCACCTCGTCACCTGGGCGTAGTGTTTGACGCAGGAACAACCGCAGCTGACTGAAGACGCGGTTTCGGTTCAGCGGGTGAATGTTGAAGTTGTCGACATAGACGACCAGATGGAGGCGCTGCGAGTCGGGAACCGCAGGCGCCGTCGGCTCCAGCGCAATCGGCTCGACCGTGGTTGCCTCGGCCCCCATCGGCTCGGTTTTTCGAAGCACCTTCGGCTCCGCGTTCGGACGCCCGCCGGCGACCCGATAGAAGTTGACCAGCTCGACCGGGCGACCGTCCTCGGTGACCTCGAAATCGTCGCGGGTCAAATCAGTGATCGGTTTGCCGGTCTTGTCTTCGACGTACACCTCGACGTTGACGATGCTCACGGCGATCTGCTCGAAGAACGGGTCGGTGGCCTGGGGCGTCTGCTCGTCCTGGGCTATCGCGGGTAGGACGCAGAGGAGGAACAGATGGGAGAGTCCGACGGCGAGGACTCGAGCAGGCTTGACTTGCATTGATGAGATTCTCCGGTTGGCGCTATTGCTGCCGAATCGGCAGCACTTGGTTTACATCCACGTTTTCTTTCACGGTGATCTTGCCGTCGGGCCAGCGGACCTCGAGCGAGTCGACCTTGGCCAGGTCTCCCAGGCCGAAGTGCTGGCGCATGTCTTCCTGGGAAAGATACGAAGTTCCACTGCGAACAAGACGCGTCTGAAGGAGGTCGCCGGACTTGAGCGTGACCGTTGCGCCGATGGCGTCGGTCAGCTTGTCCCGGCCCTTGAGCTTGACCAGGAGCCAGTTGCCCGCACCCGGCGTCTGGTTGTGGAGGATCTGAGGGCTGCTGTCGAGATCGTTGATCACCAGGTCGAGACGGCCGTCGTTGTCGAGATCGCCGACCGC
Organism: Thermoanaerobaculia bacterium; assembly: GCA_945787635.1. Lineage (GTDB taxonomy): Bacteria > Acidobacteriota > Thermoanaerobaculia > Multivoradales > JAHEKO01 > CALZIK01. The sequence continues at coordinate 3,550 of CALZIK010000181.1, read as the reverse complement.
CAGCCCCCGGGCCACGCGCCGGTCGGCGAGCACCGGGCCGAAGCTCTCGCCGATCTCCTCGAAGGTTCCGTCACGCCGGTTCCGGTAGAAGAGCTTGCGCTGGCGGTAGGGCGCCGAGGCGCCCATGTTGACGTGCTCGAGCTGCGGATAGACGTGGCCGTTGACCACGATCAGGTCTTGCCAGCCGTCGTTGTCATAGTCGAAGAAGGCCGTGCCCCAGCCGACGTAGGGGAGGCTCGCGGGTGCGGTCGCGGATCGAAACGAAACGTCGGTGAAGTAGCCCCGGTCGTCATGGTAAACGGCGTTGTACTCCTCGGAAAAGTTGGTCACGAAGAGGCTCAGGCGCCCCTCGTTCCTGTAGTCGCCGACCGCCACGCCCATGCTGCCCTGTTCGCCGCCGTCTTCACTGACCGCAACGCCGAGCGGAAATGCATCCTCCGCGAAGGTGCCGTCTCGCTTGTTGCGGTACAGAAAGTTGGGCCCCGAGTCGTTGGCCACGAAGAGATCCGGCCAGCCATCCCGGTCGTCGTCGAGCCAGGCGATGCCGAGGCCGAAGTACTCGTTGGGATCCGAGACGCCGGCGGCCTTGCCGACTTCTTCGAAACGGCCATTGCCGTCGTTGCGAAAGAGGAGGTCGCCGGTGCCGGGCAGCCCCCGGGGACCGCACTGGACCTCGACGCCGCGGTACTGACAGAACTTACCCTTGCCGAACTCCGGCAGGCTGTCGAGGGAGACCTCGACGTAGCGGCTCACGAACAAATCGAGATCGCCGTCGCGGTCGTAGTCGGCAAAGCCGCAACCGGCCGACCATCCCTTGGCGACGATGCCGGCTTTCTCGGTGAGGTCTTCAAACGTACCGTCGCCCCGGTTTCGGTAGAGCCGATCCGGCCCCACGGTGGTGACGTAGACATCCTGCCAGCCATCTCCGTCGACGTCCGCCGTGCAGACTCCCATGCCCCACCCGGGATAGCCGATCCCGGCCGCGTCGGTGACCTCCTCGAACTTCATGTCCCCTAGATTCTTGTAGAGAGCGCTTCGCGCGGTCTTGGGATCGCCGGCGGTCTCGACGGTGAGCGAGTTGACGAAGTAGATGTCGAGCAGACCGTCGTTGTTGTAGTCGAAGATCGCGACGCCGCCGCTCATCGACTCCAGGATGAATCGTTTCTCGGGGGCCGAGTTGTGCCGGAAGGTGATGCCCGCGGCCTCGGTGACGTCCAGAAACGGATATGTCATCCTCGCCGAGGGTTCGGGCGGATATGGCGGCGGGCTCGCCTCGGGCGACTCGACCTGTGCGCCGGCGAGGCTGAGGGAGACGGTCGCCGCGAGGGCCGCGGCGAGGAGGGCCGCTCTCATCGTTTCATCCCCGAGACGCCCAGCCCCGCTTTGGTTCTCAGCTCGATGAGATACTCCTCGGCTTCCCGCAGGGTCCGGCGATAGAGGTCCAGGTGCCGCTCCGAGGCCTCGGAGTCTCCCAGCCGAGCGTACGCGAGGCTGAGCTGGTAGTGGGCCTTGGACGAGGTCGGATCAGCGGCCACCGCGCGTTCCAATGCGTCACGAGCTTCGGCGTATCTGCGCTGGTTCATGCGCACCTTGCCGATGACGAGGTGGGCGACCGCGTGATCGCCGAGCTTCCTGAGAGCACGGAGCGCGTGGTCCTCGGCCGCCCCGAGCTTGCCCAAACCCTCCTCGGCCTGCGCCAGTGCTGCGAGCGTTTCCACTCCCTCGGGTTCGAGCTCGAGCGCGCGTTCGAGCGCCTCACTCGCATCCTCGAACCGCTTTTGGTGGTTGAATGCCAGTCCGAGAGCGCTGAGTGTTCTGGCCCGATCGGGCTCGAGCTCGAGTGCCCGCTCTAGAGCCTCGACCGCGCCGTCGTGTTCGCCGATTTGCAGCTTCGCCACGCCCAGAAGATAGGTGTGAGCCGAGACCGACGGGTGCATGCGGGTCAAGGGCTCGAGCGCGCGGATCGCCGGGATGGGCTCGCGTGCCGCCAACGAGACCCGCGCGAATGCGCTCAGGACCTCTTCGGAGTTGGGCGCGAGCTCCAGGGCCCGCCGGAGGCTCTCCGACGCGCCGGCTGGATCCTGCCGCCTGGCCTGCTGCCGGGCCGACTCCAGAAGTTCTCGGACGGACTCGAAACGCTTGACGGCGCGCTCGGAGGGCGCTGGCGTCGTCGTCTGTGCGAGCGCAGCCGTTGCCAGAAAGAGCCACGCCATCGCTGGAGCGGTCGCTCGGCGGATCACGACGCCCCCCCCGCTCGTTGTTGGTCTTTGAGACGGCGAAACAAATCGAACTCGGCCCGAGCTTCTTCGGATCGGCCGAGCTTCTGGAAGGCCTGGCCGAGCTGATAATGAATGTTCGGGTCCTCCGGCGCGAGGCCGGCGGCGGCGGTGAGCTGCTCGAGTGCCCGTCCCGCCTCGCCCTGCGCCAGCAAAATCTTTCCCAGCAGGTAGCGTCCGTCGGCCAGCTGCGGCTTTTTTTGGAGGAGCGATCGCAGAACCACCAGGGCCTCATCCGTCTTACGGTTCAAATCGAGCACGACGGCCAGCGTGTGCAAGGAGCGGAAGTCGTCCGGGTGGGAACGCAGCTCGGCGCGCAGCGCCTCTTCGGCGTCGCCCAGCTTTCCCTGGCGCAAGTAGATATCGCCCAGGGTAGCTTGCGCCTCGGCCACCTCAGGCTCGAGCTCGAGGGCGCGTCGCAGAAAGCGGACGGCGGCGTCGTAGTCGTCTTGCTGGGCGTGGGCCTGCCCGAGCATGACGTTGAGCTCGGGCCAGTCGGTGTTCGTCGACAAAAGCTCCGCGAAGATTGTTTCGGCCGCCTCGGCGCGGCCGCTCCGAACCAGCGCCAGCCCGTACGCGTACTGGAGCGACCTGTTGGTCGCGCGCTCGCTGTCGCCCGCGAGCAGCTCGACCGCCTGGTCGTAGCTCCCCGCGTTGAGCCATGCGAGCGCAAGCATGCGCCGTAGATTCGCGTCCGCGGGAGCTTGCTCGAGTGCGCGCGTGAGGGGCGAGGTCGCCCGCTCGAACTGCCCGGCGTTGAAGCGCGCCACGCCGAGCGAGTACTGGACGCGCGGAAAGTCTGGGTCGAGGTGTGCCGCCTGCTCGAAGAGTTCGGCGGCGCGGGCGTGGTGCTCGCTCCGTATGAGCATCACGCCGAGGTTGAGGTAACTCTGAGCCAGGGCCTTGGTGACCTTGGTTTTGAGATCGCGCCTGACCTCGGGGGGCAACGCGGCGAGGGGGGAGGCGCCGACCAGGGAAACTCCGGCTCCGGACTGCGTCTCTCGGGTCTCGTTGCGGAGGTAGCGCTCGAGAAGCTCGCGCGAGCTTTCGGCGACCTTAGCCGAGTACTGCTTGGAAGCCTCGAAATGAACTCCTGCGCCTTCTTCGTCGCCGGATCGTCGCAGAGCGAGGGCGAGCTGGTAGTGAATGCTCGCGATCTGGCTTTCTCCAAGATCGACCGTGACACCGTCCGGCGTCTCGGTCGCGGCCGCTTCGGCCAGCTCGAGGGCGCGCTGGAGGGCGGCCGCGGCCTCGCGTGCGTGGCCCAGCGCCAG
>CALZIK010000180.1 GCA_945787635.1 Thermoanaerobaculia bacterium | reverse complement strand
GGCCGACGCCGACGGCCCGAAGGGCACCGGCGGCCGCGGCCGCCTCGAGTCCGCTCGGCGCATCGCCGTGCTCCTCGTAGTCCAACCAGCCACCGCGCAGACCGAGCTCCCGCAAGGCGGTAAAGAGCTCGGAGAAGTCGGAAGGCCGGGCCGTGGTCTTGAGGACGTGGATGCGTTTCACGCGCCACTCCTCGTCGATCCGCTCGCCGGCCCACTCCCTGGGCGGCCCTCGGCTCCGGTCTCCGGATACAGCAAGAACGGTCGGCGCTCCTCCCGGAAGTCCGCCTCGTCCCCCTTCCAGGAGGCCAGCCAGGCGTCGAGACTCTGCCCCTTGTCCAGCGCCCGTCTCAGGCTCGAGTCGCCGCTCAGCAGATCGATCGCGGGACGATCGGTCTCGAACTCGTAGGGGTCCCGGCGCCAGAAGAACCGATCGGGAGCCAGCTCGTGCAGCGCGAGCAGGATCTCGACGCCGCAGCGATACGGCGCCAGAGTGGTCGGATCCTTGACAAACCATCGCACCCCGGCGCATGGTCGTCCGGCGTGCTTCTGAAACTGTGGCTTGAACAGGGCCGGCGAGAAGCGGGCCCCAGGCAGCCTGGCCCGGTTCAACCGGTCGGACAGCGCCACCGCGTCGAGACCGGGCGCGCCGATGAGCTCGAACGGCCGAGTCGTTCCGCGGCCTTCGGAGAACTCGGTGGCCTCGAGGAGGCAACCGCCGGGAAAGACCAGAGAGGTCCGCGCGGTGGGGATGTTGGGTGACGGCGCGACCCAGGGTCGCCCGAGGTCCTCCCAGGCCTGGTCTCGGCTCCAGCCCTCGATCTCCCAGACCGAGAGGCCGCGTTCCCGAGCGTCCGGCCCAAGGGCCATCAAGACCAGCTCCGCCATGGTCAGACCGTGGCGGACCGGAATCTCGAAGGCGCCGATGAACGACTCGAACCCGAGTCGACGGCGATTGCCTTCGATGACCTCGCCGCCGAGCGGATTCGGCCGATCGAGCACCCAGACCTCGCAGCCGGCGGCCAGGGCCGCCTCGGCGGCCCAGACTCCGGTCGCGGCATAGGTGTAGTAACGGCTGCCGATGTCCTGCAGATCCACCAGCAAGAGATCCAGACCGTCAAAGGCGCCCGGGTCGGGCCGCAGCGACGCCTTGGAATCGCCGTACAGAGAAACGATCGGAGCGCCGGTCCAGGGATCCGTTTCATCCGCCGAGGCCACCATGTCCTGCTCGACACCGTAGAAGCCGTGCTCGGGACCGAACAGCCGAGCCGGCGCCTCGCCGCTCGAGCGGGAGAGCGCCAGGTGAATCGGCACCATATCCGCGGTCACCGCCGGCGCGTGGCTGAGGATCCCGTAGCGGCGCCCACTCAACTCGCGAATGTTCTCGAGAAGCCGGTCGAGCCCCGTTCTCAGCCCCTTCATCCGCCCGCTCACTCGCTCGGGATTTCCGGACCGTCGTGCCCCGGTCCGCGCCCGGCCTCTCTTTGAAACTCTCCCGACGCGCCGCCGGACTTCGAGTCCAGCCGCAGGTCGGTCACCGTGGCGGTTCGATCGGCCGCCTTGACCATGTCGTACAGCGCCAGCGCGGCCACGGCACAGGCCGTAAGCGCCTCCATCTCGGCCCCGGTGCGAGCGGTGACCACCACCCGGCTGCGAATGGCGAGCCCGTCATCGATCTTCTCGAAATGGATCTGCACATCCTCGGGCGTCAGGGGATGCGCCAGCGGGATCAGATCGCCAGTGCGCTTGGCCGCCAGGACTCCCGCGACCCGAGCCACCGCCAACGCGTCTCCCTTCGGCATCTCCTCGAGGCCGTCGAGGGTGGTTCGGCGAAGGAGCACCCGACAGGAGGCTTCCGCGACTCTCCGCGTGACCGGCTTTTCCGAAACGTCCACCATGCTGGCGCGGCCGTCGGAGTCGAGATGGCTGAAACGCGTATCGGTTCCCATGACTGAAAGCTATGGTACTTCCATTCCGGCCTGGCGGCAGTCTTCTCATGGCGGCTCGCCTGTTACGATCCACCGGCCTTGACCACCCGCTCTGTTGCCGTGATCGTACCGACGCTCAACGAAGCGGAGGCCCTCGAACAGAACCTACCAGCTCTCTTGGCGGCGACTCCGGAGGTCGTCGTCAGCGACGGCGGCAGCGACGACGGCACGGCCGAAATCGCCGAAGGTCTCGGCGCGCGCGTCGTCTCGGGCGCAGCCGGCCGCGGACCGCAGCTCAATCTCGGCGCCGGGGCGACACGAGCGCCCGCGTTGGTCTTCCTCCACGCCGACACCGTGCTGCCCACGGGCGCGCTCGACGCAGTCAGCACCTCGCTCGCCAATGGGTCGGTCGGTGGCGGCTTCAGGGTGCGCTTCGACTCGGACCGGCCGATCTATCGCCTGGGCTCCGCGATCGTCAACCTGCGTACGCGCCTGAGCCGGTCGCCGCTCGGCGATCAAGCCCAGTTCACGGACCGGGCCGCATTCGACGCTCTCGGCGGCTATCCGGACTGGCCGATCCTCGAGGATCTCGAATTCATGCGGCGCCTCAAGCGCCGGGGCAGGATAGCGATCCTAGAGCCTCCGGTCGCTACCTCGGCGCGCCGATTCGACGACCGGGGAATCACCCGCACGATTCTGCTCAACTGGCTGATCTTCGGACTCTACTTCGCCGGCGCCTCCCCCGAGCGGCTGGCCGGCCTGTACCGGCACGTGCGCTGAGGCTAGCCGGACTCCGAGCGCGCGGCCGCCCTATCGCCGCCGCAGCACGTGCACCGTGAAGCCGTCGCGATCGTCGGCCGGCAACACGCGCCACCGGCCGGGCCCCTCAACGAACGGCGAAAGCTGGGTTGGCAGAACGAGCCTCTCGGGCCGAAAATCCGTCCGCCTCTCGAGCAGGCGCTCGACCACGCTTTCGTTGTCCTCGGACTCGACCGAACAGGTCACCGCGCAGAGCCGCCCATCCGGGGCGACCAGCTCCGCCGCGGCCAGGAGAATCTCGAACGCTTGACTCGACAGCCGGGCAAGCTCGCTTTCCGACAGCCGCCACTTGAGCTCGGGATGACGAGCGAACGTACCGGTGCCCGAACACGGAAGGTCCACGATCACCCGATCGAAGCCGGCTCGAAACGGGGGCGTCTCGGCCCTGGCGACGGCCAGGCCGAAACCGGTGGCGAGCCGGTTCTGGTTGGCACGCAGGCGCAGGAGCCGCGAAAGCGAGGCGTCGGCAGCCGTCAGCCGCAGTCCCGGCTCGGCCGCGAGCAGCGAGAAGCTCTTCCCTCCCGGGGCCGCGGCGACGTCGAGCACGCAGTCGCCGGGAGCCGGGGGCGGCACCAGGGCGGCCGCCTGGCTGGCCTGATCCTGAATGTAGAGCTTGCCCGACCGGAAGGCCGCTGTCTCTCGAGGATCCCCGGAGAGCACCGCCAGACCCTGCGTCGCGAGCGGCGCCAATTCCGTTTCCACCGATTCGTCTCGCAAACCCGCCGCGAGCGCCTCACGATCGCCGAAGCACAGGAGCTGAAACGCAGGGCGACGGTTCCCCGCCTCGAGAGCCGCCCGAGCCCTGCCTTCGCCGAAGCGATGCACCCAACGCCGAACCAAAAACGTCGGATAGCTGGTCTCGATTGCGATCGCCTCGACTGGATCCTCCGTCGGCACCGGCCAGCTCGCGAGATTCGCCTTGGCGGCGATCTTGCGCAAGATCGCGTTGGCGAAACCGGCCGCTCCCTTGTGGCTTCTGCGCTTGATCTCCTCGACCGCCGCGTCGACCGCCGCATAGGGCGGCACGCGGTCCAGGAACAGCAGCTGGTGAGTGGCGACCCGGAGCGGCCCGTGCAGTTCGACGTCGATTTCGGCGAGCGGCCGGCCGGCAGCCGACTCCAGCACGCCGTCGAGTCTGCGCAGCCAGCGCAGCGTGCCGAGCACCAGCTCGTCCAAGAGTCCTCGGTCGCGAGGCGCCAGACCACCGCGAGCCGTTTCGAGCAGATCGCTAATCGGCGCCCTCGATTGCAGCGCCTCTTCGACCGCGACCGCCGCGCGCCGACGGACCGCTTGGCCCGCAATCCCCTTTCCGCTCACGGAGAATCCGGTGAGCCGAACCGGTCACCGATCGCGAGCCGCTCGCCGTTGGCGAACTCGAGACCGGAGAGCTCGCGGCGCCCGGGCTTCTTGAGCGCGGACAGCTCAAGCAGGCGACCATCGCCGCACAGGACCCGAAGCTCGGGCGATCGGGCGACGACCGTTCCGGGCCCGAGCCGACTCGGCTCGATTTCCGACACGATCTTCGAATCCCCACCCGATTCGATAAGACCACAGCTCACGATCTTGACCGACTTGCCGTGAAAGGAAGTGGTCAGGCCCGGCCACGGTGAATAGGCGCGGTATCGGTTGTAGAGCACAACCGCCGGCAGCGACCAGTCGACGGTGCCGTCGGCCTTTTCGAGACGGGGCGCCCAGGTGACCTCGCTTGCATCCTGGGGGGAGGCCTCGAGGCTGCCGGCGGCCAGACCGCGAAGTGTCTCGACCAGTAGCTCGGCTCCGGCTTCGGCCAGACGCGGAGACAGCTCGACCGAGGTTTCCCGTGGTCCGATATCGACTTCGCGCTCGAGCAGAATTGGGCCGGAATCGAGATCCCGGGCCATCCGCATGGTGGTCACCCCGGTGATCGTGTCGCCGGCTGCGATAGCGGCCTGAATGGGAGCGGCACCGCGGTAGCGGGGCAGAAGCGACGCGTGCACGTTGACGCAACCCTCGGCGGGAAGCTCGAGAAGGCGATCGGGAAAGATCTGCCCGAACGCCACGACGACGCCAATCCACGACTCGAGCGTTTCCAGGCGCTCCAGAAAGACGTTGTCACCAACCCGATCGACCTGCTCGCAGTAGAGGCCCAATTCGTCCGCGCGAATCGCGATTGGCGGCGACTGGACCCTCTGGCCACGCCCCACCCGGCGTGAAGGTTGCGACACCACCAGGGCGGGTCGAAATTCCGACGCGGCCAGCCTTTCGAGACTGGGCACCGCGAACTGCGGCGTTCCGAAGAAAACGACTGGCCCGGGTGACTCCACCGCGGAATGCTAGCCCAAGAGGCGCGGCGAGAGACGAAACAATCGCACCCGGCTTCTCTAGGCTTCCCACTCGCGCTGGGCCGCGTCCACCTCGTCGAAGTAGTCGACCGGAACCAGGACGTCCCGCGGTTTCGAGCCCTGCGGGGGGCCCAGGAGGCCCTCTTGCTCCATGATGTCGATGAGTCGAGCCGCGCGAGAGAAACCGACTCGCATCCGGCGCTGGAGAAAGCTCGCGGACGCCTGCCGTTCGGCCACCACCAAACGGGCGGCCTCGTCAAAGAGCTCGTCGTCCCCGCTGCCTCCAGCGCCTTTTTTGGATTCCTCCTCGGGCGCTTCGAGCACCTTGAGGTCGAGATCCGGCGGACCCTGTTTCTTCAGCCAGCGCACCAGAGCCGCCGTTTCCTGCTCCGAGACGTAGGTGCCGTGCAGGCGCATGACCCGCGAGGTCCCCGGCGGCATCAAAAGCATGTCGCCTTTGCCAAGGAGTTTCTCGGCTCCGATTTGATCCAGGATCGTGCGCGAGTCGTGCCGAGTGGCGGTCGCGAACGCGATCCGGCACGGGAAGTTGGCCTTGATGGTTCCGGTCAACACGTCCACCGACGGCCTCTGCGTAGAAACGATCAGGTGAATACCGACCGCTCGAGCCATCTGCGCCAGGCGCGCGATCGACGCCTCGACTTCGGACGAAGCCACCATCATCAGGTCGGCCAGCTCGTCGATGACGATGACGTAATACGGCAGCGGCTTGAGATCCTCAGTGCTGTGCTCCGACTCTCCTTCCGACAGCGCCAGCCGCTCGCGTACTTTGGGATCCGCGATCGCCTGGTTGTAGAAAGCGATCGACCGCACGTGCACCTCGGCCAGCATGCGGTAGCGCTTCTCCATTTCGGCGACCGCCCAGCGAAGAGCGTTGGCCGCTTTCTTGGGTTCCACGACGACCTCGGTCTTCAAGTGCGGAATGCTCTTGTAAACGCCGAGCTCGATGCGCTTGGGGTCGATGAAGATGAACTGCACCTCGTCACGCCTCGCCTTGTAGACGATCGACGTGATCATGCTCTGGAGACCGACGCTCTTGCCGGCACCGGTGGCGCCGGCCACCAGCAGATGGGGCATGGTCGCGAGGTCGGCGTAGTAGGGCTCGCCGTGAATCGTCGTTCCCAAGGCCATGGTCAGGACCGACGGCGCGTTCCGAAAGGCGTCCTGATCCAGAAGGTGCCCCAACCGGATGATCGCCCTCTCCTTGTTTGGCACCTCGATTCCCAGGGTCGATCGGCCGGCGAGGCGATCGATTCGCACAGCCTCGGCCTTGAGCGCCAGCGCCAGGTCATCCTGGAGGTTGACGATCTGGCTGACCTTGACGCCGGGAGCAGGCTGAAACTCATAGGTGGTGATCACCGGTCCCGGCGTGATCGCCTCGATACTGCCCTCCACACCGAATTCGCCGCAGCGTGTTCGAATCAGCTCGCCGAGCCGCACCAGCTCGTCGGGCTCGACCGCGTGCCTGATCTCCTCGACCGTGAGCAGGTTGATCGGCGGGAGCGGATCCCGGCTTTCCCGCGGCTCCACAAACGGAATCCTCGGCTGCGGCCTCTCAACCGCCACCTTGCTCGGCGGCGGTGAAAGCTGCTCGACGACAGGAGCCTGTACGCCGGGGCTGACCTTGCGGATCGAAAACGGGCGAGCGCCTTTCTTTTCAGTGACCTTGAGCGGAAGGTCTACGGGACTTGCAGCCGCCAGGATCGGTGCGGCGGCCCGCCGCTTCTCCTCGGCCCTTTTGAGGTGCTTTGCCACCACCCGCTCACGCGACTTGTCTTTCTCGCGTCGTTGCCGCCGCCGGGACCAGCTGAAACGGACATTCTCGAGAGCCTTGCGCAAGGCCGCCGCCCACTCGGACAAAAGCTCACCGAGTGTGGACTGAATCACCAGCGCCGAACCGGCCATGACCAGCCCCAGGAGAATCAGGGTCGCGCCGACAAAGCCCAGCGCGTGCTCGAGGTTTTCGACGATGATCACGCCGAGGCCCCCGCCGGCGGGAATCTCGACACCGCGCCAACGAACCATCTCGAGCGCCAGCTGGAGCAGACCCGGGACCGCCCCGACCAGGAGCAGCCCGCCGAGACCGCGGCCGAAAACCAGCGACCCGCTCTGATGCTTGAGGCGCCGCCAGGCGGCGACCCCGAGCAGCACCGGAATCAAAAACGCGGCCAGCCCCAGGAAGCCGAAACCCAGCGCCGACAGCTCGGCGCCCACCGGACCGATCCAGTTGCGGATCGAAGCGTCGCCGGTCGTCTGGTGCAGCAGGCTGGGGTCGTCGGGCCGATGGCTGAGGAAGCTCGTGACGAGTAACAGCGCCACTAGAAGCGCGGCGATCCCCAGAAGCTCCGATCCCTTGCCGGGCGGGAGCCTACGAGCCGAGGGCTCGGCGGGTTTCTTCGCTGCGGTCTTGACCAGGGGTTCCTCCGAAAACGGGTTGTTTCGACCCGTCACTCTAACAGAGTGGGCGCCGAATTTTTCTGATCTGGTGGTTACTTAGGGTAGCTGGCGGTTCGCGAACCTAGCGAGAAGTCGCGGCCCGATGCAGAGAGAGGAAGGCCGCCAGGTCCAGCTCCTCCGCCCGCGCTTTCGACCCTACGTTGCAGCGAGCGAGCGCGCGCTCTGCGCGCTCTTTGCCCCAGCCCGAGGCCAGGGCATTACGCAGCGTCTTCCGGCGCTGAGAGAAGGCAAGCTCGATCATCCGAACGAAGGCGGGCATCTCGGCCTCGGGAAGCGGTGGCTCTCGCAGCGCGAAACCGATGAACGCACCCTCCACCTTGGGTGGCGGTCGGAAGCTGCCGCGAGCCACCGTGCCGAGGATTCTCGGTTCACTCCACACGCGGGCGAGCACTGCGAGCAGGCCGTAGCTTCTCGAGCCGGGCGACGCGACGAAGCGCTCGGCGACTTCGCGTTGCACCAGAAACGCGAGGCGAGGAATCCGCGCGTGATGCGGAAGCAAGCGCCGCACGAGCGCGCTGGCGATTTCGTAGGGCAGGTTGCCGGCGACCAGAGTTCCCGGTTCGACCCGATGCCAGGCAACGTCCATGGCGTCAGTAACCGCAAGTGCCATGACACCATCGCCGCGCTGCCGCGGCAGAGCGAAGGCCCACTCGGGGTCGAGCTCGAGAGCCAGGACCCGCGACGCCTGCTCGGCGAGCAGGCCGGTCAGGATCCCTCCACCGGGACCGACCTCGATCACCGGCTGACCCGCCGGCTCGAGATAACGCAGCAGCGGACGGCACAGCGCGGACCGCACGAGGTGATGCTGTCCGAACTTCTTCTTGAGCCGCGGTCCGGGCATCGTGAGGAACCCTAGCAGCCTGTGGGACCTCGGTTCGGCACCGGCTGGCCAGAGGCCGGCCAATGCCAGGCTCCCGATCGGCGATCGGGCGAAAAAATGTCAGAATGGCGCCACTTCGGCGTTCGGGTCCTCGCTGCACTCGGCTTCCGGACGCCTGACTCCACTCGCGAACGGGCCGAGCCGGATTTTCGACTCAGCCGGTGGGCTCCAAGGCAGTGGATTTTTCTGGCACTGTGATTGCAGTTTTTCGGAGCTTTCAAGGGGAGATCATCGATGCAACCGGATCCATCCAGCTTGAGTGAACAGGTAGAGCGGGAAACGCTCACCCTAAAGGAGGTCGAGACAGAGATCCGGAAAGTGATCGTCGGGCAGGATTACCTGCTCGACCGCCTCCTGGTCGGGCTGCTCGCCCGCGGTCATCTCTTGATCGAAGGAGTCCCCGGTCTGGCCAAGACCCTTGCCGTCAAGACTTTGGCCCGGACGCTCGACATCGAGTTCAGGCGTATCCAGTTCACTCCCGACCTATTACCGGCCGATCTACTGGGGACCCTGATCTACGACCAACGCCACGGCGAGTTCCTCCCCCGAAAGGGCCCGCTTTTTACCAACCTGCTGCTCGCGGACGAGATCAACCGCGCACCGGCCAAGGTGCAGTCGGCGCTGCTCGAGAGCATGGAAGAGCGCCAGGTCACCCTGGGTGAGACCACCTACCCGCTCGACGAGCCCTTCATGGTGCTGGCGACCCAGAACCCGATCGAGCAGGAGGGCACCTACCCGCTCGCCGAAGCGCAGGTCGACCGCTTCCTGATGAAGCTGCGCCTCGACTATCCGGACCGCAACGACGAGCTCGAAATCCTCGACCGTATGCTGGTGGAGAAACCTCGCGAGGTGCGAGCGGTTCTCGACGGCCCACGTCTCCTCGCCCTACGCTCGACCTGCGACTCCGTGTACCTCGATCACAAGATCAAGAACTACATCCTCGATCTGGTTCTGGCCACTCGGGCGCCGGAGAGCGCCGGCCTGCCGGACTTGAAGAACCTGATTTCCTTCGGAGCCTCGCCACGAGCGACGCTGTTTCTGGCCAGAGGGGCCAAGGCGCTGGCACTGGTTCGCGGTCGCGGATTCGTCATTCCCGAAGACGTCAAAGAGGTAGCCGCCGACGTGCTCCGTCACCGGATCGTCGCGACCTACGAAGCCGAGGCCGAAGAGATCTCGACAGACGACCTCGTGGCCCGGCTTCTAGAACGCATCGAAGTACCGTAAGCGGCGAGCGATCGAGAGCCCGTGTTCGGATTCGCGCGCAAAAAGAAGTCGACCGGCTCGGCCCGAGACCCGGGAATCACGAGCCCGGCGGTGCCGGCGGTGCCGGCGGACCTCATGCGCAAGGTTCGACGGATCGAGATCTCGACCAAGAAACTGGTCGACGAGGGGATCGCCGGCGGCTACCACTCGGTCTTCAAGGGGCGAGGCGTCGAGTTCTCCGAAGTTCGCCCGTATCAGCCGGGCGACGACGTTCGATCGATCGACTGGAACGTCACCGCTCGAATGGGCGCGCCCTTCGTCAAGCAGTTTGTCGAGGAGCGGGACCTCACGGTTTTCATCGTCGTCGACGTCTCGGGGAGCCTCAACTTCGGATCACGCTCTACTCTCAAGCGGGAGCTGGCGGCGGAGATCGCAGCTCTCCTGAGCTTCGCGGCTCTGCGCAATCAGGACCGCGTGGGCGCGGCTCTAATCGGCGAGAGTCTGGAGCTCTTCCTGCAGCCGCGCCGTCGCCGCAGCCACGTCCTGCGCATGGTGCGCGAGATTCTGGTGCGCACCGGTGGTGGGCTGACCGATCTCGACCGATCGGTCGCGCAGGCCCTGCGCAATCTAAAGCAGCGCTCGGTCTTGTTTCTCATCTCGGACTTCCAGCAGACGCCGTTCGCCAACGCGCTCAAGCGCGCGAGCGGCCGCCACGATCTGGTGGTGATCGAGATCACCGACCCGCGCGACCTGACGTTGCCGCCGGTGGCCGCGGTACCGCTGCGCGACGCCGAAACCGGTCGCGTAGGACTGATCAACGGCCGCAAGCTCGAGAGCCGCTACCTGCGCCGACGAGGCGCCGTGCGAGAGAAGCTCCACCAGCTCAGCCGGCAGGTCGGAGCCGACCTGATCCATGTCTCGACCGACCGACCCTACCTCCCCGAGCTGGTCGCCTTCTTCGAGCAACGCCGGAGGCGATTGTCGAGATGAAGTGGCGCGCGATCGCGGTGACGGGATGCCTGGCGCTCGGATGGACGCTCGGGTGGACCTCGATGACCCTGGCCCAGGGCGAGCCCACGCTCAGCCTCGAGATCGAGCCACAAGAGGCCCGCGTGGGCGACGTCGTCGAGGCGACGCTCACACTACGGGTCCCCCAAGCTCCGGCCCAAGAGCCCGAGTTTCCCAACTGGCAGCGGCACTGGGGATCGGCCGAGATCCGGGACATCGAACGCGTGGTCGGGAGCCGCGACGGCGACGGCGGCGCTCGATACGTGCAGCGGCTCCGGCTGACCTCGTTCCGGCCCGGGGTGGTCGAGCTGCCTCCGGCGACGGTGGTTCTCCCTGGGACTCAAGGCGCCGAGCCGGTGAGCGTCTCGACCGCGGGAACCACGGGATTCGAGGTCGTTTCGGTGCTGCCGCCTGTGGGAGAGGAAGAGATCGAGCCGAAGCCGCCGGAGTCGCCTCGAGCGCTGCCCGTGGGCGAGTCCTTCTGGTGGACCGCGGGCATCTTCGCAGCGCTCGCGGCTGGCCTGCTGGCGCTTCTGCTGGCGCGGCGAACTCCTGAAGAGACCTATGCGGGCGAGGCCGTCGATCCGTGGACCGCGCTCGAGCAAGCCCTCGCCCGGTTGGCCAAGGCGACGGATCCGGAGACGGTCTTTACCGGGCTGAGCCTCGAGCTCAGGCGGTACCTGGGCCGCAGTCTCGAGCTTCCTGCGGTCGAGAGCACGACCACCGAGCTGCGGCGCCGCCTGTTGCGCTCGGGGCTTCCGTCGAGCGTCTGCGGCGAGGTGATTCGCCTGCTGCGGGAGGCGGACTCGGTCAAGTTCGCCCGGCAGAGTCCGGCCAGGGATCGACTGGCCCGGAGCCTCGACGAAGTCCACCGGGCGGCCGGCGAGGTGCGCGCCTTCCTCCAGCCCGCTCAGCCCGCGGACGGCGAGGAGCGCGCCGCATGACGGTCTTTCCACATCTCGCCCATCCGGCCTGGCTTCTCGGCCTCCTGCTCCTGCCGATTCTGGCGTGGCGACGCCACGGCGGCGCCGGATTCGGCGCGATCTCGTTCAGCCGGCTGCCGATATCACCCAGCGGGGCCTGGAGGCTGCACCTGCCGTTTTACCTGCGCCTGGCGGCGCTGGGACTTGTCTTCGTCGCGCTCGCCCGCCCGCAGCTCGGCTATGCCTGGGAGGAGAGCCTCACCGAGGGAATCGACATCGAGATCGTCCTCGATGTCTCGGGCAGCATGGCGGCCGAAGACTTTCAACCCGAAAACCGGCTCGCGGTCGCCAAGAACGTGGTCAACGACTTCATCCAGGGCCGCCCGGCCGACCGCCTCGGACTGGTGGTCTTCTCAGGCACCGCGTTGACTCGCGCTCCGCTCACTGGTGACCGCGAGATGCTCCGTTTCCTGGTCGAGTCCGTCAGCCTCAACTCGCTGCCCGACGGCACCGCCATCGGCGTCGCCCTCGCGAACGCCGCGAGCCGGCTCAAGGACAGCCAGGCCGAATCGAAGGTCGTGGTGCTGGTCACCGACGGCGTCAACAACGCCGGCGCCATCGACCCCATGTCCGCGGCCACGATCTGCAAGGGCCTCGGCATTCGCGTCTACACCATCGGCGTCGGCACCGAGGGTCGCGTTCCCGTGCCGATGCCGTTTCGCAATCCCCTCACCGGCCGCGAGGAGATCCGCAAGGCGCTGATGGATGTCGAGGTGGACGACGAGCTGCTCCAGCGAATCGCCGACAAAACCTCGGGGCAGTTCTTCAAAGCCACTGACCCGGAGGGGCTGCGCGAGGTCTTCGCGGAGATCGACCGCCTCGAGACCACTCCCATGCAGATCAAGAAGTACACGCGCTTTGAAGAGGTCTTCGAGCCCTGGGCGCAGTCGGCACTGGCCCTGCTGTTTCTACCGCTGATCATCCGAGCCACCAGGTTCTCCCTCGAGCCATGAACTTCGGCGAACCACAGGCCCTTTGGCTCGCGCTGCTGGCACCGACCGCGCTGCTTCTGGCTGCCGTGTTCTGGCGCAGCTATCTGCGTGACTTGAACGCCTGGGCCAAGGCGGGAGTGTGGGAGCGGCTCGGGCTGCGGTTTCAGAGACGGCAGCTCCGGGCCTCGGTGGCCCTGCTGGCCCTGGCGGTCCTGGGTGTGGCGCTCGCCCTCGCCCGGCCCCGCTGGGGCACGACCGAAGAGACCGTCGAGCGGCACGGCGTCGATATCGTTTTCGTGCTCGACTCGTCGATGTCGATGGCCGCTCCCGACGTTGCGCCTTCCCGCATCGGCATCGCCAAGAGCCTGGTCAGGAGACTTGCCGCCTCGCTCCCGGGCCATCGCGTCGCACTCGTGCAGGCCGAAGGCGAAGGCCTGGTGCTGGCGCCGCTCACGGTCGACACGGCGGTTCTCGATCTGCTCCTGGACACGGTCGCGCCCGGCAGCCTGCCTCGGCCGGGAACCCAGATCGGGCCGGCTCTCGGCGAAGCGCTCAAGCTCTACCCTCCCGACGGTGAGAAACATCGAGTCCTGATCCTGATCTCCGACGGCGAAGATCACGACAGCCCCTGGGAGCAGTCGCTTGCGAAGCTCAAGAAGGCGGGCGTGGTCGTCCATACCCTCGGCGTCGGCACGCTGCGCGGTAGCCCGATCCCGGTAGACCCGCAAACGAACGCGCGAACGGCACAATCACAAAACCGCTTCAAGACCGACCAGGAGGGACGGGTCGTCGTCTCGAAGCTCAACGAAGCGGTGCTCGAGCGGCTGGCGCAGGACACCGGCGGTATCTACCTGCCGGTTTCGAGCCCCGGCGTCGATCCGGGCAAGATCGCCAACGCCATCTCACTGATGAAGCGCCGCTCGTTCGAGAGCGAAGCGCTCGACGTGCTCGCCGAACGGTTCCAGTGGCCGCTCGTGATGGCGGCACTGGCGCTAGTCCTCCATCTCACCTCGCGTCCGCTGCGATCCGTGCGGCCCGGCCCGGAGCCCACCCGATGATCCGATCCGTGGCGTCGATTCTCATCCTGGCGGCTGGGTGGTCGCTGAACGACCTCAATCTCGATCGGCTTCGTTGGAACGCCCGCGAACGGACCGAATCCGGCATCGAGCGGCTCGACACCCAAGACGGTACGCAAGAAGGCGCACACGGCGCGGTCGAGGCCTTCGAAACCGCGGCTCGCTTGGATCCCAATGATCCGCTGCTCCGGTTCAATGCCGGCTCCGCTCATCTCGTCGCGGGCTCCGAGGGTGGACTCGAGCACCTACGGATGGCGTCTGAGACCGCGCCCGACGAGCTTCGGCCAGGGGCCAACTACAACCTGGGCAACGCGCAGCTGGCGGCCGGCGACCTGGGAGCGGCGATCGAGGCGTACGAAGACTCCTTGCGCGCCGACCCCGATCACGAGAGTGCGAAGTTCAACCTCGAGCTCGCCTTGCAACAGCAACAGCAGCAGCAGGAGCAGGAGCAACAGCAGCAGGAGCCGCAGGAGCAGCAGGAGCAGGAGCAACAGGACAGCTCGGACAACCCCGAGTCCGGCGAGCAGGATCAACCCGAGCCCCAAGAGAGCCCATCCGAACAGCCAGAGCCGCAGCCCGGTGAGGGAGACCAAGATCAGCAACTGCCCCAGTTCGAGGACCAGCCGGATATGACCGCCGAGCAGGCGGCGGCGATCCTCGAGGCCGTCGAGAATCTCGAGCGCGAGCAACGGCGCAAGCAGGCGGCGGAAGAGCGCAAGAAGCGGCCCCGTAAGGGAAAGGACTGGTAGGCGTGCGCTCCGTTCGAACGCTCGCCGCTACCCTGCCCTTTCTGGGGCTGGCGCTTCTCCTTCAAGCGGGTTCAGCCGGGGCGCAGACCGGAGCCTCGGCCACCGCGCGCATTCAGCCGGAGCTGATCGGAATCGGCCAGACGGTGGACTTCACCTTGGAGGCCCAGGGTACCGGCCTCAGGGACCTGCAGCTGGATCCTCAGTTCTCCCTGGAGAACCTCGAGATCGTCTCCGGACCGAGCCAGTCTCAAACCTGGCAGTTCGTCAACGGGCGCGCCTCTCGAGCGGAGAGTCTCAGTTGGCGTCTGCGAGCCAACAAGGTCGGCGTAGCCCGAGTCGGCCGAATCGTGCTCAAGGTCAACGGCGAAGCGTTCGAGCTCGCCGACCAGGTGATCCAGGTGCAGCAGGAGCCGGTGGCCTCGACGGACCCCTTTGGCCGCTCTTCGTCCGATCCCTTCGAGGGTTTTCCTTTCTCCAAGCGCCGGCAGCGCGCGACACGCGATACCGAGCCCAAGCTCTTCCTGCGCGCCGAGATCACGCCGGCCGAGGCCTACGCCGGACAGCAAGTGCTCTACACGCTCTACCTCTTCACCCAGGCCGACGTCGGGGCCATCGACCCGGAAACCGTCCCCGATTTCGCCGGTTTCTGGGTCGAGGACGTGCCACAGCCCGAGAAGCTACGCCCCGAGATGGTTGACATCCAGGGTCAGCGGTACGGACGTGTGGTGCTCCTGCGCAAGGCGGTTTTTCCGATGCGTCCAGGAGAGTTCGAGCTCGAACCGGTCCGCGCGAAGCTGATCGTGAGCATGCCCGAGTACAGCTGGCTGGGATCGGTCATCGACCGAAAACGCGAGATCTCCAGGACCAGCAACCCGGTCACTCTCACCGTCCGGCCGCTGCCGGAGGCACCCGACGGATTCCGCGGCGCGGTCGGCAGAATGGACCTCTCGGTGCAACTCGAGCCGAACGACCTCGAGGTCGGACAGGCCGCCACTCTCACGATACGGCTCGACGGCCAGGGCAATCTCCAGGGGCTGCAACCGCCGGAGCTGCCGATCCTGGACGGAATCCGCGTGTTCCCGCCCGAGCAGTCGAGCCGCAGCCGAGTCTCGGGCACGCGCGTACGAGGAGAGAAGACCTGGACCTACGTGCTGGTTCCGGATCGAGCCGGCGAGTGGCAGCTTCCGCCCCTGTCGGTCGACTACTTCGATCCTTTCGCAGGGAGGTTCGAGGTCGCGAAGACCGCGACCGATATCCTGACCGCCCGCGATCCGCTGGAGAAGCTCCCCAGCGTAACTCTCGGCGAGGTCCAGACAGCGGAGCCCGAGGTAGTCGCAGACGGCACCTCGGCGCCGCAGACGGCCCCCTGGTTTCGCGATCCCAAGTACGCAGCTGGCGCGGCAGCCCTGGCGGCGGCCCTGCTGCTAATCCCCCTGGTGCTCAGGGTCCGCAAGAAGACGCATGCGACCAAGCTCCTCTGCGAACGCCTGCGTGGCGCGAGCGGCATTCAGCGGGGGCGCAAGGCGGCGCAGGTGCTGGAAGACGCGTGGCGCCGGTTTCTCGGGGAGCGATACGACATCGCTCCCGACGCGGCCGCCGTCGCTTGGACTCGTCACTTGCGGGAACGCGGTGTCAGCGGTTCGACCCTCGACGAGTTCGGCAAGCTGGTCGAGGATCTCGAGTACCTGCGCTACGCGCCCGAACTTTCGGCTTCCGAGTCTCTGGTCGCCGATGTCATCGATCGATCGCTCAAACTCAGTCGTTCGTTCCGCTAGCTCACTCGATCGGGGCTGGGAGAGCCTGCGCCCGGACTGTGGCCTGTGCAATTGTTGCCCACTAGTCCGTTCTGCTAGATTTCGGTGGTAAACCCCCGAAACCAGGGGATTTTTTATGACTGAGTACCACTGTCTGGAGCCCCAGGATCTCGAGGTCTTCCTCGAGCGCCGGCGCGCCATGCCGTCGTTCGCCCTCGATATGAGCCTGGCGGAAAACCTGACCGCGGTGCTTCGAAAGGCCAACGAGTTCGTGCCGTCGCAGGCGGGCTCACTGCTGCTCGACAACCCGATGGCCAAGAACCCGGAGCGGGATCAAAACGAGCTGACCTTCATCGCGGCGTTCGGCGCCAAAGCCCGTGAGCTGCTCAACCAGACGATTCCAGCGGGCGCCGGCATTGCCGGGCACGTCTACAGGACCGGCGAGTCGTACGTGGCCCGGGACCTCGAGTCAGACGAGCTGCACCTGCGGATGTTCGAGCAAAACGACGACTACCGAACCGAGTCGCTGGTGGGCATTCCAGTGCGAATCGAGAAGGACGTATGTGGCGTGTTGGAACTGGTCAACCGTTCCAAGACCGGACACTACAGTGAGCGGGACGTTCACCTTCTCGAGATTTTCGCCGAATACATCTCGATTTCGATTCAAAACGTCCTGGATGGACGGCAGGCTCAAGAGATCGCCAAACGCGACAACCTCACCGGCCTTTTCAACGATCGCTATCTGCACATCGCGCTGTCCAAGGCGATTGCCAAGTGCCGGCGAGAGGGCAAGGATCTGGCGCTCCTATTCATGGACCTGGACTTCTTCAAGAGGGTGAACGACTCGCACGGCCATCTCGCTGGCAGTCAGGTGTTGAGAGAAGTCGGCGTCCTGATCAAGAAGTCCACCGGTTTCGAGGAAGCCATCGCCGCTCGATACGGCGGCGACGAGTTCGTCGTCGCTCTCCCGGGTTTCGACCTGCTCGAAGCGATCAAGGTCGCCGAAGGCCTGCGCCACGAGATCGTGACCAGCGCTTTCTGCGACAAGCCCGGGGAAATCCAGCCCGACCCGATCCACCTGACCGGTCTGACCTGCTCGGTCGGCGTCGCCACACTGCATCGCCACCTCCAGGACGACGAGTCGGTGGAGCGCAGCAAGTCCACGCTTCTCCGGTTGGCGGACTCCGCCATGTACGTGGCTAAAGAGACCGGCCGTAACCGCACCGCCACAGCCGGGGAACCGGTCCGGCGCTACAACGTCGCCGATTGACCGGCTTCCAAGGCCGGTGCTAGCATCTCAGCGAGCCCAAGGGCTCCGGGCGGCCGGACCTGTTCCGGCCAAACCCCTCCCCTCATTAGAGATAGCCCGACCAAGACGCCAATTGGCGGTGGAGAAGCGATGACGCTAGCCGACACTGCAACCCGTCCCCGAACCGACGCCTCGCGCGCCAAGACCGCGGTGCACAAGCGCCTCCAACATCACATCCTTGCGGACGGCCTGCCGTACGTCATGGACCTCGAGCGCAGTCACGGCCCCTACCTCGTCGATCGAGCCAGCGGCCGGGAGATTCTCGACTTTTTCATGTCGTTTTCGACCTCTCCGCTCGGATACAACCATCCTGATCTCAAGGACCCCGACTTCATCGAGCGAATCCTCCCTTCCGCGCTCAACAAGCCCTCCAACTCGGACTTCTACACCGAGTACATGGCGGATTTCGTGGATGCCTTCGCGCGCACCGTGCCGGCGTCACTCTCGGAGCGGATGTTCTTCATCTCGGGAGGCGCCCTGGCGGTCGAGAACGCCCTCAAGACGGCCTTCGACTGGAAAGTCCGCAAGAACCGCGCGGCGGGCCGAAGCGCGAACGGGCACCGGATCATCCACCTGCGCGACGCCTTCCATGGTCGCAGCGGCTACACCATGTCTTTGACCAACACCGACCCCCGCAAGACCGACCTCTTTCCCAAGTTCGACTGGCCTCGAATCACGAATCCAAAGCTCAGGTTCCCGGTCACCCCGGCGGTCATCGAGCAGGTCGAGGCCGCCGAACGAGAGTCGATTGCTCAGATCAAGCAGGCGCTTGTTGAATATCCCGACGACATCGCGGCCCTGATCCTCGAGCCGATCCAGGGTGAAGGCGGCGACAATCACTTCCGGCGAGAGTACTTCCAGGCCCTGAGAGCCCTCGCCGACGAGGCCGAGTTCCTGTTGATCTACGACGAGGTGCAGACCGGCTTCGGGACCACCGGCAAATGGTGGTGCTTCGAGCACTTCGGCGTCGAACCCGATGTGTTGGCGTTCGGCAAGAAGGCCCAGGTCTGTGGGATCTGCGCCGGCGAACGTGTCGACGAGGTCGATTCCGTATTCAAGGTATCGAGCCGGATCAACTCGACCTGGGGAGGAAACCTCGTCGATATGGTGCGCAGCCAGCGCTTCATCGAGATCATCGAGAAACACGGTCTGCTCGAGAACGCAGCCTCGTTGGGAGCGTATCTACTGAAAAAGCTTCAGGCACTGGCCACCACTCGGCCCGAGCGCATCTCGAATGTGCGCGGTCGAGGCATGTTCCTGGCTTTCGACCTGCCGAGCCGCGAGGTTCGCGAGCAACTGCTGGTCGAAATGATCGCGAACGACTTTCTTGGCCTGCGCTCCGGATCCACCGCGATTCGCTTCCGCCCGCCGCTCAGCCTCTCGCTCGAGGAAGCCGACGAAGGACTGCGCCGGCTCGAAGCCGCCCTCGACAGCATCGGCTGACCACTAGGAGAGTGATTCCATGACCGTCGAAACCATGACACCCCATACGGACCTGCTGTCCGCGCTCGGCATAGAAGCCCTCAACCGCGGGGCCTTCTGCGGCGAATGGCTCCCCACCAAAGGCCCGGAGGTGGTCTCGATCGACCCCTCGACAGGCCTCGAGATTGGGCGGGTCACGACGGCAACGGCCGAAGACTACGAGCGCGTGGTCTCGGTCACGGTCGAAGCGTTCAAGGAGTGGCGCACCTGGCCGGCGCCTCGGCGCGGCGAGATCGTCCGATTGGTGGCCGAAGAGCTTCGCAAGCACAAGGACGAGCTCGGCCGGCTGGTCACACTGGAGATGGGGAAGATCCTCTCGGAAGGCCTCGGTGAGGTACAGGAAATGATCGACATGGCCGACTTCTCAGTGGGCCTGTCACGGCAGCTCTACGGGCTCTCGATGCACTCCGAGCGCGCCGAGCACCGGATGTACGAGCAGTGGCATCCGCTCGGCCCTGTGGGCATCATCTCGGCGTTCAACTTCCCGGTGGCGGTGTGGTCTTGGAACGCCTTCGTCGCCGCCGTGTGTGGCGACTCGATGATCTGGAAGCCGTCGGAGAAGACGCCGCTGACCGCCGTCGCTGTCACGCACATCGCGGGCCGAGTGCTCGCCGAGAACGACGCGCCTCCGATCTTCAATCTGCTGGTCGGCGACCGGCATCAGGTCGGCGAGCCGCTCACCCACGACAAGCGCATGCCGCTCGTTTCGGCCACCGGATCGACCAACATGGGCCGCGCGGTCGGTCAGGCGGTCGCCAAGCGCCTCGGCCGGAGCCTCCTCGAGCTCGGCGGCAACAACGCCATCGTGGTGATGGACGACGCCGACCTCGACCTTGCGCTTCGGGCGGTCCTTTTCGGCGCCGTCGGCACCGCCGGCCAGCGCTGCACCTCGACGCGCAGGCTGTTCCTCCAGAAGGGCATCGCACAGGAAATGAAAGACAGGCTGGTCGCAGCCTATGGCTCGATCTCGATCGGCGATCCGATGGATCCCGCGATCCTCATGGGGCCGCTGGTGGACAAGCGCGCGGTGGACGACATGATGGGAGCCCTCGACAAGGTCCGCGAGCAGGGCGGCCGAGTGCTCTACGGCGGTAACGCCAAGAGCGATCGAGGCGGCTTTTTCGTCGAGCCGACCCTGGTCGAAGCGACGCCGGACATGCCGATCACCTGCGACGAGACCTTCGCGCCGATCCTCTACCTGTTCGAGTTCGAGACTCTCGACGAAGCGATCGAGCGCCACAACGCGGTTCCCCAGGGCCTCTCCTCGGCCATCTTCACGCTCAACATGCGCTCGGCCGAGCGGTTCCTCGCGGCGGGCGGCTCGGACTGCGGCATCGCCAATGTCAACATCGGAACCTCCGGCGCCGAGATCGGCGGAGCCTTCGGCGGCGAGAAAGAAACCGGCGGCGGCCGGGAAGCGGGCTCGGACTCCTGGAAAGCCTACATGCGCCGCCAGACCTGCACTCTGAACTACGGCGATGAGCTGCCCCTGGCGCAGGGCGTCGAGTTCAAGGTTTAGGGAGCGGACAGTCGACCTCCGTGCCGACCGTCTTGGCGTCAACCACCCACGATCCGCAACGCGCCCGGCACGATCCTCATCTCCAACGCCTCGTTCCCCACCCCCCCGACCAACTCGCCGTCGCAGCCCAGCACCTGCTCCCGGTCGAACGAAACCCGCACCCAAGAGGTTCGGTGAATCGCGACCGCCGGATGTCCGACGTGCTTCCCCTTGAAGACCTTCGGGAACACTCGAAGCAGCAGGTGAAGCTTCGACATCGACCGGATCACGACCAGATCGAGCCTCCCGTCGTCCATCTCGGCCGCGGGGGCGATGTACATCCCGCCGCCGAACCGCGGCGCGTTGCAGGCGGTCACGAACATCACCTCGCCGTCTGACGTACCGCCCTCCCACTCGACCCGCGCCCGCGGCGGCTGGAAGCCGACTACCGTACGAAAGACCGAGACGATGTACGTGATCTTGTCCGGCCACCACCGCGGCTGGCTGTTGGCGGTCACCGAGCAGGCGCTGTCGAAGCCGGCGCCACTGTAGAGAACAAACCAGAGGTCGTTCACGCGCCCCAGGTCGATAGGACGCGGCTCTCCTGTCACCGCCAGCTCGAGTGCGTCGTCGAACCGCGGCGGCACCCCGATCGAGTTGGCAAGATCATCGCCGCGTCCACACGGAACCACCCCGAGCGCGCAAGGCGATTCAGCCAACCCCTGCGCCGCCAGATGCATCGAGCCGTCGCCGCCGGCTACGATCAATCGTTCGCAGCCGTCGCCGGCCGCCCGGTGCGCCTGCGCAACCAGGTCCGAGCCGCTGCAGGTGAGATGAACGTCCGCTCCAAGCTCGGCGGCTTTCCGCTTCAGCGCGTGCAACCGTCTCTTCGCCCGGCCGCCGCCGGACGTCGGATTCACCAGAAACCGGAGCACGCGGCAATTGTAGCGGGGATCTCGAGTCTGCCGGATCGAGCTGTGGAATGGGCGGCCGCAGAGCGCAACGGCGGCCCACTATCGGTTCGCGCAGTACCGGAACCGGTCGACACGGAGGTCGACCGCTGCAACCGTTTCGTTCGTCGTTACCCGACCACCGGCAGCAACGACGACACCAGGTCGCGATTGCCGGCGGTGACCGAGCCGCGATACTTGGCGGCGAGCTCGGCAGTGTCTTCGCGCGTCACCAGACGCTCGTAGAGATTGGTCCGCTGCCTGGGCTCGAAGCCGGCGGAGAGAATCAAGTGCTCCATTTCGTCCTGGGACATCTTGTAGGCGGTGCCGGCGGCCGAGACGACGTTTTCCTCGATCATGATCGAGCCCATGTCGTCGGCGCCGAACTTGAGCCCCAGCTGGCCGATCTTCTTGCCCTGGGTGACCCAGCTCGTCTGGAGGTGCCTGACGTTGTCCATGAACAGCCGCGACACCGCGAGTGTCGTCAGGTACTCGTGGGCGAAGGTCTCCGGCACGTCTTCCATCTCGGTGTGGTCGTGCTGGAAGGTCCAGGAGATGAACGCGGTGAAGCCGCCGGTCTCGTCCTGCAGATCCCGGACGCGCTGCATGTGCTCGACACGGGCTTCCAATTCCTCCCCCATGCCGTACATCATCGTGGCCGAGGTTCGCAGGCCGTTCTTGTGCGCCTGACGCATGATGTCGAGCCATTCGTCGGACGAAGTCTTGCCGTAGGCCAGAACGTCCTTGCGCACGCTGTCGACCAGAATCTCAGCGCCGCCGCCGGGGATCGACTGGAGACCCGCGTCCTTCAGTCGCGCGATGACATCGTAGAAGCTCATCCGCTCGAGCTTGGCGATGAACTTGATCTCGGGCGGCGAGAAGGCGTGGAGGTGAATCTCCGGGTAGGTGCTCTTCAGGTACCTGAGCAGGTCCTCGTAGTAGGTGATCGGCAGGTCCGGGTGTACCCCACCCTGCATCAAAATGCCCGTTCCGTTGAGCGCCAGGGTCTCCTCCACCTTCTTGCCGATCTCCTCGAAGGGCAGCAGATACCCCTCGTCGTCACCCGGCTCCCGGTAGAAGGCGCAGAAGCGGCACTTGTAGACGCAAACGTTGGTGTAGTTGATGTTGCGGTCAATGTTGTAGGTCGCAACTTCCGGGTCGTTGAGCCGGCTTCTGACCTCGTCGGCGGCCAGACCGAGGTCGATGAGGTCTCCATCCAGAAGCAGCCGATGGGCGTCGCCCGCCGAGATTCGGCGGCCGGCGACGGCGTCGTCGAGAATGGCGGCTACCGAGCGATCCGTGGGCGAACAACTCATGTCGCAGCTACTTTACGGAAAGGTGAGAGAGGGGGCAACTGATGCAGAGCGTGGGTCCGCCCCACTCCATCACCCAGTCGATCGGGTCGTGCCCGAGGCCTCCTCGACTCCTCGCGGCCCAGCTGCCGCGAACGTGAGCGGCGTGGGCTCACCGGTGCCGGCCAGCCGCGCGGCCCGAGCGAAAAACTCCTCCAGGCCGGCGAGCTCGGGCGCG
>CALZIK010000179.1 GCA_945787635.1 Thermoanaerobaculia bacterium | reverse complement strand
CTCGCCCGGTAGGCCGCGCGCTTGGTTACCGCGGCGCCCGCGAGCGCGGCGAGCGCGGCCGGTGCGAGCAACGTCGCCGTTCCTTGGAGCGTTCGCATCAGAAGGATCGCTACGAGGCAGGCGGTCGCCGCTGCGACCAAGTCGGCGGCGTAGAGCCGGTCGATCCACGCGTCTCTGCGAGCGAACGCCGCGGCAAGAAAGGCTCCGGCTGCCACCAGACCGGGGAGAAAAACGACCGCCTGGAGAGCCACCGCGAGGAGCTCCAGCCGGGCTTCGTCCGCGGCCATTCCCGCCAGGTGAACTGCCGCGAAGATCGTGAAAGCGGCAAAGAGCCACGCCAGCAGCGCGAGGCGGTTCGAGAACTCGGTCTCTGAGCTTCCAGCTACATTCCAGCGCGAGACCAGGATGCCGCCCAGCGCCAGCCCCGTCATGATCAGGGAGACCGCGAAAAACGAATAGTGGTGGAAGAAGACGACCGAGAAAAGCCGCGTCGCGATGACCTCGACCAGGAGCATCGCACCCGCCAGCAGCGCCACAGCAAGCGTGAGTCTTCCGGGAGGCGCCGTGTGTGGTACCGACATCTTGAGGCTGCTCAACCAGGCGCGTGCGGTGGGTCGCCGTCCGGGCGACTCTAGCATCGGAAGGAGTGCTTGAGTTCTAGCCCAGGCAGCACGGCGCGAGTGCCAGCAAGACGGTGGACACCAAGTTAAGCCTCTCGGCTCTTGCCGCCGACTCTACCCCGCCGCGCCGTCGCCGCTCTACGTAGCGCGTCATTTCGCGCCCTCGTGGGTCCGTTGGTCTTCAACGCCTCAGTCGACCCGGAGAGTCAGCGTCGCGCCGTTTTGGACCTCGATCCCCTCGATGACGACACTGGCGGTGCCGTGCAAGGTGACCGTCTCGCCGTTCGCGACGACGAACCCCGGCAGTGCGGTCACCGAACCGGGACAGGCGTGGTAGGTCTGCGAGCCGGTGTCGTCGCCGTCGAGTAAGATGTCGGGGGGCAGTCCTGCGCAGTCGAGCACCTCGAAGGCGAGGTCGCCACTGAAGGGCCCCGGGCCACGCAGGTTCTTTCCCCGGACCTTCCAGGTGTGGCTTCCTAGCGGCAGCGGGCCCGGGCTCACGGAGCAGACGCCGCCGGCGCAGACACCGTCGGGGGGCGGCAGGGAGTCGTGCCAGGTCTCGGCCGTTCCTCCGGGCCCGGTCACCGACAGCTGGTAGAGGCGCGCGTTGCCGCTCGTTCCCCAGGTGAACGTGGGTGACGCGTCTACACCTCCGGACGGCCCGATCGGCGCCGGCGCCCCGAGGACCGGATCGGCCAGAATCGCGTTGCGGAATAAGGGCTCGATCTTGTCGTAACCCGATTTGTCCGGGTGGCCGCAGCAGTCTGGGATTCCGACGCTGTTCCAATAGTCCGCTTGACCGAGACCCGGATCGAGGGCGCTCCAGGCGTCGATGAAGACCCGGTTCTTGGAAGGCGCGAGGTCGTTCGCGATGGAGTCGCGCAGATCCTGGGTCTGCTGGTCGTTCAGCGGGTCGGCCACCGGGTTGCCGGCCATATCGATCTGCCTGCGCTTGATGACGCTGGCGACGCCGACATCGAAGCCGCTGTCGCTCGCCTTGTCGATCATTGTCTCGAGGTTGGTCAGGATCGTGACGTTGGAGGTCCCGGCTGGAGTGATGTCGTTGGTCGCCTCCATCAGCAGCAGGACGTCTCCGCCGTCGTCGAGCACGGTCTGAATGCGGCTGACGCCGCCGAGAGTCTCCTCGGCGCCTTTTCCGTCGTTGGCGATGTCCGAGGGAAAGACCAGATCGAGCTGCTCTTCGAGCCGCCAGTTGAGGCCACACAGGATCGCAAAGGCGTCGGCGTTAGGAGCGCACACCGGAAGGCCGGACGGAAAAGCGGGCTCGCCGTCGTCCCCGACGTCGAAGACGATACTGGGCGCTACCGGATCGCCACTGGCGCGCAAGATGCTGTCGCCGAATGCGCGGTAGGCGACGGCGCCCGCCTCGGCACCCATCTCGGCTCCGGACGGGGACATCCGCGGAGCCTTCGTCTCCGAAGGCCCGGCCTGGGGCGGCTCCGTCTGCCAGGGCACTGTCACGCTCGCAATCGCGAGATCTCCCGCCGCGGCCGGCACCGCGGGCGGCCAATGGAAGGTAGCCCCTTCCTCGCCGGCAGTCATCACCGGGGGCCCGACCGAGGAGACGGTCGCCGCCGCGTGGCGCCACGCTTGACCGGCAGTGTCGAGCTCGACCACGACCCACTCGTCCCTCAGCGCGCTCTGGTAAACGAGATAGGCGCCGGTCTCGGCCTCGAGCAGGCTCGGCCGGACCGAGCCCGCGGGCCCGAGAAAACCAGCGTCGCGCCAATCGTCTCGCTCGAAGCGCGCCAGCCGCACGCGATAGTCGCTGCCGTCGAAGAAGTCCCAGGAGACAAGCGCTCCGGCCGCGGGTGTGGCAACGACGGTCGGGTGGATGTCGGGCGCGTCGTTTTCGACGTTGAGCCGCCGGCGCGGGCTCCACGCCCCGCGCACATCCCGTGTGGACCAGAAGATCTCGTCGTCCTCATCGTCCACCGCGGACCACACCAGCAGCCACGAGCCGTCGGGAAGCG
>CALZIK010000178.1 GCA_945787635.1 Thermoanaerobaculia bacterium | reverse complement strand
GGCCGCGGGCGAAAAGGTCCCCTCGCGGCAAGGCGCCGGCCGCAACGCCGGCCGCGATCGCGGGTTGCCAGTCGATGGCGAGGCGGCTTTCACCGTGGGTCTGGTAGTAACCGATCTCGATCGCATGGAAGCCACGAGCCAGCACCCTTCGACCCTGCCGTCGCCGCTCTCCAAACAGGCCGCGAGTGTCGACGAGGACCTCGCCGTCGATCCGTAGGAAGCCACCATCGTCCGCGTACATCGCAAAGGCGTGCTCGCCGCCGTCCGCGACAGACCACCATCCGCTCCAGCGCACGCTGAACACGACATCGGTAACCAGAACCGCGCTCACGTCGGTGGTGCCCTCGAGGCCCGGTTCTCCGACCGTGGTGTGAACCGGCCTCCCCTCCCAGGGCGCGCCGAGCGCGAAGTATTCGGTGCGAAGCCCGGGGCGATCGATGACCAGCACCCAGCCCAGCGCCACCAGAAGAACAACCGGAACCCAGCGCCCGAACAGGCGCAGCCGGCGTTCGAACCGCGGTCTCAGCAACCAGGGACTCACCGGGCAAGAGTACCGGTTGCGGCCCATGTGTGGGTGCCGCGCGCGGCTCCCGGTATACTCGGCGCGGTCGCACGGGGCGCAACGCGAGCGTATCGCGAGGCTGAGAGGCACCCGTCGAACCTGATCCGGTTCGAACCGGCGGAGGGACTGCGACTCGCGCTCGGTCGAACCAAGCCTCGGGGCCACCCTCGAGGCCAGACGTTCCAGGAGACTCCATGAGCTCGACCCAGCATTCGAAGAACCCGATCAAGCTTCCGCTTCACGGAGCCGCCAATCCTTCGAGTCGGGCCGAAGGCACCAGCCCGGGCTCGTTCGCCCTGGCCGCCGAGATCGGCGGCCCCCTCATGTTCGCGTCGCCGGACTCTCCCGGAATGCCGCGCGTGTCCTCGATGACCGCGTGGGACTTCCTACCCGAGGGCTGGAGCCTCGAGACCGGCAGCGGTGCCCCGCGCGCCATGGCTCCCGACGGATTCGAGCCGGTTACCCAACTCGAGCACGCGCGGCTGGGCCGGGTGACTTCGGAGATGCAGCGAGTCGCCGAGCGAGAAGGGCACCTGACGCCCGAGCAGGTACGCGCCGAAGTTGCTGCGGGTCGTCTGATCATTCCGGCCAACAAGGTCCACCTCGGCTACCAACTCGACGCCATGGCGATCGGCCGCGCGAGCCGAACCAAGATCAACGCCAACATGGGCGCTTCGCCGGTTTCGTCCGGCACCGACGACGAAGTCGAGAAGCTGCGCTGGGCGGAGCGCTGGGGCGCCGACACTGTGATGGACCTTTCCACCGGCGGCGACCTGGACGCCTGCCGCGAAGCAATACTCAGGAAGTCGACCGTACCGATCGGCACCGTTCCGATCTACTCGATGATCATCGGCCGGCCTCTGGAGGAGCTCTCGCACGAAGTCATTCTCGAGACCCTCGAGGCGCAGGCCGCTCAGGGCGTCGACTACTTCACCATTCACGCCGGTGTTGTCCGGCGCCACCTCCCCCTGGTCAGAAATCGGCTCATCGGAATCGTCTCGCGCGGCGGCTCGCTGCTCGCCAAGTGGATGCTCACCCACGGCGAAGAAAACCCGATGTACGTTCTCTGGGACGAGATCTGCGAGATCATGCGCCGTTACGACGTTTCGTTCTCGATCGGCGACGGCCTGCGGCCGGGAGGCCTGGCCGACGCCACCGATGCCGCCCAGCTTGCCGAGCTCGAGGTTTTGGGCGAGCTGACCGAGCGGGCCTGGCGCCACGGCGTCCAAGTCATGATCGAGGGACCGGGGCACGTGCCTTTCGACCAGATCGAATACAACATGAAGCTCGAGCGCCAGCTCTGTCACGGAGCTCCCTTTTACGTCCTGGGGCCGCTGGTGACCGACGTCTTTCCCGGCTATGACCACATCACTTCGGCGATCGGCGCCACCGCCGCCGCCTACCACGGCGCCGCGATGCTCTGCTACGTCACGCCGAAGGAGCATCTCGGCCTGCCCAAGAAAGATGACGTCAAACAGGGCTGCGTCGCCTACAAGATCGCCGCCCACGCCGCGGATGTCGCACTCGGCATACCAGGCAGCCGCGACTGGGACGACGAGCTCACCAAGGCCCGGGCCGCCCTGCACTGGGAGAGGCACTTCGACCTCGCGTTCGACACCGATACCGCCCGCGCATTGCACGACGAGGATCTCGCGGTCGATACCGACTTTTGCGCCATGTGCGGCCACGACTGGTGCAGCGTGAGGATCTCGAAGGAGATCCAGGAGTTCGCCTCCGGCAAGGATGAGGAGTACGCCTGGGACGCGGCCAGAAAGAGCGCTCCACTCACCGACGAGCAGCGCGCGATTCTGGATCAGCGTGGTGTGCTGTCGCCTGCCGAGATACACGCGATGGCGGGCGAGACTCGAGCCGTCATGACCGATGAGGCCGACGCCAAGGCCTCGTGCCACAGCGACTACGTGGACGCCGACACCGCCAAGTCGCTTCAAGAACACGAGCTGGTGCAGATCGGCTCGTCATGACCTCACTCCGGTAGACTTCCCGTCGCTCGCATTCAGACGGAGGGAACACTCGATGACACGTATCACCACGACCTTGCTCGCATTGCTCGCTGTGCACGCGCTCGCCTGCAGCCCGGCTCCCCAATCGACCTCTCCGTCCGATACATCGGGCGAGAGCTCGGCTCCGACAGCAAACCAGGCGCCCGAAGTCCGCGGCGAAGCGGTGGGCTACGAGGTCGGCGGCGTTCCGCTGACCGGCTATCTGGCCTGGGATGCGAACCGCTCCGGGAAGCGTCCCGGAATCATTGTCGTTCATGAGTGGTGGGGTCATAACGAGTACGCCCAGAAGCGC
Organism: Thermoanaerobaculia bacterium; assembly: GCA_945787635.1. Taxonomy (GTDB): domain Bacteria; phylum Acidobacteriota; class Thermoanaerobaculia; order Multivoradales; family JAHEKO01; genus CALZIK01. Next base: position 25,305 of record CALZIK010000178.1, on the reverse strand, counting down.
GCCGAGATGCTGGCCGAAATGGGCTATACCGCATTCGCCCTCGATATGTATGGCGACGGCAAGCTCGCCGAGCATCCAGCGGACGCCCAGAAGTTCATGACCGAGGTTTCGGACGACATGGACACGCTGGTCGCCCGGTTCAGCGCCGCGCGCGAGATTCTCGAACAGAACGAACACACCGATCCCGAGAAGATCGCCGCCATCGGTTACTGCTTCGGCGGAGCTGTGGTCCTTCACATGGCGCGCCTCGGCTCGGACCTGGACGCCGTCGCGAGCTTCCATGGAGATCTCGCCGCCCGAACCGAGATCGAGCCCGGAACCGTGACCGCGAGGCTGCTGGTGGCCCACGGTGCCGACGATCCCTTCGTGCCCGAAGAACAGCTCGTCGCCTTCGAAGAAGAGATGGAGAACGCCGACGTCGACCTGACGTTCATCGCCTATCCAGGTGCGGTTCACTCCTTCACGAACCCGGGCGCCACCGAGATCGGCCAAACGTTCGACATGCCGCTCGCCTACGACGCGGACGCCGACGCCAAGAGCTGGACCGAGCTCGAGCGGTTCCTGGCCGAGACCTTCGGCGGCTAGTCATCCTGGCCATCTGGGGCTCGGCGCGACGCGAGCCAGCCGGCAGCTCCGGAAGCCGCCAGCGTGAGCACCCAGAAACCGGCGGATCGGAGGCTGAAGCTCCGCATCAGGGCCATCAGGAGTCCGGTCGCCACGATGCCGACTCCGAGCGCGTTCGCAATCGGACCGACAGCGACCCTGCGGGCCACCCAGTAGGCCACCGCGAATGCCAGGACGACGCCGGCGATCGGGCCGACCATCGGCGCGACGCGGTCGGCGAAAGCCGAGATCATGTCCTGGGGCGGCGCTCCGCGCATCTTGAAGCCGAGCCGGGCCGCGTAGCCGGTCACAACGACGAATACGCTGATCCAGGTCGCTGCGACCACGCTCACCCCGCCCAGGATCACACGCCACCAACTGATGTCCGACACTCGTACGCTCATTTCGCCTCCTTGCCGTTGCGGTTCGTCCGGTACTACGAACCCGGCGGGCGAAAATGACCGGGGATCAGCCGTCGTCAGCAGGGACTGCCGCGCGGTGAACCGCCGGATGGCAGTCGCCGCAGGCTTCCCCTCGCCACGCTCGCCGCCCCTCCCAGGCGATCACCGGCAGCATCGCGAGGCCGGCGACCGGGTCCGCCCACCACCAACCCAGACCTGCGTTCAGACTCAGACCTGCGAGCAGAATCGCGGAGAGCACCGCGCACAAGTCGGTCTGCCGGGAATCCGCGACCAGCGCCCGACTCGAGATCGCCGAGGCCACACGCCGCTTGGCCCGGGCCAGCACCGGCATCACGACGAGCGAAAGCGAAGCGATCACGATCCCGAGCAAGCTGGCCTCGGGCGCTCGCTGCGCGATCAGGGACCGCGCCGACTCCAGCCCCACGTAGGCGGCGAGCAGGAAAAACGTGACCGCGACGAGCTTGCGAGCCCTACCTTCCCGTTCTTCCTCATCCTGGCTCAGGCGCCAGAGCAGCACGGACCCGGAGAGGCTCTCGATCACCGAATCGATGCCGAAACCGAGCAGGGAGACGCTGCCGGCGAGGATTCCCGCGGTCACCGAGACGACGGCCTCGACGAAGTTCCACCCGATGGTCAACAGCTCGAGACGCCGGCCGCGTCGCAGCGACACCAGTCGATCCTCGAGCGCCGCTCCGTGAGAGGACATGTCCGGATCCAGCGTAGCACCATGAGAGGCGACGCGGTTCTCCATCGAGGCGCCGCTTCGGGTGTTGAGAGATACTCTAGGCGAGGTCATGACTCGCGGCATGGAGGAAAGAATGAGAGTTCTCATTTCACTCACGATCGTCTGGACGGCTCTGACGGCTCTGACGCCCATCTGGGCGGAGGAAAAGACCCAGGCTGTGATCCTGGTCGCCTACTATTCCGAAACCGGCCACACCGAGGCGCTGAGCAGAGCACTGGTCGAGGGAATCGAATCGGTCGAGGGCGTGGAGGCGGTCCTCCGAACGGTGTCCAAAGCGAGCGATGAAGACATTCGTCGGGCGGACGGCATCTTGGTCGGCACGCCGGTCTACTGGGCGAGCCTGCATGCCCGGGTCAAGGACTTCGTCGATCGTGTCGGCCAAGTGCTCGATGAGGACACCCACGGCGAAGGCCGCACGGCCGGAGCGTTCTGTACCGCAGGCGCAGTCGCGTCCGGCAAGGAGCTCGCCCGCCTCTCGATTCTCGCCGCTTTCCTGAACATGCGCTTCGTGGCGGTGGGAGGACTCGAACTCGACGGATTCGGCAACCTCGGGGCTGAAGCCACGACCGGCCCCGCCGATCCGGGACTCTCGGAAGTAGAGCTCGAAGCCGCCCGACGGTCGGGTGCCCGCTTCGCACGAATCACCGCACAGATGAGGCGCTCCCCGAACTAGCGGTTCCTGAACCTCCCGGGCGCCGCCCTATCTACTCGAGGGACTTCGCGAACTCGGCGACCCGCTTGGTAAGAGCCTGCCACTCGAGTTCGTGTGCAGCGAGGTCCACTTTCCGCAAGATCCGGTCCTGGACCACGACCTCGCCGTTGACGATCGTGGTTCGAACGTTCTCGGGGTAGGCGGAAAAGACCAGCGCGGCATAGGGATCGTAAAGCGGCTGCATGTTGGGCGTGTGGGTCTCGACCATGACGATATCGGCCTTCTTGCCGACTTCGAGAGAGCCGATCTCATCCTCCATGTCGAGCGCGCGGGCGCCGCCCATAGTCGCCATGGACACCACTTCGTACGGCGTAAAGCGGGTGCCGTCCTGGCCCCTCAGGCGCGCGACGCTTGCGGCGTAGCTCAGGACATTCACGATGTCCATCTGATTCGACCCCATCGGACCGTCCGTGCCCAGGCCGATGTCAAGGTCCTGGTGGAACATCTCCCAGGCGGGCGACATGCCGGTTGCTCCTCTCGAGTTGGCCTTCGGGTTGTGACTCACGCCGACGCCGCGGCGCTTCAAGATGGCCATATCTTCCTCATCCACGTAGATCACGTGAGCCGCCAGAAGAGCATCACAGAGAAACCCGATGTCTTCGAGGTAGCGGACCACGGATTTGCCCTCCGGAAACTCGCCCACGCCATCCTTGATGAGCCGTCTCTCATGTGCGAACTCGGCCATATGAAGCAATAGCGGCACCCCTTGGCGCTCCGCGAGCGCCTTGCTCCTCAGGAGCCATTCCGGCGGCACAGTGTACGGAGCGTGAGGCGCCACGGCCGGCGTGATCAGAGGGTGCCCTTTCCATTCCTCGATGAACCGCTCGGCATATGCCAGGCCGCCCCAAGGTTCAGCGGCATCGACCACCGGAAAGCCGATCACCGTCTCACCGAGAACGCCACGAATTCCGACCTCCGCGACCCCTCGAGCGACCTCGTCTTCGTGGTAGTACATGTCGGCTACCAGCGTGACCCCGGCCAGAGCCATCTCCATGGCTCCGTGACGGGACGCGATGCGGATCAGATCGCGCGACAGCATCTGCTTTTCCAGCGGGAAGAAGAACTTGAACAGACGGTTCTCCACGCCGTTTTCCCCGAGTCCACGAAACGCCACCATCGGAATGTGATTGTGCAGGTTGATCATCCCCGGCATAACAATGTCGCCGCCGGCGTCGATCACTGACTCCGCTTGAAACCGCCCGAGCAAGCCGGCATCACCCACGGCGGCGAGAGTGTCGCCGCGCACCACGACAACGCCGTTCTCGTGGACGGTGCCCGAGGCGTCCATGGTGAGAACCAGGGCGTTTTTGATGATCAGATCTGCGGGCCCATCGGCGGATACCGGGGCCGCAAGGGCCGTCAGGACGAGGATCGTCATCAGGGTCCGACTAACCAGCGCTGACATGGGGCTTCCTCCTACGTGGCTGTGCATTCGCCAGTGAGCCTAGCAGCGACTGTCCGCCGCAGACCCGGCCGACGATCGGCTATACTCCCTCGCGATCCAATTCTTCGGCTCCGAGCGTGAAGGCGCTCCACATCACAAGAGAGGAGAGGTCATGTTTGTCCCAGAGACGCTTGCCATCGCCATGGTGATGATGATCACGAGCACCGTGTGTTGGGGTTCTTGGGCCAACACGGCCAAGCTCACCAAGGACTACCGGTTCGAGTTGTTCTACTGGGACTACGCGATAGGTATCTTTCTGGTCTCGCTGATTCTGGCCTTCACGATGGGCTCGACCGGCGGCGAAGGTGAGGGTTTCCTCGCCAATGTCGCCGCCGCGGACCAGGGCAACATTGTCTCCGCCCTGATCGGCGGGTTCATCTTCAACATCGCCAACCTGCTTCTGGTCGCCGGCATCGACCTCGCCGGCCTGGCGGTGGCGTTCCCGGTGGCGATCGGCATCGCCCTGGTCGTCGGGGTCGTCATGAGCTACGCCATCCAGCCCGTGGGCGACCCGCTGATGCTCGGCGTGGGAGTTGCCCTCGCGATCGTAGCCGTCATCCTGATCGGCAAGGCCTACGGCCGCCTAGCGACCGGCGGCGAAGCGGTCTCGCGTAGGAGCCTCGTCATCTGCGTGATTTCGGGCCTTCTGATGGGCTCGTTCGCCCCGTTCGTCACCAAGGCCCTGACCGCAGGACACGCTCTGACGCCCTACAGCATTGCGGTCTTCTTCACCCTCGGCGCTTTTTTATGCTGCTTCGTCGTCAACGTCTACTTCATGAAGAAGCCTCTCGTCGGCACACCGGTCAACTTCTCCGGGTTCTTCTCCGCCGGAGCCAAGAACCATGCTCTCGGCGTTTTGGGTGGTTTCATCTGGGGTACCGGGACCGTATTCAACTTCGTGGCCGCGAGCCTCGTAGGCGTGGCAATCTCCTACGCCATCGGCCAGGCCGCGCCGATGGTTGCGGCCGTCTGGGGAGTTTTCGTCTGGAAGGAGTTCGCGGGCGCCGACAAGCAGGCCAAGACCTACCTGACGTTCATGTTCATCTGTTACATCCTGGCGTTGGTCGCTATCGCGAGCGCCTACAACGCGGCCGCCTGATGCTGGATCGCAATCGGCTTCGCAGCTGGGCGGTGATCGTCGTTCTGGCGCTGACTCTCGGGGCGGCCGCCCGCGCCGAGCCCCACAAGATCATCTTCGACACCGACTTCGGGATCTGCCCGCAGGACGACTGCTACGCCTTGATGCTGGCTCTGCACTCGCCAGAGCTCGAATTCCTCGGAATCACAACGGTCGCCGGCAACTGGTCCCTCGAGCAGGGCACCGCCGACGTCCTCCGGCTGCTCGAAATCGCCGGGCGCGAGGAGATCCCGGTCTATGCCGGCGCCGACATGCCGTTGATGCACGAGCCCAGCGAGTACGCTAGGACGACCTACGGCTCGTGGTGGTCTGACGAAGCGCCCACTGAGCCGCCCGGTGGCTTCGCCGAGAAACAGGCCGAAGACGCGGGCGCCGTCGAGTACATCGTCGACACGATCGAGGCTCACCCTGGCGAGGTGACGATTCTGGCAATCGGGCCGCTCACCAACGTCGCCATGGCGCTCCGGCACCGCCCGGGTCTGGCCGGCAAGGTCAAGCAGCTCGTCATCATGGGCGGTGCGGTGGCGGCGCTCCCGGACGGAGCCGGCAACATGACCCCGGGCGCCGAATTCAACTTCTGGGTCGACCCCGAGGCCGCCAAGATCGTGCTTCGCTCCGGAATTCCGATCCAGCTCTCGCCGCTCAACGTCTCGCGCAAGTCGTCGTTCAGCCAGGAGTGGTTCCAGAGGCTCGTGGCGACCGAAACGCCGTTCACCCGGCTGATCCGCGAACGCGGGCGCGTGGGCTGGGACGACGCGGACCCTGACGTGGTGATTCACATGTACGACCAGATCGCTGTGGCGAGCTTGATCGACCCGACCCTCGTGACCACGACCGAGCTCTATGTCGACGTCGACGCGAGTCCCGGCATCGGCTACGGCACCTCCTACGGCTTCACCAGGATCTGGCCGGGCGCCGAAGGTGCCCAGAAGATGCAAGTCCAGCACGAGCTGGACTGGGAACGCTTCATCGAGATGTTCATCGAGAGGGTCGCCAAACCGATCCCCGCACACCCCTAAGAAACAGGAGCAGCGTTTAGATATGGCAAAAACCTCTCACGTCGCCGTCGTCGGCAGCGCCAACATCGACCTCACCACGTTCAACGACCGCTGGCCCCGCGGCGGCGAAACCATCTTCGGCGAGCGCTTCGACATCGGCTTTGGCGGCAAGGGCGCCAATCAGGCGGTAGCGGCGAAGCTCTGCGGTGCCGATGTTTCGATGGTTGCCTGCGTCGGCAACGACCTCTTCGGACCCTCGACCGTCGAGAACTTCAAGGCTCAAGGTATCAACGCCGAACACGTCAAGATCGTCGAGGGCGTCTCGAGCGGCGTCGCCCCGATTTTCGTCGACACGGCTTCGGGTCAAAACCGCATCCTGGTGGTGCCGGGCGCCAACAACAAGGTGCTTCCCGCTACGGTCGATGCGGCCGCGGACCGGCTCAAGACCGCCGATTGCATCGTGCTCCAGTTCGAGATTCCGCTGGAAACCGTCTACTACACGATCCGGTTCGCGCACGAGAACGGCATCCGCTGCATTCTCAACCCCGCTCCGGGACAGCCCGTGGACATGTCGCAGGTCGCGAACCTCGACTACTTCGTTCCCAACGAGACCGAGGCCGAAGCGGTGACCGGAATCGCCGTCGGCAGCGTAGACGATGCCAAGCGCTGTGCCGAGAAGCTCCTCGGAGCCGGCATCAAGCGCGTGATCATCACTCTGGGCTCGATGGGGTCGCTTCTCGCCGGAGCCGACGGCATGGAGCACGTGCCGGCCTTCGAGGTGGAGGCGGTCGACACGACCGGCGCGGGCGACGCCTTTATCGGCAGCTTCTCGGTATTTCTAGGCGAGGGTCTCGAGGAGAAAGACGCGGTCAGGCGCGCCAACCTCTATGCCGGCTTGTCCACGACCGGCGTGGGAACCCAGAAGTCGTTCCTGGATCGAGCGGCGTTCGACGCCGCGTGGGCTGAACGAGGCTGATGCGCTTCAGGCGACGTCTACCGTCGTCGGTCGCGACTCTCGCCCTTCTGGCCGGGCTCGCGTCGTTCGTCGCGACGCCTGCAGTGGCGCAGGCTGAGCAGGACGAAACTGAGCGCCACGCTCCCGAGGTCTTCAAGATCAAGGTCCTCGTCGACCAGGACAGTGCGGGGCCGCAAGGAACCAACTTCCTGTCGCTCCTGATGCTGCTCAATGCGCCTCAGATCGATCTTCTCGGCATCACGACCGTAAGCGGAGACCAATGGGTGGAACCCTCCACCGTATTCGCCCTCCACGCCGTCGAACTCGCCGGCCGGCCCGAGGTGCCGGTCGTCAAGGGCGCCGAGCGGCCGTTGCTCAGAACCGCCCGTGGTCAGGCTCTCCGAGAGGCACTCTACGGCTCGTTTCCCAACTGGCACGGCTCCTTCAATCCGGATAGTCCACTACCGGGGCACACCTGGGCGCCGCCCGGCGGATACCCGGAGACGAAAGCTCATCCGGGACGGGCGGCGGAATTCATCATCGAGACGATTCGCGCTCAGCCTGGTGAGGTCGTCCTGTACTTCGCCGGACCACTGACCAACCTGGCCCTCGCGGTGCGGATGGATCCGGGGATCGTGCCACTGGTCAAGTCGCTCTACATCATGGGTGCCTCGAGCGGCGGCGGCTTCGAGCTCAACTGGTGGTGGGATCCAGAGGCGGCCGCTATCGTGATGCGGGAGCCGTGGCGGGAGATTGTAGTGACTACCGGAGAGATCGGTTTCTCGACGTTCTCGAGCGAGAGCCTCATGCGGCGCGTCGTCGAGGCGGGCGGTCCCTTCACCGACCATGTCCGAGCGCTCTACCTCGAGTACCAGCCCTCGCCAGGGCTGTCGCAGTGGTCGGCAATGTGGGACGAGCTGGCGGTCGCCGCTCTTATCGATCCCTCAATCATCACCGAAACCAAAACCATGTGGCTCGACGTGGACATCACCCACGGACCGAAGTACGGCCATACCGTGGTCTGGACCCGCCCGGAAGGCGACTTGAGCTTCTTCCTGCCCTATAGCGGCCCGGAACCGATGGACGCGGTCAAGTGGCAAGGACACCTCGAGCCCCCGACTCATCTGCAACCTGCCACCGTGCAGATGAAAGTGGACGTCGAACGCTTCGAAGACAAGTTCGTGGAGTTGATGACGCAATGAACCAAACACCCAGAGTTTCCTCATACCTCGTCGTAGTTCTCTTTGGTCTCGCGTGTGCTCTGCCTGACCAGTCGGCTGTTGAATCCGGATCCCATACCTGGACCCTGACGGAATCCGCGCAGGAGCACGTAACCGAGCCGGCGCTCGAGGCACAAATCGCGATGGCCCTCGACGCGGCCGCCGAGGCCGGAACCGACCCGAGCATTTCGAAATATCACGTCCGCGCGGCCACCGTCGTTCAACGCGAGGGACACGACCACGCCGTCGTGGGCGGCAACTCCGAATGGTACGGCTACCCGGAGGCCATCCACGGCGAGACCTCGCTCATGAACCACGCCATCAACCTCGTCGGACCCGAGGCGGCTCGTGAGGATGTCGCGTTCCTCGCCTTCTACACCGATAGGACCTGCGGCACCGGCGGATCCTGTGGCGACTGTCGCGACTATCTGATGACAACGACGAGGTGGGAGGATCTCCTGATGGTCTGCGGCTCGGGGGCGGACAATTCGGTGCACGTGAACCGATTCGCCAAGTGGGTGGTCCCGGAGAGCGACTTTCCCGAGGTGACCCCGGAGGCGACCGGGCTGCCGGGCGCCCGGCTCGATGCTCTGGTCGAAGCGGCGCTCGAAGCACGCGCCGGCGGTGTTTCCCTCTTCACCACCGCCGATCAGCACCTCGGCGTCTCCGCCCTTTCGACCGAAGGCAAGATCTACCGCGCAGCCGGCGCCGACGACGCGGCCTTCCACTACCGTTACCCCATCGGCGCCGTCCTCCAGCAGGCCGCCGCCCATCGCGACTACTTCGTGGAAGCCGTGGTCGTCGCCACCGCCCCCGGGCACACCCCCCGCGTCAGCTACCGCGATCGCCAGTACGGCTATGAGTCGAGCTCCTTCAACGGAAAACGCGGTCACCAGCCGATCAAGCTGATCGTGCTCGAGCAGGATGGCGACGACACGCCGATTCGATACCGCATGACCACGTTCGAAGACGCGCTGCCGGGGGCTTTCTCGACGGCGAGCTTCATGCCCGAGGCGGTCGACCGGTTTCTCGAGCAGCGCGCGCGGTAATAGCAGGGTTTCTTGAACCGATTGAGTCGCGCGGTCGGTCTCTCCGGGAGCGAAGAGAGGCTCCCTCCGAGACCGCCCGCGCTCCTTCAGCCTCGTGTCGATAGCACCGTGCTACATGACCGCGCCCACGAGTGAACACGGCATTGCTGAGTGTGTCAGCGGCCCGCTCCCCAGCACTTCCTACGGCTTCGCCGGCGGCCGTCGCATCAGATCCACGAACAGCTTCTCGAATCTCTCGACGTCGATATCCGTTTGGACCGTCCAGGTCTGCGGCGCGAACCAAGGCTCGATGCGATCCGAGGTCCAGACCGTCTTGCCGTAGCTTGGCCCCGGCAGGTAGTCCACGTCGAGGCGAAGCTGCTCGGTCTCCGTGATGATGCCTGGATCGATGATCGCGGCGGCGGCCAGCTCGTCCCACATGTAGCTGTAGCCGCGGTCCATCTCGAGATAGCTCACGCGCAGGTATTCCGCCAGCGGCGTTCCCGCCGAAGCGATCGCTTCGATGATCTCTTTGGTCATGTAGGTCTTGTGGCAGACATCGATCGGCGTCAGATGCCGCTCCTTCCAAGGGGCCCGAATGTGGATGAACGCCGCCTCGGCGTCCCACCAGAAATTGAAGCGCTGGTTGACGTGGATGTGGCCACCCATGGTGTACACGGCCTTGATCTTGTCAACGATGTCCGGCGCCAGGCGAATCGCGAGGGCGATGTTGGTCAACGGACCAGCGGTGTGAAGCACCAGCTCACCCGGGTACTTGCGGGCCATCTCGATCAGCAGCTCGGCAGCCGTCTTATCCACTACCTGCAGCTTCGGCGGACCACCGGGGGCGTCTTCAATCTCGCTCTCCGGCGCAACTTCCGAACCCCAGTTGCCGTGCCAGCCGTCACCGGCCTTCTCTCCCCAGAACTGCTCGCGCCGCTCCATCATGGCTTGCGAGTTCAGCAGCGGCACGCGTGAGCCCGCCGCGACCGGTACGTGAGTCTTGCCGGTCAACTCGACGATCCTGAGCGTGTGATAGACGGCCTGGTCGAGCCAGGCGTCTCCCGCCACTACGCCGATGCCGACAACCTCTACGTTGGGCGCCTGAAGCAGCATGGCAATCGAGACCGAGTCGGTGCCGGCGGGACCAGAGGTGTCTTGGTCGATGAAGACCTTGATTCGATCCTCCTGCGCGCAGACCGGTCCCGCGGCCGAACAAATCAAGCCGATCGCAAGGCAGACAACTACAACCCAACGCATGAGCGCCCCTCCTGTTTTCGTCAATCGTGAGGATGGATTCTATTTGTGTCCTGGCGCGGGGTCAAAGAGCCCACCGCGAGCTCCCGCTATGGCCGTATAATCCCATGCGGCATGCGACGCTCTCACCAGCTTGCGGCTTGCTGTTTGACTCTCGCCATTCTCGGTCTCCCGGTCGTCGGACTCGCGCAATCCCAGAACGAAGCGCAAGACGTCGCGAGGCTGGCCGCCGAGGCGCGAAAGCTACAAGCCGAAGGCCGGACCGAGGAGGCGATCCGACGCTACCAGCAGGCCGTCGAGCGAGCACCCGACGAACCGCAGCTCTGGGTCGAGCTCGGAGAAGCCTATCGCATGGTGCTCCACATGCCACATGCGATCGCCGCGTTTCGGAAGGCGCTCGATCTCAGCCCCGGACACGAGCTGGCTCTTCTCGCGCTGGCCGAGTGTTACCGCCAGCTGGCCAACCACGACGAGGCGCTGCGCATTCTAGAGACAGCGGTGGCGGCCCATCCCGACAGCACCGCTCCTGCGATTGCCCTGGGCAGGTTCCACATGGACCTCCAGAAGTACGACAAGGCGTCGGCCGCGCTTCTCGCGGCGCTCGAGATGGATCCGGACAACACCGCCGCGCGCGTTCTGCTGGCGGCCGTCTACAAGTCCCTGGCCGACCTGGACGCGGCGCTCGTGGAGCTCGACCGGGCTATTGCCCAGCAGCCCGACAATGCGCTTGCCCACTTCTGGCGGGCATCGATCTACGCTGATCGGAACGACAAGGCGCGAGCACTTCCAGATGCCGAGCGGGTTGTCGAGCTGGAGCCCGCCAAGGCTCGCGGCCGGTTCCTGCTCGCGACCATCCTGGTTCGCGATGGCCAGTGCGCCGCCGGTGCGAGGCACCTCGAGACCATCCTCGAAACGGAGCCGGACCACACCGAGTCGGCCTCGCTGCTGGCGCGCGCCTACCAGTGCGCGGGGCGGACCGACGAGGCCGGCAAGATCCGGAAGCGATTCGCCGAGTTGGCCAAGCAGGTGCACGAAAAACGGGAAAGCGAAGTCCAGGCGGACCACCTCGTCCGTGAGGCCCGCGAGCACGCCCAGGCGGGGCGCCCCAACGAAGCGCTCGAGATCCTCCAGCGGGCACTCGAGCAGGATCCCGACAACGACAGCGCCTACACCCAGCTCGCCAAGATCCTCTACTCGGCCGGTCGATTCCAGGTAGCCCGAGAGGCGGCCGAGCTGGCGCTCCAACACAACCCCTATCGGTCGGATACGCTGTACGTCCTGGGTCGCACACTGACCGAGCTGGGCGACCTGGAGGGCGCGCGCGAGGTTTACACGCAGACCAGCCTGATCAACCCACTCGACTCGGAGGCGCTGTTTTACCTCGCCCAGGTTCACGGCCAGCTGGACGATCGCGCGAGCGCGGTCGAGGCGCTCGAGAAGGCCGTCGCGCTCGAACCTGGGAATAAAGACTACGCGCAGGCGCTGGCGAAGCTCGTCACACAGCCGTAGAAGAACAATGGACTGCGCGGAGCGTGCCAAAGGCGACTGGCGCGTTGATGCCGCTGGTCTCACATCGTTAACTTGGGAAAGGCCGAAGAGGGCCAAAAATACAAGGCGTCCTGGTTGCTGGGCGACGCAAGCGTACGTCTTGTACGTCGAGGAGCCCAGCTGCCTGGACAACGCCGCAGATTCGGTCCTCTCCGGCCTTTCGCTAGTACATGATCGTGCGGGTCAGGTGATGCGGCCAATGCGTCGCGTGATAACTCAGCCACAAACGCGCATCCAACTGCGGAATGATGATCTGAGACTCCGGCGGACGCAGGGCGTTGATGTCCTCGGTCAAGAGCGCCGTCGCGTACAACATGTGCGCCCGGATCTCGATCTCCTCGTCACTGTCGCGTCGGATCAGCCGGCCTGAATTGATCTTCTCCTCGAGCTCAGGCGCGTAAACCATGATGTCCATCACCCGAAGCGCCACCGGCACGATGTAGTCGGCGAACGCCGTCATCGAACCGATATCGTCGATTCGGAAGCCACCGTGAGGCTCGAAAGCGGAATGCAGGCCCCAGTAGGTCAGCTGCGCCAGCTTGTGGAAGTGAATCCTGTGGCCTCGGTACTCGCTGGTGTCGTCAAAGCGCGGGAACTCGCTGATGAGACGATCCACCAGTCCCTTGCCGTCGTCGAAAAGCCGAGGTGAACAGGTCTCGATGAAGTTCACGAAAGAACCGTCGTAGCGCTCGGCCAAGGTCTTTCCGACCTCGTTCAGGACCGCGAGCTTCTCGTCGAGCATCGGCATCTCGATGTTGCCGGCAAAGATTCCGTCGAGATCGGCTCGCGTTACCTCGGCGAGATAGTGGCCGTCAAGCACCGGAATGCCCTCGGCCATCGCTCGCCTCAGACACGCGGTCATCGCCTGGGAGTCGGACCAGTTTCGGCCCTCGTACTCGGTCTGGAACTTGACGCCGGTTTCAAAATCACTGAAGGCGGTGTTGATGGTGTTCGACACCATGGTGAAGTCGATGGCACGCTGCCGATCCGTCTCCGGATCGAAATCCGAGCCGAAGCGCGGGAAGGGCAGCTCCTCGTATGCCATCCACTTGGCCACCTGAGCGATCCGGGGCACATCGGTACTTACGTGCCTGGAGCCCTCGATGACCGGCAGCAGGCTGTCGAGCACCGGGCTGCCGATGGGCTGCGGCCACCGTTTCACGGCCACCGCCATTGCCGCAGCTTCCTCCGCCCTCGCGGAATCACGGCCATCAAGAACGATGGGGAGCGCCAAGGCGCTCCCCATCGTGGTTAGGAATGAACGTCGCGTCGGTACTCGACTCACGCGCTAGTATTTGAACCTGGCTCCCAACTGAATCGAGAACGGAGTACTGCCCGGCGAGACCTGATCCAGCGTGCGATAGGCCACGCCGTTCGGGCCGATGTCGCCGGGCTGCGGAGCGCCGCTGAGCTCCGAAGCCACGACCGAGTTGATGGCCGGATTGGAGTACTTGTTCGCGCTGTCGAGGACGTTGAAAAAATCCACGATCAGCTCGACACTTCGATCGCTCGCCATATTGAACTCTTTGCTGATACGCAGATCGAACTGGAAGAAGTCCGGCTGCCGCGCCGGGTAACGCCCCAGCAGAGATGTTCCGTTTACGACCGGCCGGTCATTGTTGCAACCGTTGTTGTTGATGCCGTCGCCATTCGTGTCGTCCAAGATGCACGCCGGGAAGGGGATCCCGTCGCGCGCGATGATCAGGCCGCTGACCAGAAAGCCCTTGGGTAGCTGCTTGGTGCCCGAGATCTTGAGCTGATTCGGGATATCGAGGGCGTTACGCCCGTAATCGATGTCGATGTTGTACGGGTCCTGGGGGCCGAAGAACGAGTCGGTGTCGCGCTCGCTGGCGGCGTTGTCCTTGTTCTCGGACCAGGAGTAATTGATGAAGAATTGGTAGCCGTCGGCGAACCGCCGGTTGAGACTGAGCACGACCTGCTTGAACTCTCCGCGGCTGAAGCTGCCGTGAGCCAGCGCCTGACCGACCGTGTCGTCGACCGGTCCACCCAGGATGGTCCGCCCGAACTGGTCGGTACCCAGGTTCTCATGGTTCCGGCTCCATTGGGTGCTGCTGAAGCCGCCGGTGCGCAGACGGTCCGAATCGGCGTGTGCGAGAGTGGTCGTCAAGGTGTACTTGTCGGCCAGCTGCCACTCGAGAGTGGCGGTGGTGTTCTGGACGCGCGGGTTCTTCAGACCCACATCGTCGTAGTTGATGCCGAATGGCGGTTGCGGCACGAAGGGATCATCCGCTGGGATGGGGTCGGGCCACAGGTTGGGGTAGCCGCCGGGAGGGAGGCAGGAGGCGTCGAAAAAACAGAACAGCACCGTGGTGCCACCGGCTCCCCGGCTGAAGAAGATGGGAGGGGTCTGGGCGTAGTAGATGCCCCAGTTGGCGCGAAAAACGGCGGGCCTGCCGCCCATGTCGAATGAGTACGCGACTCCCAGCCGCGGCCCGAACTGGTCCTCGTCGTCCGGAGGCGCCTGGGGCGGCGCAGCCAAGGTCGTGCCGGCGCCGACGCCCATCGGCACCGATTGGCCGGGGATCGGGAATCTGCCGCCAGGATTGTCGGTGACGTCGAAGCGCGCGCCGTAGGTGACGGTGAGGTTCGGTTTAGCCTGCCATTTGTCCTGGACGTAGGCTCCGTAGGCGGTCTGCTTCACGCGTTCCGCCTCGAAGGCGGCGTCCCTGTAGGGCTGGTCGCCGATGCCGAAGCCCTGGATGAAGGCGAACGGGGTGCCGGCCTGGAAGTCCTCGAGGGTAAAGAAACGGTACTCGCCCGCCGACCAACCGAAAAACGCGCCGGCGCGAGTCGAATAGGCGTTGAGGTCGGCGCCGAACTTGACGTCGTGGTTGTTGAAAGCGTACTGGAAGTTCTCCTGGGCGGTGATCTTCTCCTGGTTGCCGAAGATCGGCAGGAAGAAGCGCTGGCCGAAGTTGCCAGTGTCGCCGATGGCGATTTCGGGATTCGAGGAGTTGGGCTCACGCGGCCGGGTGGAATCCGAATACATGTACTTGAACTCGTTGGAGGCCCGACCACCCTTGAGAACTTTCGTCCAAGTCGCGATGGTGTTGTCGCCGGTGTTCTCGAACTTCTCGGTGTTGCCGAAGGACGCCTGGATCTGATTCTGGCCGCGGCCGCCGGTGAAACCGTCTGTTTTGTTTTGGGTATGGAAGGTGCGGACGGTGAGGTGGTCACTGTCGCCGATCTGGTAGTCCCACTTGAGCAGGTAGGAAAGCAGCTCCTGGCTCTGCGGGTTGGAGCCCTCGAGCGCGCCCAGGTCGGCGATGCCGAGCTCGGGCGCAGCCACTCCGCTGACGTCACGAGCGAACTTGGTGATCAGCGGGCCGTCCCGGTCCGAGATGTCGAAGGCCGCGAAGAAGAACTGCTTGTCGCGCTTGATCGGGCCGCCCAAAGCCGCACCGTACTGGTTCTGTTCGTCGATATTCGGCGGCGTCCCCAGCCAGTCGTCGTTGGTGAGCGATTCGTTGCGGTGATACCAGTGCGCGCTGCCCTTGAGCTCGTTGGTGCCCGACTTGGTCACCACGTTGAGGAGGCCGCCGGTCGAGCGACCGAACTCGGGTGCGAAACCGTTGGTGACGACCTGAAACTCCTGAACCGCCTCGATCGGGATGATCGAGTTTTTGGTCTCGAGCGAACCGAAGAACTCGCCGAAGAAGTTGTCGCGCACGTCGCCGCCGTCGATCGAGCCACCCGAATAGTCGCTCTGCTGGCCGCCGAGCCTCAAGCCCCCACGCAGACCGGGCGTGACCTGCGCCGATGGGCTCAACCGGGCGAGGTCGCGAAAGTCCCGCCCCAGGAGCGGCAGGTTCTCGATCGCGATCTCGCTGATCAGCTGGCTGACGCCGGCGGAGCCGGTATCGATCGGAGCGGTCGAGCCCTGGACCGTGATCGTCTCGGTCTGGACCTCGAGCTTGAGCGTGACATCGAAGGAGAGCGACGAGCCGACAGTGACATCGACGCTGGTCACCTCGACCGCGTCGAAGCCCTCGAGCTCGACCAGCACAGCGTAGTCACCGGTGGGTACCTGTAGAAACTGAAAAGCTCCGGTCTCGCCGGTCACGGCCACGCGTGAGGCTCCGGTCTCGCTGCTTCTCATCGTGACGGTGGCGCCGGGAATCGGCGATTGAGTCTCGTCGTAGACGTTACCGCTGACCTGACCGCTGGAAAGCGTCTGGGCGTCCGCGGAGGGGACCAGGGCCACCACGAGTGCAAGAAGGGCCACCAAACAAATGCGTCTCATTCGTCCTCCCTTGGGGAAAAGGTTCGTACTGTAGGGCGGGGAGAGTCTACCCCAGCTTTTTCCAAACCATCAAGAATTGTCACAATCCGGCCATTCGCTCGAGGAAGAAAGACAGAAAGCGATCGGCGTCCACCTCGACCGCCACCCAGGCGTTGGGCTCGACCCGGTCGATACCGGTCATTTTGAGCCGGTCTCCCTCGATTTCGTTGCGCTCGACCATGTTGTAACGATTGCCGACCGTCTGACCGCGCGTGAACTCGCCTTTGGTTTCCACCTCGACGCGCATGTGCCTGGTACGAACAAACGACGAGTCGATCGCTACACCGACCGCGAGCGGATCGTGCATCGGCGTGCCGTCGGCGCCAAACTGGGCCGAGAGGTCAATAAGGAACTGCATGACCTCGGTCGCGAAGTCGTTCAACGTGCCGCGGGTCGCCGCCAAACGCTCGAGGTGGGGGGCGCCGAAGTTGGTCTTGTGGGTAACGTCGAGCCCTACCATGGTGACCTTCCAGCCGGCATGAAAGACGGCCTGGGCCGCCTCGGGATCGTTGTAGATGTTGGCTTCGGCAACCGCGGTGACATTACCCTCGGTAATCGAGCCCCCCATGACCACGACCTCTTTGACCAAGGGCACGATCGTCGGATCCTTGTGCAGCGCGAGGGCGATGTTGGTGAGCGGTCCCACCGGAACCAGCGTGATCCGGCCCGGCATGGCATGGATCATCTCGATGATGAGGTCGGGGGCGAAACGCGCGTCGGCCTCGCAGTCGGAGGCCGGCAGCTCAATGTCGCCCAGTCCGTTCTCACCGTGCACGAATTCGGCCGTGATCAGTTTCTGCGCCAGCGGACGCTGCGCGCCACCGGCGACCGGAATATCGCACCGGCCGGCGAGCGAAACCAGCCGCAGCGTGTTGTCCAGTGCCTGATCGGCGGTGACATTGCCGGGCACGACCGTGAACGCCTTGACGTCGAGCTCGGGCGAGGCCAGCGCGAGCAGAATGGCCATCGCGTCGTCGGTGCCCGGATCGGTATCGATGATGACGGAGATTGGAGCAGCCACTGTCTCGGCCGGCGCCGTACTGGCGGCTGCAACCAGCACCGAAGCCACCAGAGCAAGGGCAACCGCCGTGCCAGCTGGGCGACTCAGGCGACCGGCGAGCCTCGAGACCAGCTCGCGGGATGATCGAAGGGCCATACAATCTCCTCCGGACGTGGCCAACGGTATTGTCGGGCGCGCCGAGTCTACAACGACCGTTCGCGGTACATTGCCGCACTCAGAGTGCAGCCGATCGTGATGTTTCCAGCCCTTCGCCCCCCCGACCGTTCCCGCGCCTGTCGCCGATTCGGCTGGTTTGTGCCTGTGGCGCTCGGAGTGCTTCTGGCCGCGCCTCCGAGGCCCGCTGCCGGAGCCGAAGACAAGACATCCGGGTCATCGCTGCAGGACTCTGCCGCCTCGAGCTTCGGTATTCGCTTCGAGGACGTGACCAAAGCCGCCGGCATCGATTTTCGCCACGAGCGAGCCGCGTCGCTGGAGAAGCTCTACCTCGAAACCATGGGTGCCGGTGTCGGATGGGTCGATTTCGACCAGGACGGCCTGCTCGACGCTCTTTTCCTCAACAGCGGTGCCACGCCCGAGTTCAAGCCACCGACCCCGCCTCAGCCGGCCCTCTATCGCAACCTGGGCGACGGTTCGTTCTTCGATGTCACCGAGGCGAGCGGCTTGACGGTGGGGCCGGGATTTTTCTTCTTCGGAGTCGCCGCCGGCGACTATGACAACGACGGCTTTCCCGATCTCTACGTGTCGGGTTATCGGCGCTCGGTCCTCTACCGCAACACCGGGGAAGGCACCTTCGAAGACGTGACCGATCGGGCGGGTATCGCCAGCCAGGGTGACTGGGAAACCGCCGCCGGCTGGTTCGACTACGACCGCGACGGTCGGCTCGACCTCTTGATCTCGAACTATGTCCAGTACGATGTCGAGCGCAACGTCGTCTGCGGCGATCCGACTCCTGCGCTCAGAGCCTACTGCCATCCGGACAGCTTTCCCGGCACCTCGCCCAGGCTCTATCGCAACAACGGCAACGGCACCTTCTCCGATGTCACCGCCGCCGCAAAACTGGTCAACAGCGACGGCAAGAGCTTGGCTGTGGCTTTGGCCGACCTCGACAACGACGGCTGGACCGATATCTTCATCGCCAACGACACCCAGCGCAACTTCGTTTACTTCAACAACGGCGACGGCACTTTCGAAGATGCCAGCTACTTTTCGGGTGCCGGGTTCAGCGAGGACGGCAAGGCCGAGGCGGGAATGAGCGCCGGAGCGGCCGACATCGACGGCGACGGTGACATCGATCTCTACGTCAGCCATCTCGACGCGGAGCTGGATCGTCTCTACATCAATGAAGGCGGACGGCTCTTTGTCGATGCAACCGTCGCCGCCGGTCTGGGCACGAGCAACAGGCAGAACAGCAGCTTCGGCGCCGGCTTCCTCGACGCCGACAACAACGGTACCCGAGACCTACTGGTCATAAACGGCCACATTCTGGACAACATCGAACTGTTTCACGCCGGAGTCACTCATGCCGAGGTAAAGAAACTCTATCGGAACCTCGGCGGCGGCCATTTCAAAGATGTAAGCGAGACCCAACCCGAGTCGTTTCTCGTCCCCACCGTCGGCCGTGGCCTCGCTATCGGCGACTATGACAATGACGGTTGGCCCGACTTCCTGGTAAACAACAACGGAGAGCCGGGACAATTGTTCAGAAACTCCGGAGCGAAAGACCGGCACTGGCTCGGAGTGCGACTCGTCGGATCGCGGAGCTCGCGAGACGGCACCGGCGCAAGGCTCGAGATCAGCACGGACCAGCTGGTGAGCCACGATCAGGCCATCGGCGGCCGCAGCTACTGCTCCGCCCAGGATTCTCGAATCCTGTTTGGCCTGGGCGCCCCAGAAACCATCGACACCGTCAAGATCCACTGGCTGAGCGGCAAGCGTCAGGTATTCTCCGACCTGCCCGTCGATCGATACATCACTGTCAGTGAAGGAAAAGGAACTCTAGATGCGCCTTAGCAACGCCGCCCTTGCGTTGGCGATTCTCGGCCTCGGGGTGCTCGAAGTTCGCGCCGAGAGCCGGCACGCCGATCTGTTGATCGAAAACGCGCGCGTGGTCACGATGGACGAGACCTTTCGTGTGATCGAGGGAGGCACAATTGCCATTGAAGGCACTCGAATTCTCGCCGTCGGCGGCGGTGAAGTCTCGCAAGAGTTCGAGGCCGCACAAACCATCGACGCCGGCGGCGACATCGTGATGCCGGGCATGATCAATACCCACACGCACGCCTCTATGACGATCTTCCGCGGCCTGGGAGACGACGTACCCGACCGGCTCAGGCGCTTCATCTTCCCTCTGGAGGCGATGGTCGTCAACGCGGACAACGTCCGCAAAGGAGCTCTCCTGGGTGCCGTCGAAATGGTCTTGAGCGGCGCCACGACCTTCGTTGATATGTACTATTTCGAAGACGAGGTGGCCCGCGCCGCCAAGACGGTGGGAGTTCGAGCCATCCTCGGGGAGACCATCATCGGCTTCCCCGCACCCGACGCGAAGGAAGCCTACGGAGGCCTGGCTTACGCCAAGAAGTTCATCCGTGAGTTCGCTGATGACGATCTGATCGTTCCCGCTCTCGCGCCACACGCGCCCTACACCATGGACCGCGAGCACCTCGCGGAAGTGGCCGGCGCGGCGCGCGAGTTGGGCGTTCCGGTCCTCCTCCACCTCTCCGAGACCCAGGCGGAGATCGATCACATCGCCACCGAGTTCCAAATGAGCCCGGTCGAGTACATCGATACCGTCGGCCTTCTCACCAACGAGCTGGTGGCGGCTCACTGCATCTTCGTGGACGGCGACGACATCGAGCTCATGAAAGCGAAGGGAGTCGGCGTCAGCCACAACATCGTCTCGAACATCAAGGCCGGCAAGGGCGTCGCGCCGGTGCTCGAGATGCTCGAGGCTGGTGTCGATGTGGGGCTCGGCACCGATGGCCCGATGAGTGGCAACACACTCGACATGATGGGCCTGCTCGGCTACACCGCCAAGCTCCACAAGCTGGCGAAGCTCGACCGCCGCGTCATGCCGGCAAAGGACGTGGTCGAGATGGCTACCATCGGCGGAGCTCGCGCCGTCAACATGGAAGATCGTATCGGCTCTCTCGAGGTCGGCAAGCTCGCGGACCTGATCATCGTCGATACCGATTCGGTCCACATGATCCCGATGTACGACGTCTACTCGGCGCTCGTTTACGCCGCCAAGGCCCACGACGTCCACACGGTGATCATCAACGGACAGCAGATCGTGAGGAACCGAGAGTTGCTGACCGTGGACGTCGAGAAGGTGAAGCGCGACGTGCTCGTACTCACCGAGCAGATAGCCAAGAAGGCCGAAGATCTCTAGCCGCGGCTTTCACCGTTGCCCAAGAAGGAGACTCACATGGATCGAATCCAGCTCATCTCAAGCCTGTTCGCGGTTCTGGCGATCGCCGCTGGCTCAAGCGCCGGCGCGCAGGACGCCGACGGCAAGATCAAGGTCATCGTCGACCAGGACGCCCGCGGGCCGTGCACCACGGACATGCAATCGGTGCTGATGTTCGTGCAATCGCCCGACGTAGAGGTCCTGGGGATCACCGTCGTCAGCGGCGATCTCTGGATGGATCAGGAGACTCTCCACACCCTGCGCGCCCTCGAGATCGCCGGTCGGACCGACATCCCGGTCTACAAGGGCGCCGTCTTTCCGCTGCTCAACAGCAAGCAGGAGGCCGAGCGCTGGGAGGAGCTCTACGGCGAGCACGCCTGGAAGGGCGCCTGGCAGGACGGCGATCCCGGACCCTATGAACGTGTTCCCCTCCGGGAAGGAGAGCCCACGACCGAGCCTGCCGAGGGTCACGCCGCGAATTTCATTGTCGAAGCGGTCAACGCGCATCCGGGCGAGGTCGTCATCTGGGGAGGAGGGCCGCTGACCAACATCGCCCTGGCCCTGATGCTGGATCCGGAGCTGCCTTCGAAAGCCAAGGAGCTGGTGCTGATGGGCGGAGGAATCGACGTCGCCGAGTACCGGCGGGAATTCAACTGGTGGTGGGACCCGGAAGCCGCCCGCATGGTCCTGAGGGCTCCCTGGAAGAAGGTGACCATCACGCCGGTCGATATCTCGGTCAAGACCCGTCACAGCGACGAGCTCGTGGCACGGATTGCCGAGTCGCCGAACCCGCTCGCCAAGTACATCGAGAGGTTCCACGTCCCGGTACCGGATACCGATTCGGACTGGGTGCCCGGAATCTTCATGTGGGATGAGGTCAGTGTCGCCGGCTTGCTCGATCCTGCGATCATCACCGAGCAACGCGAGATCTACGTCGATGTCGATATCGACCATGGCATCAACTACGGCAACACCCTGGCCTGGGAAGAGCGCCAGGGCGAGCGCCCCGGCCCGCGGAAGATGTGGGTTCAGTTCGACCTCGACCTCGACCGCTTCTACGATCTCTACGCCGAGCTCATGATGCGTCAGGCCTCGCCCGACTAGACCCGGACAGGAAAGGACGACGATGGACGAAACCGGCATCTCCCGCCGCCGATTCCTCTCACGCGCCGCGCTGCTCTCGGCGGCCACCGTGCTGCCGATTCGCCTCCTCGGAGAAGCCTCGCCGCGGCCGCTCCGCGTCATCCTCGATCTCGACATCGGCATCGACGACGCCTTCGCGCTGCTGTTCGCTCACTATTCGCCGGCGGTCGATCTCGTCGGCATCACGACCCTCTTCGGCAACACCACCCGCGACAAATCCGCCCGCAACGGCCTCTACATCAAGGAGCGATTCGGCATCGGAGCCGAGGTCTACCGGGGCGCCGCGGCCGCGTTGCACCACCCGCTCGGTGACCCACCGACCTTCGTTCACGGCGAGGACGGCTTGGGCGACACCGAGACGATAAACCCATCGATCGAAGCGGCCGACCTCTCAGCCCCCGATTTCATCGCTCGAACGATCATGGACAACCCGGGTGAAGTCACGGTCATCGCGGTCGGCCCAATGACCAATCTGGCGCTGGCGCGCCTGGCCGAGCCCGCCATAGTCGACAATGTCCGCGAGATCATCGTGATGGGTGGCGCCGTCGGCTTCGACGGAGAGCTCGGCAATGCCACCACGGTCGGCGAGGCCAACGCCTGGAACGACGCCCACGCCATGGACAGCCTGTTCAGGTACTCCTGGCCGGTGACGATGGTGGGACTAGACGTCACCTACACTCCGGACGCCGCAATGGACCCGGTTTACCTCCAGCGGTTACGGGATCAAGCCGACGACGCCGGTGTCTTTCTGGAACGCATCAGCCGGCAATACCGGAAGTTCTATCTGGCAAGCCGCGGAGTCGACGTCACCTTTCAGCACGATTCGATCGCCGTCGCCTGCGCGATCGCGCCCGAGCTTTTCGAAGTCAAGCGTGGCAAGCTCCGGGTTCTGACCGACGGAGTGGCACGCGGCCAGACGATCTTCTGCCCGGAGGGCCACCACGAATTCGAGAGCCCCGAATGGGCCGACCTCCCGACGCATTCGGTGTGCTCCGCCCTCGACGGGCCCGGCTTTCTCGAACTCTATGAACGGGCTCTGACGCGCGCGGCGAATGCCTAGCCGACCGTTCGGAAACTCTCAGCGACTCAGCGTCGACTCGAAGAGCTCTAGCATCGCCTCGGCCTCCACACCACGGCAGACCTCGACCGGCGGCGCGTCGTACCAGGCCGACCAGAACTCCGGAGGCGTGCCGAATGCGGTGATGGTCTGGCCCTCTGCCAGCCCTTCGGGAGCTACCCGGACTCTCCCGGCCTCAGTTTCGAACAGCCCGGGGTCGATGACGTAGGCCACCGCGGAAGGGTCGTGGGTGTAGAAGCCGCCGGACACACCGCGCGACTCGTAGAAGCTCTTGTAGAAGCGGGTAATCTCGTAGATGAATTCACCCAGTTTCGGGTTGGCCTTGGCGATGCGCTCCAACAAGTCGTCCTGCAGACGCACTCGGGTGGTGACGTCCAGGCCGACCATGGTGACCGGCCAAGGCGTCTTGAACACGATGTCGGCTGCGTGCGGGTCCCCAAAAATATTCGCTTCGGCTACCGGCGAGACGTTGCCTTCCACCCGAGCTGCGCCTCCCATGAGTACGACCCCTTTCACAAGCTCCGGCAACCGGGGCTCGATCGCCAGCGCCAGCGCGATATTGGTGAGCGGGCCGACCGGTACCAAAGTGATCTCACCCGGGTGCCGCCTCGCCATATCCACGATGAACTGCGCCGCGGTCTGCCCGATGACCGCACCCACCGGCCGTTGTCTGCCCGCGTTCCCAAGGCCGTCGGCGCCGTGGACGAAAGTCGGTGGCGGCCGCAGGTCCTTGACCAGCGGATGTTCGGCCCCACGGGCCACCGGCACCGAGGCACCGACCAGGCCCACCAGAGTCAACGCGTTGGCGGTCGCATTGTCGATCGTGACATTGCCGAACACGGTCGTGATTCCAACTACTTCCAAAGCAGGCGACTGAAAGGCGAAGAGAATCGCCATCGAATCGTCAACGCCCGGATCGGCATCGATGATGACTTTCGTGGGTGTCACCTCCCCGTCCGCGAAGGCAGCAACGCCAAGGGCAGCAAGACACAGAAACAGCGCCAGTATCCGCGAGACTCTTCGTCGGCTACGCATCGAGGTTTTCTCCATTCATCGATTGCCTGTTGGTCGAATTGCCAGGCGTGGAACGGTCATGAGGGGCTCCTTGTCTACCGTCATGAGCGTTTCGCCTCCGATGTTCGACTTTCTAGCACAAAGGATCCCAAGCGGCGTTATTCTTCCGAGGGTCACGAGGACGCGACGTTGACGAGCCGCAAACCACGCAACGCCCAGAGATCCAAAGTCCGCCGCGTCGCCGTACTCGCCGACATCCACGGAAACCTGCCGGCGCTCGAGGCCGTGCTCGAGGACATCGACCGGCAATCTCCGGACGAGGTTCTGGTCGGCGGCGATCTGGTGGGCCGCGGGCCCCAGGGAAGCGCCGTCGTCGGCGAGATCCGGCGACGGGACTGGCAGACAATTCGGGGCAACCACGAGGAGTACCTCCTGAGCTTTCGCAAGCGGGAGATCCCTCCCGAATGGCTCTACCTCGAGGAATGGTCGGCCGCGCGCTGGATGGCCGCGGAGTTGTCGTCCGAGGATGTCGACTATCTGGAGTCGCTTCCGTTTTCCGCCGGATCGAATTCGGTGCCGACCCTGCTGCTGACCCACGGCAGTCCGGTCTCGACCAACGATGGCCTCGGTCCCTGGACCCGGGACGCGAAGCTCGACGACCTGCTCGACTCCATCAACGAATCGGTGCTGGTTTGCGGGCACACCCATCGCCCCATGATCCGGCAGTTGAAGGGTGGTCTGGTGGTCAACGTTGGCTCGGTCGGGTTGCCTTTCAATCGCGACCGCAGAGCACAGTACGCGATTTTGAGCTGGGACGGCTCCGGTTGGAGCGCCGAGCTTCAGCAGGTCGAGTACGACCTGGAGAAGACGCTGACCGCGTACCGCGACTCGGGCTTTCTCGAGGCCGGGGGGGTCACCGCCGAGCTGCTCCGGCTCGAGCTGCTCCACGCGGCTCCCTACCTGGTGCCGTTTTTGAAATGGGCCGAGGCCGTCGGGACGCCCGCTGAATCGTCCAGCCTCGGCGATTTTCTCGACTTCTACGAGCCCGACGAGCCGCTGAGGGATTTCTTCCTCCGCTTGAAGGGGATGTTTCGGGGTGCGGAGGGGTAGGCGCAAGCGCAAGGAGGTGCCGCCGGCCCTCTGTCGGCACGCATCACCTCAGAGTCGGTCGACAGGGGCGTCGACCGCTACACCCGGAAGGCGTACATCCATGACGCTCGAACATGCACCCGATTCGAACGGCTCGCGGCTGAAGGGCCGGCGGTGCCTC
>CALZIK010000177.1 GCA_945787635.1 Thermoanaerobaculia bacterium | reverse complement strand
GTCAGGCTCGCGAACCGGGCCAGTGCTTCGGGATCGGGCTCGGCGACGCTCCGCCGCGCGAGCTCGGGCGGTGCGCCGTTTCGGCCCAGGCCGATGCCCTCGATCGACCCGGCGCGGCCGTTGAAGGCGAAGCTCACGCCGGACTCGGACCGAAAAGACCTGTCGCCCACGAGCTCGAGCTCGCCCAGGGGGTCACCGTCGAGCCAGGCGATCAGGGAGCCCTCCCGGAGTGCGATCTCGATCGCCGTATCCGATGTCCAGCCTTCGAACTTGCCGGTGAACGCGTGCAGCTCGGCGATGTCGTAGGCTGGCAACGGCGGATCGGGGCGGCTTTCGATCGACGCCACCAGAGCCTGAAAGGCCTCGCTCAGCGCTCCGGCGTCCGCGCGAATCGACTCGAGCTCCGAGTCATAGAAGGCCCCTCCGGCGACCGCCGCTTTCGCCAGCTCGAGATCGCCGCGTCCGGCCGCAAAGCGGAAGGCGCCCTCGCGCCCCTCGGCCCCATGCTCGAGCAGGATCTTTGCCGCTTCGATCTCGCCGCGAAAGAAAAGCGCGAGGTCGAGCGGTCGCGCACCGTAGAACTCCTCGGCGTGGTCCACGTCCGCGCCGCGGGCAAGGAGCAAGGCCACGACCTCCACATGGCCTTCCCCCGCCGCCATCGCGAGCGCAGTTGCGCCGTACTTGTCGGGCGAGTCGACCGGCACGCCGGCGTCGAGCTCGGACGTCAGCGCGGCGGCGTCTCCCGAGCGAGCGGCGGCGAAGAGCCGGTCGGGTGCCGGCGTCTCAGCCGCGAATGCGGCCACGCCGATGCCGAGGACTGCGATGGACCAGAGCATTACGCCTCGCACGATTGAGTCTCCTTTCACGCCTGTCGATTGGGAGTGAACCATAGCAGGGGGAGTCGAACGGACCGTCCTGGGAGTCGCTTGCGTATACTGCGGCGCCTGGGGAAAAGAAGAGGAGCCGCAGATGAGTCAGCGATACGTCTTGAAAGTGTTGTGCATCTTGATCATCGGATGGACGGCGGTTTCGGCCGGTGCCGGAGTGGCCCACGCCGCGAACGAAGTGGCGCGTCTCGCCGATCTGTTCGATCGCGAATGGGAGTTTCGGCTCGAGTCGAGCCCCACCTTCGCCACCGGAGTCGGCCGCCACGAGTGGAATCACCTGCTGACCGACGTTTCGGCACAGGCGCGCGACAAGAGAGCGGAGGCCACCGCCGCCTTTCTGGAAGAGCTCGAGGCGATCGACCGGTCGGCGCTGGACCGGACCGCCCAGGTCAACTACGATATTTTCGAGCGCCAGCTCGAGCTTCGGCTCGAGTCGCACCGTTTCCGCGACTATGAGATTCCGATCAACGCCGACTCGGGGTTTCACAGCGGCTTCGCCCGGCTGGGCAAGAACATGCCGTTCGACACGGTCAAGGACTATGAAAACTACATCTCCCGGTTGGGTCGATTTTCCGGGCTCGCCGCTCAGCATATTGCCAACATGCGAAGCGGCATGGCACGCGGCATGACCCTGTCCCGGATCGTGCTCGATGGGATCGAGACGACGATCTCGTCGCACGTGGTCGAGCGGGCCGAAGACAGCGTGCTCTGGGGACCGTTCGAGAACTTCCCGCAGACCTTCTCGGCGGAGGACCGTGATCGCCTGCGACAGCAGGGAGCTCGCGCGATCATGAAAGGCGTGGTCCCGGGGTACGCGGCGTTTCTCGCGTTCATGACCGAGGAGTACGTCCCCGGGGCCCGCGCGACCCTGGGAGCCTCAGAGCTTCCCGACGGGCGCGAGTACTACCGGCACACGATCCGCGATTTCACCACCCTCGATCTATCGCCTGAGCAGATCCACCAGATCGGGCGCTCCGAGGTCGCGCGCATCCGCTCCGAGATGGAAGCGATCATCGAGGAGGTCGGCTTCGAGGGGAGCTTTGCCGAGTTTCTGACCTTTCTGCGCACCGATCCCCGCTTCTATGTCGAGACCCCGGAGGCGTTGCTCAAAGAGGCCGCCTGGATCTCGAAGCGGATGGACGGAAAGCTGCCGTCGCTGTTCAAGACTCTGCCGCGGCTTTCCTACACCGTCGAGCCTGTGCCCGACTATCTGGCGCCCAAGTACACCGCCGGGCGCTACGTCGGACCGCCCCTGGGAAGCACCGAGCCGGGTCGTTACTGGGTGAACACTTACGATCTGCCGTCGCGGCCGCTCTACAACCTCGAAGCCCTGTCGCTCCACGAGGCGGTGCCCGGTCATCACTTCCAGATCTCGCTCAATCGCGAGCTCGAGGACCTGCCCAACTTCAGGCGCTTCTCCTACATCTCGGCCTTCGGCGAGGGCTGGGGCCTCTATTCGGAGTGGCTGGGTCTCGAAGCCGGCTTTTACACTGACCCGTACTCGAACTTCGGGCGGCTGACCTACGAGATGTGGCGCGCCTGCCGGCTGGTGGTCGATACCGGCATCCACGCGATGGGCTGGACGCGCCAGCAGGTGATCGACTTTCTGGGCTCGAACACCGCGCTGCCACTGCACGAGGTTCAGACCGAGACCGACCGCTACATCTCCTGGCCCGGGCAGGCGCTTTCCTACAAGCTGGGCGAGCTCAAGATCAAGGAGCTCAGGAAGCGCGCGGAGGAAAGACTCGGCGAGCGCTTCGACGTGCGCGAGTTCCACGACGCGGTGCTGCTCGACGGCGCCGTACCGTTGCCGGTACTCGAGGAGAACATCGACCGCTACATCGAATCGAAGTAGCCCGACTGGTTTTGCATTGCGGCGACCGAGCTTGGCCCGGCGCTTCTCTTTGACCACCCCCGCCCACCGACTCTGAGGTTCGAGAGCCGATAGAGGGCCGCCGGTACCTCGTCTCGCTCGGCGGACCTCGCTCGTACGAGGCACGCGGCCGGCCATCAGGCACAGCGCCGAGGTCGCTGGTCTCAAGAAGGACCGCGACTTGATGCTCGAGCTGGTGAAGGGCCACAGCGACGCGCTCGACCTGACACGTCGAACGCGCGCGATGGCCGCCCGCCGCGTCGCCGGCGACTAGGAGTTCCCACGGTTCGCGGCTGAAAGGCCGGCCGTGTGCCTCCTGAAGCGAGCGATCAGCCGAGTCTTCGAGGCGCGAGCGCAAGGAGGGCACCGGCGGCCCACTATCGGTTTGGTAAACCCGCAGAGTCCGGCCGCATGATCCGCAGGCAGGAGGCCGCACAGAAAAGAGGTCCTGCGCCCCTTGACAAAAGGTGTGTGCGACCCGATAATTGCATTATGACGCAAACAAGCACTAATCCCCCAACCTGCTGCTCCGATATCGAAGCCCGCTTCCCGCCTGGTTTTTTCAAGGCCCTGGGCGATCGCAACCGGATCGCCCTGATGGCGCGGCTTGCCACCTGCTGTGACGCCCAGACCGTTTCCGAGCTCTCGGAGTGTTGCCCGACCGACCTGTCGGTCGTTTCGCGGCATCTCGGTACACTGCGCGACGCCGGGATCATCGAGTCCGAAAAACGCGGCCGGGAGGTGTTCTACCGGTTGCGCTACGACGAGCTCGCGAAATCGCTGCGCGAGATGGCCGACGCCATCGAGGAATGTTGCGCGGGAGCGGGCGATTGGCGCTCGGCCGAAGAGGCGGCCGAGGTTCTCTCTGGAGGTTCGCAATGAGCAGTGACGATCGAATTCGTGAACGAGTCTCGAAAGCCTACGCCGAGGCGGTGGAGACCGGCTCGGGGTGTTGCGGTCCCTCGAAGACCCCGAAGGGCGTCGCCGCCAAGACCGCGGGCTACACCGAGGAAGAGCTCGCCTCGCTTCCGTCCGAGGCAGCGGTCAACTCCTTCGGCTGCGGCAATCCGACCGCCTTTGCCGGCGTCAAGCAAGGCGAGGTGGTGGTGGATTTAGGGTCGGGCGCGGGCATCGATCTTCTGCTTGCGGCACGAAGAGTCGGCGCGAGCGGCAGGGTCATCGGCATCGACATGACCGACGAGATGATCGAACGCGCGCGAGGCGCGATCGCCGCGGCCGGCGCCGGCAACGTCGAAGTGCGCAAGGGCTTCATCGAGAAGCTGCCGGTCGAAGATGCGACCGTTGATCTCGTGATCTCCAACTGCGTCATCAACCTCTCGCCGGACAAGCCGCGGGTCTTCGCCGAGATCGCACGGGTCTTGAAGCCCGGCGGCCGGATGACGGTCTCGGACATCGTGGTCGAAGAGCTGCCCTGGTGGCTGCGGCGGATTCCCAGCGTCTACAATTCCTGCGTGGGCGGAGCGATCAGCGAAGGCCGCTATGTCGCTGGGCTCGAGAGGGCTGGGCTCGAAGCGGTCGAGGTGGTCGATCGCTTGGCCTACGACGCCAACCAGATGACCGACCTGGTGCTCTCCGAAGTGCCGGGTCGGTTGAAAACCGTGGTCAAGTCGCTTGGCTTGACCTGGCTGGTTCGGGCGCTCGCGCGACGGCTCGAAGGCAAGATCTGGAGCGCTCGCTTCATGGCCAGAAGGTCCGGGTCGAAGGCCGAGGAGTCCGAGAAGACCGAGGCGCCGACCGCGGTTTCGGCAGCCTAGCGATCGCCGACCTGAGCGAAACCGAGCCGGGCGGGGAAATGCTCGACCCCAACCGCGCGTAGTTCTATAATTAGCTTAGCTAATCTAATTTATGGTCCAACAAAGGAGCTCCTTCGCCATGCCCATCGAGACTCGCACGGCACGTGCCGCCAACGTCGTTCCCTACCTTCTGGTTCCCGGAGTCCGCGACCTGATCGATTTTCTCGAAGAGGCCTTCGGCGCCGCGCTCGAGGGCAGGCTCACGCGCCCCGACGGAACCGTGATGCACGCCGAGCTCGTGATCGGCGGCTCGCGGGTAATGCTGGGAGAGCCGATGGGCGAGTTCGCGCCGATGCCGTCGTCGATCTTTCTCACAGTCGAGGACTGCGACTCGGTTCTCGAACGCGCGCTCGAGGCCGGCGGCGAATCGGTCATGGATGTGACGACGATGCAGCACGCCGGTGAGCGCTATGGCGGCGTCAAAGACCCTTCCGGCAACATCTGGTGGGTTGCGTCACACGTCGAGGACGTTTCCTGGGACGAGCAGCAGCGACGGATCGACGCGGTGGCGGCGGAAGACTTCGGCGTGTGACCGGCAAACCCCACAAGAGGCTCGCAAGCCGCCTGCACTTTGCGATCGTGCGGCTGGCGCGGCGGCTCAAACGAGCCGACGCGAAACTGGGACTGCCGGCGGCGCAGCTTTCGGTGCTCTCGACCCTGGTCAACCGCGGCGCGATGACGCCGAGCGAGCTGGCTGCCGCCGAGGGAGTCCGCCCCCCGACCATGACCCGGGCTATTCAAAGTCTCGAAGCCGGCGGCTATGTGCTTCGCCGATACGACGAGGAGGATCAGCGAGTCAGCGTTCTGGTGCACACGACCCGCGGCTGGAGCGCGCTCGAAGAGGCGGCGCAGAATCGGGCCGAGGAGCTTGCCAGGGAGCTCGGCTCGATGAGCCGCGAGGAGCTCGAAACGCTCGAAGCGGCTGCCGAGCTGCTCGAGCGACTAGCGACTCGCGAGCGGGTTGGCGCCGAGCCGCAACCGAGAACTTCGCTGCGATAGCATCGAGCACGCGTTTGTTCGATCGACAAGGAGGTTTGTCATGGCCGAGAAGAAACCGCAGAGCTTCGCCAATCACCGCAAGTTCGTGCCGATGTACCACGGCGTTTTGTTCTTGATCCTGGTGGTCAACTTCATCTGGGCGGCGTGGCACCTCTACAAGAACCCCGGTATGGCGGCGACCATGAACCTCGCCGTGGGGTTTGCCCTGCTGATTTTGTTTCTCTACGCCCGCACCTTTCCGTTGAAGGCTCAGGATCGCGTGATTCGGCTCGAAGAACGTATGCGTTTGATGGAGGTCCTGCCCGAGGACCTGAGAGGCCGGATCCAAGAACTCTCCGAGGGCCAGTTGATCGGCCTGCGTTTCGCCTCCGACGGAGAGGCCGGCGATCTCGTGCGCCAGATCCTGGACGGCAAGCTCAAGGGGCGAGAGGACATCAAGAAGACGATCAAGACCTGGCGGCCCGACTACTTCAGGCTGTGAGTCGAGCCGGCCGGAGAAGACGTCGGGTAGAGATGCCCGCCGCTACCGCGGCAGCCGCGCCGAGACGCCGACGCCGAAGAACCAGTCGGGCGCCTCGTCGGTGATGCCGGCGCCTGCGGCAACGTCGAACTGGAGATTCGGCCGGGCAAGATGAGTCCAGCCGACGTCGAGGGAATGGCTCGACTCGCTGTCCCCGAAGACCTCGACAAAGGCGCTGTTGGCATCGTCGATGCCGAGACCGGCGGCGAGAGTGTAGATCAAGATCTCGTCGCTTTCCGGGAACTCGGCTCCGAGGTTGAACCCGAGGCCGAGTGAGTCTCCGAAGCTCTTCGAGAGAGCGATGCGAGCGGAAGGCGCATAGTCGTCCGAGGTGAACCGGTCGTCGCCGACCGGAACCGATGACCCGGCCAGGACGGCGATCTGGGGGGACTCATCGGTCTCTTCGGCGATCAGGAACTTGGCGCCGATCGAGGCGTCGCCAATGCCGTCCGAGCGCGGCACGGAGATCCAGCCGTCGAAGCCGACCCGAAGCTCCAGGCGCTCGCGCAAGCCGATCCGGACCAGCGTTCCGAACGCTTCGGTCACCTCGAGCGTCCGGCCTCGGCTCTGAATCTCGGTGTGGAGAATCCCGGTCTCGATCTGGTAGCTTCCCGGCGCCACGGTGACCGCCGATTCGGTCTGGTCTGGTCGGTCGGTGACCATCGGGTCCTGGGCCCGAGCGCCGCCGGCGCAGAACAGACCGAGACATGCCAGGAGCGCGAGGAGTCTCCGCTTCGTCGCGGGGACCCGGCTCATCGCACCCACCGACGCACCCAGAAGGTCAGGTTGTCGAGAAGCAGCACGACCGCGATGATCACCGCCAGCAGCACTGCCACCTTCTCGTACTGGAATCCACGCACGTAGAGCAGTATGTAGTAGCCGACGCCGCCGGCGCCGACCAGGCCGAGAACGGCGGCGTCGCGGAAGTTCATCTCGAGCCGGTATACCGTGAAGGCCACCACCTGTGGAATCGACTGGGGCCACAAGCCGTAGCGAAGCGTCTGGCTCCAGGTCGCGCCGGTGCCCGAGACCGCGTTCAAGATGCCCGGCTCCGCGGTCTCGAACTCCTCGGCATAGAACTTCCCGAGCATGCCGATCGAGTGAAACGCGATCGCCAGCATTCCGGGAAACGGACCCAGTCCGACCGCCGCGACGAACAGCATGGCGACGACGATCAGGGGAATCGAGCGGGTGAAGCCCAACAGCCATTTGACCGGGTGCGAGATCCACGGGGGCGAGACGTTCGAGGCCGCGAGAAAACCCAGCGGCAGCGACAGCACGAAGGCGAGCGCCGTGCCCGCGAGCGCGATCATCAGGGTCTCCACCGTGGAACGGAAGACCAACTCGGTCACTCCCCAGTCGGGCGGAACGAGCCGCGAGAAAAACTCGCTGAAGCGCTCGCCCGAGCCGAGCAGAGCCTCGAGATCGAACTCCGACCAGCGGAAGGCCCAGACGACCAGCGCGCTAATCGCGAACCAGGCGAAGGTCCGAGCGAGAAGGGTCCTGCGCCGGGCCTGCTGCAGTGTCGACATGGTCGATCTCCGTGGCATTCGGTGAAATGGGGTTGGCGCTCGAGGCCGGGTCCTCTTCGGGGTGCCTTCCGCGATAGACGAGCTCGGCGATCTCGTCGGTAAAGTCCTCCGGCGGGCCGTCGTAGACCAGCCTGCCGTTCGCGAGGCCGAGGAAGCGAGTCGCGTAGCGCCGGGCGAGCTCGGGCTGGTGGAGGTCGACCAGGAGAGTCACGTCGCGGCGCGCGACGCAAGCGACCAGCAGCTCGAGGGCGTCCTCGGCGAGCTCCGGGTCGAGCGCCGAGACCGGCTCGTCAGCCAAGATGATGTCGGCCTCCTGCATGAGAGCGCGGGCGATCGCGGTGCGCTGCTTCTGGCCGCCGGAGAGCGTTTCGACGCGGCGCTGCCCCATGCCGTCCAGCTCGACCTCCGCGAGCACCGCTTCGGCCTTCTCCCATTCAGCCCCCGGATAGATCCCCAGCAGGCTTCTCCACGGCGAGACCCTGCCCAAGGCGCCGTGGAGAACGTTCTCGACAACCGTGAGGCGGGGCACCAGAAAGTACTCCTGGTCGATCATCGCGACCCGCCGCTGGCGCTTGCGGCGATCGCGCACCGAGGCGGGATCCTTGCCCAGGACCCGGACGCGACCGGTCGAGGGCCGCATCCGGCCTTTAATCAGCCGGGCGAGCGTGGTCTTGCCCGAGCCGCTGTGGCCGAGCACGAAGACGCGCTCTCCGGCGGCGATCTCGAGGGTTTCGATATCGAGCGCAAGCGTGGATCCGAAGAGAACGTGGACCGAGTCGAGCTCGATCACCGCGGAAACGCTCATGGAGCTGCCGGCGCACCGGAGCTGAGGAAGCCGTACCGCTCCGCGAGGTCCTCGACCACCCGGTAGGTCTCGTGATCGGCCGGGACGTAGCCGTCGACGGCATAGAGGTTGCGCAACAGGTCGTGATGCTCGCCTTCGTTGAGGGCCAAGAGCGCGTTAGTGAAGTCGGCGGCCACCTTCGGATCGAGCCCGGCGCGCACGACCACGCAGTGAGACGGGATGGGCTTCGACTCGGCGATCGCCACCAGCTGCTCGCGCTCTTCCGGGCGCAGCAGCTTGACCGAGTACTGGCCGACGCCGGCCGCCTCCACGAACTTGTTGAGTACGGCGCGGATCGCCTGCTCGTCGCCGCCAGCGAAATAGATCTTCCGGAAGAAACTCTCCGCCGCCGCCGGGCTCTCGATCAAACCGGCGTCGAGAAAGGTGTCGAGTGGGTAGAGATAGCCGGACGAAGACAGCGGATCGACGAAAGCGACGGTCTTTCCCTCGAGGCCTCCCAGCGATGCGATACCGCTGTCCTTGCGCACGAAGATCTGCGAAACGTAGGTCGGCGAGCCGTTGTAGAGCTCGCCGAGAATCGGCACGGCGCCGGCCTGCCGGTGGGCGATCACGTACTGGAGCGGCCCCATGAAGCCGGCGTCCGCCGAGCCGCTCTTCAGAGCCTCGATAATGCCGGCGTAGTCGGTTGCGGCGAAGGCCTCGATCGGGCGTCCCAACGCCGATTCGAGGTAGCTCGCAACCGGCTCGACGCTCTCGAGGAGCTGATCGGGATTCTGATACGCGATGAACGCGATTCTGAAGGGCTCGCCGACAGCGACGCCATCCCGGCCGGCGCTCTCGGGGCCGCAGGCCGCTCCGAGAGCGGCCAGAGCGATGAGCGAGAACAGGCCGAGTCGGCGAAAGAGTGTCATTCCAGAATGTCCGCGTGGCTGTGATAGAGCGCGCGGTACTCGCCCACCAGACGGTCGGTCTTGGCGAGGTCGCCTACCGCGAGAGTCGCCCGGGCGCGGTCCATTAGGCCGGCGAGCTCATCGAGCACCGGAAGGTTGTCGGGGTCCTGGACATCCCACTTGTGGGCTCGAATCTCGAACGCCACGGTGCCAAAGGTCACGTCGATCAGGTCACGCTTTCCGCGCTCTTTGAGAAGCTCGTAGGGCGAGAGGAAAAAATCGAATTCCTCGAGCTCGGAGGCCAGCGTGTGAACCGTGTCCTCGTGAGCTTCGGTACCGTCACCGACGGTTTCGAGGTAGGCGGTGAGATCGGCGCGCTGGCGATCGCTCAAGCCGAGGGCATAGCGCTCGTTGAACCAGGCGACCACCTGGGAGAGGGTCGCCAGGCGCCCGTCGTGAAAATACGGAGCGGAGTAGCGGGTGCCGAGAAGAGTCGGGGTATCGAGCGCGCGGTCGCGCGAGTCGGCTTCCGAACCCTCGACCGTGCCGACGTCATGGCGGCGACGATCCAGGAAGTGGTCGGAGGGATCGTGGCAAGTGGCGCACGAGCCGTTCATCGCTTCGAAGGACCGGTTGAAGAGC
Source organism: Thermoanaerobaculia bacterium (assembly GCA_945787635.1). Classification (GTDB taxonomy): domain Bacteria; phylum Acidobacteriota; class Thermoanaerobaculia; order Multivoradales; family JAHEKO01; genus CALZIK01. The sequence continues at coordinate 36,209 of CALZIK010000177.1, read as the reverse complement.
ACCTCGCCGCGTTGCGCGGCGTCTGAGGCCCGCTCGGTGAGCGAGCCATCCGGCGCCAGCGACGGATTGGGAAGAAACTCGAACTCGAGCATGTAGGCAACCAGAGCATCGAGCAGGATTGGTTCGGGCTCGGGCCCCGAGAACTCGTTGACGATGACGTTGCGAGTGAACTCGCGCAGCGATCCGAAGCGCCCGTTACGGCCGTAGGGCGCTGTGAAACGCAGGCCCCGGAGATCGGGAATGTCGAGAGGGTCGAAAACTCCGTTGTTGGCGTGTGCGCCGAAGAAGCTGTTCGATACGTCCATGCCGCCCGGAATGCGCGACAGGCCGGGGATGAAGAAGTTGGGATTGGTGACACCCTTGTTGTGGCAGGTGTTGCAGGTGATGGCGAGGGACCTGGCCGGCTCACCGAAGATCAGCGCGCTGTCGAAAGCCATGTCGCCCAGCGCGATGAGCGGCGTATCGCGCTCATCGACGCCGCGAACCGCCATGCCCAGGATCTGGCGAGGTCGGGGAATCTGCTTGTTGATGTCGAACCCGGGCGGCAACCGTTTGCCCGGTGGGTACATGTCCCGGGCAACTCCCGGCAGCGGCGCGAGTCGGCCGATTTCTGGAATTCGGAGTCGATCCGTGAAGTTGGCCTCCAGAAACTCGATGACCTCGGCGGACTCTCGGGAGAAAGTCATGGAATCGGGCACGCGTGCGCCGATGCCTTGAAGCCCCGGGTACCCCAGAGCGGAAGCGAGCTCGAGCCAACACTCGCCCAGTCGCACGAAATCATTCGGCTGCACCGCCTCGATCGCGGGCTCGAACGCCGCCCAAAGCTGGCGGGCTCGCTCGAGTCGGGCCGACGCACGAGCGTAATTGCCGAGGTGGGCGCTTGCTTCGTCGAGGTCCGCGCGAATCGCCAGTCCGACGGCTCGGGTCGCCTGGGAAAGAACGAGGTGGGCGATTCTCCGGCGTCGCTCTGCTGCCAGTTCGGTTGGTTGGTCGGGGGCCGGGGCGGCATCGTCTTCGGCGGCGACCAGCGCCGGCAGGTTCCCGATCAGGCGTGTGAGGTCGCCGGCGGCATCCGGAGCGGGGGCCCCGAGCTCATTGGCGATGACCGCGAGGTCGCGGCCGACCTCGTCCCATCGGATCGGATTGAGGTTGAGCAGGAACTCGAGGCGTCGGTAGCTCGCCGAGACCGGATGGAGCTGCTCGGGCGGGACGATGTGGGCCCGGGCCGCGGGGTCGTCGAGCGCCAGCAACAACAGCGCGGCGCCGATGGCGAACCCGCGGAGACCGGGGGTTGGGCTCTGGCTGTAATTACGCATGAGCAAGTGGAGTTTGGGGAGAGCGCAGTCAATATTTTGAATACTCAAAAAGTCTAGGCGAGAACCGTTCGCCTGTCAAGGGCATCGAAGACCGTGGCCATCTTGAACGGCCGCCTAGCCCGACCAGAAGCGTCGCGTTCGGCTTTCCGGGTCGTCGAGAGTGGGCTGCGCTGCTTCGCCGCCGCCCAGGATCCGCGTGGATCGCGCGGCTGCATCGTAGAGGGGCCATTCACGAACCTCGGCGTCTTTCGGCGTGCCCGACCTCGCGAAGGTGAGCCAGGCGTCTTGCACGATCGAGGACAGCCGGTCGGCGCTTCCCCGACCCAGGTACACCGGCTTGAGCCAGCGCGAGCGGTGGGTTCCGAAGACCAGCGGCACTTCGGCGGCGTGGCAGGCGCCCAGAGCGTTCTTGAAGGCCGGGATCGGATAGTCGAAGCGGTACATGAACACCCGGGAGTCGCTTCCTGTGAGCGCGTCGGCCAGCGCGATCGCGGGCAGACGAAAGTACTCGTCGGTGCGGAAAGCCACCCACGCCTCATAGGCGGTTTGCTGAGTCCCTCGGCTCAGGGTCACTTCGCGGTACAGCGCGACGGCTTCCGAGGGCTCGAGACCCCCACGGCCGCCGCGAACCAGCGCTCGCGCCATGCGCCGCTCGAGCTCACCGAAGCTCATGGCACGCAAGGCCACGGACGCGGAGGTAAAGAGCTTCCACTCATCCCGGTTGGTGCCGATCACGAGATCGACGCCTTTTGCAGATCCCAGCTGGAGCCGAAACAGTGGGTGCTGCGCCAGGAGATCATCACCAAATGTCGGTTGCCAGGGCAGGCGGCCCATTTTGGCGGTCTCGCCGAGTAGCACGGCGCGCTGGCCCCTGAGGATGGCCTCCAGGGGGAGCGCGCGCAGGCCGTCGATGTCGTCTTCGTGCAGGCCGACGGCCGAGAGAAAGCGCTCGGCGACGTAGTTGGATTCGGCTCGAGTCGAGATATGGGCCGCGGCGCCGCTCTCGAGAATCGCCCGCTTGAAGAGATGCGGGGCGGCGGCCAGCAGGGCGCCGAGGCTCATCGCGCCAGCGGATTCCCCGAAGACCGTGACGTTGTCAGGATCTCCCCCGAAGCAGCCGATGTTGTCGCGCACCCACTCGAGGGCGGCGATCTGGTCGCGCAGTCCCAGATTCGATGGCGCTTCCGGGTGCGATGAGAGCCCGGTGAGATGTAGGAACCCGAGAGCGCCGAGACGGTAGTTGGGTGCCACCACGACAACGTTGCCGCGGTCGATCAAAGAGTTGGCCTCGTACAAGAATGTCGATCCCGAGCCGAGAACGAAAGCGCCGCCGTGCAGCCAGAACAACACCGGTCTCTTCTCGCCGTCGGCGGCGGGAGTGGTCACGTTGAGGGTCAAGCAGTCCTCGCTCATCGGTCCGCGCACCATGCGCGAGAGCCAGCCGATCGGGCCCAAGCGGGTGACGGCAAGTTGCGGCGGCGCAGGGCCGGGGCTGGTCGCGTCGCCCACACCGGTCCACGGCTGGGCCGCTCGCGGGGGAGCAAACCTGAGCTTGCCGATCGGCGCCGAGGCAAACGGCACCGCACCGAATGCCAGGCCCGCCTCGGTAACTCTCCCGCGCAGTCGGCCGTCGCGGGTCTCGACGATCTGTGTCTTCATGAGCTTGGAGGGCGGGTCGCGCCGGCCGGAACAGGTCGCGAATCAGTATAAACTCGCGCCAAGGAAACCCTCGCCGGCATGGCCGAAGTACTCGTCGTTGAAGACAGCCCCGACCAGGCGGCGCTGATCACAGCCCTACTGGAGGGAGCAGGTCATGCGACGCGCGCGGCCGGGACAGCCGAGATCGCGCTCGAGATGATCGAGGACCATCGTCCCGACCTGGTGGTGACGGACCTGGTCATGCCCGGCATGGACGGTCTTCAGCTGGTCGAGGCCGTGCGGGCGCGAAATCCGGACTTGCCGGTGGTGCTGGTGACCGCGTTCGGCAGCGGTGATGTCGCGGTCGAGGCCCTGAAAAAGGGCGCAGCGAGCTACGTTCCAAAACCCCGTCTTGTCGAGGACCTGGTGACCACGGTCCGGAACGTGGTGGGTTTGGCGCGCGAGAGGCGCAAGAAGACCCAGTTGCTCGAATCGCTGATGGAGTCACACTTTCGATTCGAACTGGCCAACGACGAGAGCCTCATTCCCGGGGTTGTCGAGTTCCTCCAGGATCGTATTTGCTACCGGAATCCCGACTGCGATGAGAACCAGCTGATGCAGATTGGCATCGCGGTGCAAGAGGCGCTGCGCAATGCTATGCATCACGGTAACCTGGAGGTCAGCTCTGAGTTGCGCCAAGAATCGGTCGCGGAGTACAACGCCCAGGTGGAAGAGAGGCTCACCCACGACGCGTACTCGAAACGACGCGTTACCGTCGAGGCGGATTTCGCGGGTCAGGATTTCCGTTGTGCGGTGCGGGATGAGGGACCGGGGTTTGATCCCAAGACGGTTCCCGACCCCACCGATCCGGAGAATCTGCTCAAGACGAGCGGTCGGGGGATCTACTTGATTGGTATGTTCATGGACTCCGTGCGGCACAACGAGTCCGGAAACGAGATCGTGATGGCCAAGCGGCTGGCCTGTTCCGAGCCTCGCAAACGCTGATTTTGCGAGCCCTGGATCTCGACGCATCGGTTCTGACGGGCCTCCGAGAAAAGCTCGGAAGTTCGGTAGTCGAGCGGCTAGTGGTTCTGTTTCGAGAGAACGTCAGTCAGCGTCGAGAGGCGCTCGCCGCCGCGCTCGAGACCAATGATCGCGCCGCGGCGGAGATCGCCCTTCACAGCATCAAAGGAAGCGCGCAGATCGTGGGCGCTCGGCGCCTCGAGGAGATCGCGTCGAAGTGGGAAGCGTGGGCCCCCAGTGGCGAGTTCTCGGAGGATGCGCTGGTCGAGATCAGCGACGCGTTTCGAACCGTCGAGCTGGCTTTGACAGCGATCTAGGAACTCGGGGAGGGCGCAGTCGATTCCGGGGGCGAGCGCCGGACGAAGGCGTCCGAGTCCAGGACCTCTTCCACATGAGAGCGGAACTCCAAGACCGGCAGAGCCCCCGCGGACTGGCCGTGCTTCTCTTCGATCTCGAACATGATCTCGCGCCAGATCTTCTCGCGCCGCGAGATCTCTCGGGCATCTTTGACCTGGCCGAAGTTCTGCACCCACTTGTTGTGGCGGCAAAGCATCCGAAAAGCGTGGACGGCGTTGGGACGCTCGGAAGAGAGCCCGAGAACTTCGACGTCCTTGCCGACTTCATGAATGGGCTGGCCCCATTCGCTGTACCCGCCGAAAATAGAGCCGAGCTTCTCGAGCGCGTTGGCGGTGCGCCCCTGGCCGAGGCGATTCAGCACCTTGGTCAGAAGAGGCAGCGTAACGTTACGGTGGAGAGTGGGCTCGGCGAGCTTGACGTCGATGTCCAGCTCCTCCGCGACGGTGGTTTGAATCTGCTGCGAGGTGATGCGGTTGTCGCTCGCAAGGTGGACCCGTTCCGCGATGGCGTTGGGCTTCTTGAGCGAGGCCAGGATCCCGGCGGCTACCCGATCGACGGGGATCAGGTTGATCTCGGCCGACGGATCTCCTGGAAAGACGCATGCCATGCGCGCGATCGCCGCGGCGGTGGAGCGGTCGCGCCACCTTCCTCCGGTCTTGCTGAGCGCCTGCCGAGCGCGGCCGAAGACGTTGACCGGCGCATTGACGACTTTGGTGTCGCCGCGGTTGTTGCCGCCGCGGGACTCGCCGATCACGATTGCCGGGCACAACTGCGCCACCCGCAGTCCCTTTTCCAGCATGAAACGCTCGGTCTCGATCGAAGCCATCGCCTTGGTCAGCTCGTAGTAGTTGTTGTAGAAGTTGCGAGGGAAGACGATCTCGTCCTCGAGGGCGACGTTCTTGGTTTGACGGCCGTGGATGTAGGAGGTTTCAATGCCGATGTGGGCGACGAACGGGCTGCCTGGATGGGACTGCAGTCCCAGAGAAAAGCGGAGCGCGTTGAGGGTGCCGTTGACGTTTGAGCTGAACGATTTCTCATAGGGGTCATCAAACGCCACGCTGGCGGCACAGTGGATGACGTGGGTCAGGTTGTTTCGAAGGCCGGCGAGATCGCCCTCGGGAATTCCGAGATTCGGCTCCTCGACGTCGCCGGCTACGAACCGGAACTTCTCGGCGGCCTCATGATCCGTCAGCCAGAGCTCTTCCAGCAGGTCTCGACCGCGCACTTCGGGTGAGAGAGTCTTCGTGACCTCGTTGGTCTTGCGATCGCGGATGACCTTGGGCCGGATGACGACGATCACCTCGGCGATCTCCGGGTCATGGGCCGCTTGCCAGAGCACCTCTTTGCCGACGAAGCCGGTACCTCCGGTCAACAGCACCCGCAACTTCAGTCCGCTCTCTTCGCGGGTGGCTTCGAGCCGCTCTCGAGCCTCGTCTTTGAGCTCGGCGACACGAGCTTCGATCGCGTCGGGTTCGAGATAGTGGCGCTTGTAGCGGAAGTAGTACTCGCGATTCTTCAGGCCGAAGAGCGCGCGAGCCAGCCTTTTCGGATCTCTCTGCCCGATCATTCTGGAGAGGACACGCGCGGTTCGATGTCCGAGCCGCCGCATTTCCTTCATCTTTCGCCGGGCGGTTTCTTCGTCGCCGGTGGCTTTGACGACGCGGCTCATCATGAAACGGGCGTACACGTCGACCAGATGATAGTCCCGGTGGCTGTGGACCAGGAGCCGGCGCGGCTCGAAATCCTGCTCGACGATCTCCCCGGTCGCCAGGCTGACCTTCTCTATGTAGCGCGAAGGCGCCATCTCGGGTGGTGGGCTGGGGGTGGAGTGTGCCATCGGAAGCTTCTGCATGCGCCAACCTAACTCTTGACGTACTGGCTCGGCAAGACCGGATTCAGAGTCAGGCGGAAGACCGTGCCGCCGCACGGGCTGCTCTCCACCCCGATCTGGTAGCCGAGCTGCGCGCACAGAGCCCGCGAGATGGTCAATCCGAGGCCGGTTCCCTGAAATCGGCGATTCATGCCGGCGTCGACCTGGGTGAAGGCATCGAACACCGATTCTAGCTTCTCGGACGGAATACCGATCCCGGTGTCGACGATTTCGAGCCGGGGCGCCGATCCGGCTTCGTTGCCGATGAGTTTGACCGTGACCCCGCCGTCGTCGGTGAACTTGATCGCGTTACCGACCAGATTGAAGATGATCTGCTTGAACCGCACTGCGTCGGTGGTGAGGCGGATTTCGGACTCGGGCAGATCGGCTCGAAGATGCAGGTTCTTGGCGACCGCTTGGCTGCGAACCTGCTCGACGGTTTCGGCGACGAGATCGTTGACCGAGAGTTCTTGCAGGTTGAGCTCGATGCGTCCCGCTTCGATTTTCGACAAGTCGAGAATGCCGTTGATGAGGTGTAGAAGGTGACGACCGTTTTCGGCCACGCGCTCGAGGTACAGGCGCACCTGAGTGCGGTCTTTGGGGGCGGAGGGAGAGAGCAGCAGGCTGGTGAATCCAATAATGGCATTGAGGGGAGTGCGCAGCTCATGGCTCATGTGGGCCATGAAGCGGCTTTTGGCGCGGCTCGCGGCGCGCTCGACTTCGAGCTGCTCGCGGACCATCTTGTAGCGGTCTCTGTAGGTCAGGATGGACAGCACCGCGACCTCGCCGGTTTCGTGCATTCGGGATTCAGCGGCCGGCTCGACGAGCCGCAAGTACGCCCAGATGAGCACTCCCCAGACGGCACCGAACGTGACCTTGCCAACGAGCTGACCGGCCAGAAGCTCGCTTACCCTGCCGGTACCAGCGAAGGCTCCGATCGTGAAAACAAACGCATCGAGCGCCAGGACGCTGACCAGCGACGTCACGATGCGAACCAGTTTGGGTACGCCGCCCAAAGTCTGCCGGCCGAGCTCGTAGACGATCACGATCAGAAACAGGTCCACGAAAAGAGCGGCGGTTCCCACCAGGTAAGGGCGGGGATTGAGCAGGAAGATCTCGATCGGAAGGTCGAGCAGATTGAGCGTCGGCAGACGCGACATCTGCCAGCCGGTCACCCACAGCAACGCGACCAGAGCCAGGTTGACTCCCACGAGACCGAAGATGAGTGTCCGCGTCTTGGGAATGTCTTCGCGAAGATAGACCAGCAGGGCGGTGGCAATGGTGCCCGTAAAGAGCACCGTCGAGCCAGGAGAAATGACCAGGTCGGGGGTCAGCCTGAAGAAGATGCTGGTGGCCAGAATGACGGAAAGGACCTGGTTCGAGCCCAGCAGCACGAGCAGCGGCCCCAGCCCGAGCCTGCGCCGGAGGCGAAACAGGCCGAGACAGACCGCCGCCACCAGAAGCGTCTCGGCGAGCAGCGACAGCAGCACCGAAAGGATGGAAGAAAGATCGGCCATTTGTCACGGAAACGAAGAGCAGAACCTCGATTCTGTCAAATCGACCCCGGGCGATCGTACGGTCGGCCTTGATCGGGCTCGTGACTTGGGAAGAAAACCGGGTATCTAGCTGTTTTGATCAGTGTCATGTCGAAACCGACGCCAAACCCGATGACCGAACCAGAGCTGGCCGCGGTGCCGCCCGATCCGACGCTTCGGACCCTGCTGCGGGCCATTCATGATCTGGATTCGAGCCTAGACCTGGATCAGAGGCTCGAGCGGGTGGCGCGGCAGGTTCGACGCACAATTGCCTACGACACCCTGTCGATTCTGCTCTTGGACGACATGGGGCGCGAACTGAGGTTCGCACACGCTACCGGCTATCCCAAAGAAGTGGTGGAGCACTGGCGCTTCGGGATCGGCCAGGGGATCGTCGGGAGTGCGGCCGAGAGTCGGTCGACGATCAGCGTTCCGGACGTTTCGGTCGATCCTCGCTACATTTCGGCGACCCAGGAGGTGCGGTCCGAGATCGCAGTACCCCTGGCGGTCAAAGACAGAGTGATCGGGGTGCTCGACGTGGCGTCCAAGACCCCGGGATTCTTTTCGGCGGCCGACCAGGAGATGCTCGAGCTGCTGGCGGACCATCTGGCGGTCGCAATCGAGGGGGTCCGCATCCAGGAGAATATGCGCGACCAGGCGAGCTCGCTGTCGCTGCTCCACGAGATCAGTCGTGAGATGACCTCGATCTTGAACCGCAGTCAGCTGCTTCAAAAAATGGCCAGCCGCTTGCAGCAGATCATCGACTACGATCTCTTTTCAGTCCTGTTCTGGGACGAAGGCAAGCAGGTTCTGGATCCCTGGTTTTCGGTCTACCGAGACGGTCGGAAGGTGGAGTGGGTCGAGCCGGTAGCGCTGGGCCGCGGCATTTGCGGCACGGCGGCGGCGTTGCGCCAGCCGGTGCGGGTAACCAACGTGGATCTCGACCCCCGCTACCTGCCATGCGCGAGCGATATCCGCGTGCGTTCCGAGCTGGTGGTGCCGTTGCTCTTCAAGGATCGACTGATCGGGGTGCTGGATCTCGAGAGTTCGAGCTATAACGCATTCTCCAGCAGACACCAGCAGTTGCTGTCGACGCTGGCCTCATCGCTGGCGATCGCTCTCGAGAACGCTCGTCTCTACGAGAAGTTGAGGCATGACGAGCAGCGCCTCGAGAATGATCTTTCGACGGCCCGGGAGGTTCAGAAACAGCTCCTGCCGAAACAGACGCCCTGGGTGCACGGCGTGCAGCTCGGCGTCGCCTATGAGCCCGCCAGGCATTTGGGTGGAGACTTCTACGATTTTTTGCCGCACGGCGATCACGGAGTGGCGCTGGCGGTGGGCGATGTCGCCGGAAAAGCGACGTCCGCAGCCCTGCTGGGGTCTCTAGCAGTTGGAACCCTGCGTGAGTTCGCGGTGCGGAGCAACCTGCCGCCGGGACGGATTCTCGCGGCGATGAACGACAAACTGGGCCGGCTCGGTTTCTCCAGCCGCTTCGTCGCCATGGCCTTCGCGGTGTATGACGCCGAGACCCGCTTACTCCGGATCGCCAATTCGGGACTGCCCTATCCGTATCTCGTGCGAGGGCGCACGGTTCGGCAGATCGACGTCGCCGGAGTGCCGTTGGGCCTGCTTCACGACCGCACCTACGAGGAAGTGGAGATCGAGCTCGAGCCGGGCGATTCCATCGTCATCGCATCGGACGGCGTCGAGGAAAGCCTGAACGCCGAGGAAGAGGAATTCTCTTTCGAGCGCGTTCGGGGCACGCTCGAGCGGCTCGCGAATCGATCCGCCAACGAGCTCGCTGAAGGGCTGCTCGCGGCAGTCCGGATCTTCTCCGGCGACGCCGAGATCTCCGACGACCGGACCATCGTTACCCTCAAGGTAGAGTAGGCCCTTTCGGGGGTCTGGTTCGTTTGACTGTGTCGAGAGTCTGTCTGTGGTCGGGACCGCGCAACGTCTCGACCGCGCTCATGTACTCGTTTGCCGAGCGCGAAGACACTCGGGTCGTCGACGAGCCACTCTACGCGCACTACCTGAGAGCCAGCGGCGCCGAGCATCCCGGTCGTGACGAGGTGCTCGCGGCCATGGACAGCGATGGAAACCGGGTCGTTCGAGAGCTGGTACTCGGCCCCTGTGACCGGCCGGTCCTGTTCATGAAGCAGATGGCCCACCATCTGGTCGAGCTCGACCGGTCCTTTCTTGACCGAACCGTGAATGTACTCTTGATTCGCGATCCGCGCGAAGTGCTCGCGTCGATCGTGCACCAGTTGCCCGATCCGACCCTCGCGGATACCGGGTTGGCCGTGCAGAGCGAGCTGCTCGACGAGCTCGAAGCTCAGGGACAGGCACCGCCGGTCCTGGACTCTCGCGAGTTGCTTCTGGACCCGGAAGGAGTTCTCGCCAAGCTGTGTGAGCGAATCGGGCTCGACTTCGACCCGGCGATGCTCTCGTGGCCGGCGGGGCCGCGCTCCGAAGATGGCGTCTGGGCGGCGCACTGGTACGCCGGTGTTCATCGCTCGACTCGATTCGCGCCCTATCGGCCCAAGACCGAGCCCCTGCTCGAGCGGTTGGAGCCGGTGCATGCCGAGTGCCGACCCCACTATGATCACCTCTACGAGCGCGCGATTCGCGCCGCGAGCTGAAGCAAGAGAATGAGAGAGTATCGAGCCGACGAGCTCTTCGATCCACGCAATGCCGAGATCTCGGTTCACGTGGGCGGCGAGCTGCTGCCGCGAAACCGAGCGAAGGTATCGGTCTTCGACAGCTCCGTTCAGGGTGGCGACGCGGTGTGGGAGGGTCTGCGGGTTTACGACGGGAAGATCTTTCAGCTGGAGACGCATCTCGACCGGTTGGAGCGATCGGCTCATACGATGGCTTTCGAGGGAATTCCGGCTCGGGCCGACGTCAAGCGGGCGATCTTCGACACGCTCGAAGCCAACGGAATGCGCGACGGCGTGCACATCCGGCTGACGCTCACCCGCGGTCCGAAGCTGACTTCGAATATGAATCCGGCGATGAACCGCGCCGGTTGCTGTCTCATCGTGCTGGCGGAATGGAAGGATCTGGTGTACTCGCGCGAGGGCATTCGATTGATTACCGCATCGATACGCCGCAACTCCCCACAGACCCTGGATTCGAAGATCCATCACAACAACCTGATCAACAACATCCTGGCCAAGATCGAGGCGAACGTCGCCGGCGTTGACGACGCCGTCATGCTCGATCTCGACGGCTTTCTCGCCGAGACCAACGCAACCAACCTTTTCATCGTTCGGCGAGGCGAGCTGCTCACCCCCAATGCCGACAGCTGTCTGCCCGGAATCACCCGGGGCGTGGTTCTTTCGCTCTCCAGGGCCGCCGGGATTGCGACCCTCGAACGCAACCTAAGTCTCTCCGAGCTCTATTGCGCCGACGAAGCCTTCACGACCGGAACGGCGGGAGAACTGGTGCCGGTGATCGAGGTCGACGGACGTTCGATCGCGCCCTATCGGTTCGAGCCAGGGAGCGGGCCGGGTCCGGTCACGAGACGGCTTCAGGATCTCTACCGAGATCTCACTCAGCGCGATGGTGAGCCACTTCCTTTTTAGATATCGGCAATTACGGTCGACGCACAACGTCTTCGGGTTTGACAAAAGCGCAAGACTTGCTGCAACATAAGTCTTCGTTTCCGCGAGCGACTCTTCGGATCGTGTCGCGGCGGCTCTCTAGGCTTGGGCGGCTGGTAGAGCTGGGCGGGTTGGGTCCCGCCGATTGTGGATACGCCCAGAAAGGAGGTGGTCCAGTGGAATTTGATAAACGCGGTTTGAAGGAGGTGGCGTCCTCTTAGAGGGCTCTCCGACGCGCCGTGGCGCACTGGAGGTGACCCCGATATCGAAGGGGGAACCCAACGCCACCGAAGCAAACCATCAGAGCCCCGGCCGGGAACGGTCGGGGCTCTTCCTTTTCTTGGTGAGCTTCTCGGATCTGCGAGAAGCTTCATGAGATACTTTTTTGTAAGAAAATGCGTAAACCCTCGCGCCGGCCCGATGCCGCGGTGTCAGCTGCTTCGGGCGAAGCCTCGCTCGATCGCGGCCAGGGTGTTTTCGGTCAGTACCAGAAGTTTTTCGAGCTGTCTTTCGATCTGCTCTGCATCGCAGGATTCGACGGCTATTTCAAGCTCCTCAGTCCCTCCTGGGAAAAGACTCTGGGGTTTTCGCAAGAGGAACTTTTGAGCGAACCGTTCGTCGACTTCGTTCACCCCGACGACCGCGAGGCCACGGCCGCCGAGACCGGCAAGCTCGTCGAGGGAACGATCACGATCTCCTTCGACAATCGCTACCGAACCAAGAACGGCGAGTACCGGTGGTTGGTCTGGAGCGCGGTGCCCGACCCGGACCGGAATCTCATCCTGGCGGTTGCGCGGGACATCACCGAGCGGAAGGTGTTCGAGGCCAGGCTGCGGGCGGCCAAGGAGTCTGCCGAGGCCGCGAACCGGGCGAAAAGCGAGTTTCTGGCTCGCATGAGCCACGAACTGCGCACGCCGCTGAACTCGGTGATCGGCTTCTCAGAAGTTCTGCTCTCGGGAAAGGGGGGCGATCTAACCCAGGTACAACACGACTATCTCAGGCGCGTTCGCAGCAACGGTGAGCACCTCCTCGGTCTGATCAATCAGGTGCTGGACCTGGCGAAGGTCGAGGCGCGCAAGGTCGAGGTCCAGACAGAGCTCGTGGATCTGGCCGATCTCGTCCGCGCTGTCGCAGCGCAATTCGAGGGACAGATCCGGAATGGCGAGGTCGAGCTTGCCGAGCAGATTGCGCCGCAGCTGGATCCGATCGAGGTCGATCGCCGGAAGCTCAGCCAGATACTGTTCAACCTGGTCGGCAACGCAGTCAAGTTCACTCCGAAGGGAAGGATCACGATTCGAGTCGGCGCCGATGAGACCGATCCGCACAGAGCCAGCTTCGTCGAGGTCGAAGACACCGGTATCGGCATCCCCGACGAAGCTTTGGCGACGATCTTCGAGAGGTTTGAACAGGTGGATGCCTTCGGCTCCGGCAAGATCGAGGGTACCGGGCTGGGACTGGCCATCAGCAGATCGCTGGCCGAGCTGCTGGGCTACCGGCTGACCGTGAAGAGCGACACGGGCATTGGCTCGAAGTTCCGCATCGAACTCCTGCCTGGCCTGGATCTGGCCTCGTCAGGCGATTCCGCTATGAGGCGCGTGGCCGCTGGGAAGCCGGCGAGAGAGCCGTCGCCGGACAGAGATTTCTCCGACCGCCTGGTGCTGGTCGTGGATGACGACGCCGACGCGCGCATGCTGCTGACCCACGCACTTCACGAGCTCGGCTGCCAGGTTCTGACGGCGACCAGCGGAGAGCAGGGTCTGCGGTTGGCGCGCGAACACGAGCCCGACCTCATCACTCTCGACCTGATGATGCCGGAACCCGACGGCTGGGAGCTGCTGGCGCGGTTCAAGGCCGAGCCCAGGCTGCGACACATTCCGGTGGTTGTGGTTTCGAACGCCGCTCGAGAGAAGGCCGATAGCGCGATCGGCGCGGCTGGTGTACTGGACAAGCCGGTGGCCTTGGAAGAGCTTCACCGGGCGGTCATCGAGGGGTTTCTGGGCTCGAGGCGCCGGGTGTTGATTGTCGACGACAGCGCCGACGATCGAGAGTTCATGAGCGCGTGCATGAAACAGCTTGGTGCGGTCGTCGAGACCACAGCCAGCGGGCACGAGGCGTTGAGCCGGCTAGCGAGCTTTGCGCCCGACGTGGTGTTGGTCGATCTGGTGATGCCGGGAATGAACGGAGCGGAGTTCATCAGCAAGCTGCGTGAGATTCCGGCCTGCGGGGATCTGCCGGTGATTCTGGTGACCGCGAAAGATCTCGGCGCCGATGAGCTTGCAGTGTTGAGCCGCGCGACGTCTGCGGTGATTCAAAAAGGGCCGGAGCTGAGCGACGAGCTGGGCGATCTTTGCCGCCGGCTCTGGAGCAGTGGCGCGGGCGGAAAGGCCGCGTCCGCGGCCTCACGCTAAGTGGGCACCCCGCCGGCGGTAGCGGATACGAGTTCATGAACTCCGGCCTTTTGCCCATCGACTACGCAGTAGTTGCGGTCTACTTTACCTGTGCGATCGGCCTCGGCCTGTTTTTTTCACGGCGAGCCGGTCAAGGCGGCGCCGAGAGCTTCTTTGTGGGCTCTCGCCGGCTGCCATGGTGGTTGGCGGGGACGTCAATGGTAGCGACGACCTTCGCTGCCGACACCCCGCTGGCGGTCACGGGGATCGTTGCCGCGGACGGCATCGCCGGAAACTGGCTGTGGTGGTCCTGGGCGATTGCGCACCTGACGGCGACGTTCTTTTTCGCGCGGTTATGGCGCAGATCTGGCGTCATCACTGATGCCGAGATCGTCGAGCTTCGTTATTCGGGCCGACCGGCGGCAGTTTTGCGAGCGTTCAAAGCGGTTTATTTTGGCCTCTTCGTGAACTGCCTGACTATGGCCTGGGTGATCGCGGCGATGGTGAAGATCTCTCGCGCTTTTTTTGCGGTCGAGCCCTGGACTGTGATCTTGGTTTGCATGACGGTGTCGGTGATTTACACCTCGCTGGGCGGCTTTCGCTCCGTAGTCGTCACCGACATACTCCAGTTCATCTTGGGCATGGCCGGAGCGGTAATGCTCGCGTGGTTTGTTGTGGCCGAGTTGGGTGGCCTTGGATCGCGACCGAGCCCGGACGGGCCCGGAGCCGGACTCCTCGGGACGCTGGCGAACTCGCTTGAAGGCGGGTCGCGCAGTCTCAACGCAGTTTTGGATTTCGTACCCCCGGCGGATCATCCCACGATCCCGGCGGTCTATCTGATCGTGCTGTTGGTGGCAGGCTGGTGGCGATGGGCCGAGGGCAATGGCTACATTGTCCAGCGGCTGGCGGCTTGTCGCAGCGAAGGCCACGCTGAGGGGGCGAGCCTTTGGTTCGCGGTAGCTCACAACGCGCTCCGACCCTGGCCCTGGATTCTGGTCGCGCTCGCCGCCATGATCGTCTACCCCGACAACACGAGTCGCGAGCGGGGCGACCTGGCTGCCGAGCTCGAGACCGTCCCGCCAGCGACGCTGCGGATCGGACCGAGCCGCATCGATCTGGCCGACAAGCCAGCGCTCTGGGCAATCGGGCTGCCAGGCGGGTGCGGCGCGTCTCTTGCCGGACGACCGCTCGAATTCGAGCCCGACCCCAACGGAGGCTCGCGCGCGTCGCTCACCGGTTGGCCAGAGGGTGGAACGCAGCCACTGGTGATCGACTGCCCGGGCATGAACGCACAAGAGATTGGAGTAGTCGAGGTAGCCCTGGGGGATCGGGAGATGGCCTACCCGCTACTCATGCGGCGATCTTTGCCGCCCGCGGTCCTGGGCCTGGTAGTGGCGAGTCTGCTGGCGGCTTTCATGAGCACGATCGACACCCACATCAATTGGGGCGCCTCGTATCTTGTTCAGGATCTCTACCGTCGTTTCATCCGTCCCGACGCCGAGTCGCGCCACTATCTCGCGGTCAGCCGCTGGGCCATTCTCGCGATGGCCTTGCTGGCTGGTGTGTCGGCTATGTACGTCGACAATATCGTCGCTGTTTGGCGCTTCCTGGTCACCCTCGGGGCCGGCCTCGGCAGCGTGGTCGCGGCGCGCTGGTTCTGGCCGCGGGTAACGCCTCATGCGGAGTTCGCGGCGCTGGCGGTGACAACCGTTCTCGCAGTTGGATTGGAAGCGGCCGAGAGCGTTTCCGAGCTGGCGATCCCCGCCTGGGGCAAGATCGTGATTATCGCGTTGGCAAGCCTCGCGGTCTGGGTGCCGACAGCTCTCTTCGGTCCACCGAACCCCGAGCCGACGCTGCGCGCGTTCGCGCGCAAGGTCCGGCCGCCTGGACCGGGGTGGCATCGGTATCTAGAAGCGCCCGCGGAGCCCCTGACACCTTCGGTATGGCGCTTTGCCGCCGGTCTGATCGTGGTCTTCGGCTCGCTGTTTGGTACCGGCGCTGTGCTTTTGGGCAATCGCGCGACGGGCCTCGCGTGGATCGTGGTGGCCGCCGGACTGGCGGTGGCGATCGTTGCTCGGCGAATTGTGTAGAAGAGCGACCGAGGTTTGTTCGAGCCGGCCAGGGCAGCGCCTGCTACAGTTCTCTGCCAGTCAGGCTGCTATGGCAAGCTCTTCGATCGCGATTTGTATTTCCCAGGATTTCTCGGCGCACTACGGCACCTACTGGGCGAATCTCGCGCGTCTCAACAACTTGCTGATCGTCGTCAATATCAGCCTCTTCTTCGTCACCGAACTCGTCACCAAGGGCTACTACTACACGTACTTCACGCTGCTTCTGGCCGCCGTCGTCTACGTCGGACTCATCGTTCCCTTGGGAAGGACCGGCCGTGTCGGGCACTACTTATTCTTTGTCGTTTGTGAGATCGGAGCCATTTACTTCGTGGTCGCGAGCGTCTGGTACTGGATCCGGACCAGCAAGATGGTCTAGTCAACCTCGGAGGAATTGCACAGATGTGGTGTACTAACTGCGGCGGAGAGTTCGTCGAAGACATTGTCATGTGTCCGGACTGCAGCACGCCACTGGTTTCGCAGGAACCTGAACCAGTTGCGGACGGGGACGAGTTCGTTCAGGTTTTTCAGACCGCCGACGCTTCGCTGCTGCCGGTGGTCAAGTCGGTTCTCAGCGGTGCCGGGATCCCCCACATAGTGCAAGGTGACGAGGCTCAGGGGTTGTATCCTTTCGGCTCGCTCGGTGGTGGCTCCGACGACCGGCTGCTGGGTGCGGTCGTTCTCGTGCCGGCATCCCGACGTGAGGCGGCCGAAGCCGTACTCGATGAGCTCGACGAAACTACCGGAGGCTAGGATACAAGTCGGGTCCGCCCACGGTGTAGCACAGAGGCGGGCCAGGACCGCTCTTCCTGATGGCTGAGAACCTTCTTTCACCGACGCCCCTCACGGCTGCCGACAGCGCGTGGCTGCGGATGGAGGATCCGACGAACCTCATGACCATCACCGGTATGTGGACCTTTCGCAAGCCGCTGGTCTACGAGGACCTCTGCCGGCGTGTCGAGGAAAAGCTCCTGGCGCACCCACGCTTCCGGATGAGAGTGGTGGATCCGAAAGGGGGCCTCGGCAAGCCCGCCTGGGTGGAAGACAGGTTTGTTCTCTCGGAGCACATTCTGCGGACCGAGCTCACGGTCTCGGACGACCGTGACTCGCTCGAGGAGCTGGTGAGCGACGAGATGTGCACCCCGCTCGACTTCGCAAAGCCGCTGTGGAAGTTTCGCTTCATCGAGAGTTTCCGGGGCGGTTCCGCGCTGGTGTGCCGCATTCATCACTGCATCGGCGACGGTATGTCCTTGATGCAGGTGGTGCTGGGTCTTGCCGATCCCGACCCTGAACAGTCGGAGATTGCCCGCGTTGGCGCGTCAACGAAGGGCGACGAATCGCACGCGTCGGTGGCGCCTTCGGGACGGTTGCTCAAGGCACTCAGGGCGGGTGGCGGCGCGGCGCTCTCCCTCGGCCGCCTGCTTTCGATGCGAGCCGACCCACGGACCTGCTTCAAGGGACAGCTCGGTACGCGTAAGCGGGCGACCTGGTCCGCGGAGGTGCCGCTCGATTCGGTCAAGGCGATCGGCAAGAGTCTGGGCGGCACGGTCAACGACGTGCTTCTAGCCGCGGTGACCGAGGCCCTCAGGCGCTACCTCGAGGAACGCGGCGAGACACCGCCAGGGCGAGACGTGCGCGCCGTCATCCCGGTCAACATCCGTCCGCCGGGCGACACGACCCTCGGCAACCAGTTCGGTCTGGTGTATCTGGCGTTGCCCGTTGGTCATGCCGACCGGCGCGATCGGGTGCTTGAGGTCAAGAAGC
The DNA here is from genome assembly GCA_945787635.1 of Thermoanaerobaculia bacterium. Taxonomy (GTDB): domain Bacteria; phylum Acidobacteriota; class Thermoanaerobaculia; order Multivoradales; family JAHEKO01; genus CALZIK01. The sequence goes on along the minus strand of CALZIK010000177.1, from coordinate 18,606 downwards.
GCATGGATCGCCTCAAGAAGTCGCCCGAGGCGTTTGTCGTTTATGCGGTTCTAAAGGCCCTCGGCGCGACCCACGCTGGTCTTCAAAGCAGAGTCGTCAAGCTGCTTTCGAAGAACGCGACCGCGGTGATGACCAACGTGCCGGGGCCGCGCCGGCCGCTGTTCGTGTGCGGCTCGGAGGTTGGCGACATGATGTTCTGGGTGCCCCAATCCGGTCGCCTGGGTCTGGGAGTGAGCATCCTGAGCTACAACGACCGTGTCCGCGTGGGAATTGCCACCGACGTGGGTTTGGTTCCTGATCCGGCGACCTTGACGCGGGGATTCGAAACGGCGATCGCCGAGCTCGGCGAGCTGGCGGTCGAGGAGCTCGATTCGGCTTGATCCCGAACCGGGTCAAACTGGAAAACGCTTTGACAATGGCAGTTAAAGTACCGGGCCTGCTAGGATCCGGTTTCCGGGGTCACGGTTGGCAGCGGGTTGGGAGCACGGGTTGGTGCCGGTGCCGGTGACCCCTATTGGAACATTCAGGAGTCTGACCGTGTCTCAGCAGCTTCGAAGATCACCCCGCAGACCCACGATCGCCCAAGCGGCGGTAGCCGCGAACGGGAGCTCGTTCGAGGGCGTGATCACCGACCTCAGCTCGGACGGCGCCTTTATCCGCAGCGACCGCCGGCTCGGCGACGGTGATCTGGTGCAACTCGACATCGTGCTGCCGACCGGAGGTCGATCCGTGCCCACCCGGGCCAGAGTGGTCCGCGCGGGTAGCGGCGGAGTCGGGGTGCGCTTCGAAGAGCTGTCGGCTCGGGGCCGGTCGCGCCTGCGCAGTTACACCGGCTACTACGAGACCGACGAGACCATCGTTCATCTTCAGCGACATCTGGGTAAGGACCTGCCGAGTAGCCTTCTACCTCTGGGAGAGCGCGACGAGATCACCGAGATCTTCAGACAGGCGGTCGATCAAGGCTGCGAGATCACGGTCTTCGAGGAGATCAGCTCATCGGCCGCACGGCAGGTTTGCAGCATCGAGAAGTTCGACACCGAGGCGCGGGTTATGGACCTGGACGCCGGCCTGTTGCACCTCGGCGGGCTTCAGCGTCCCATTCAGCCCACAACCAAGGTGCTCTATATCGTCTTTTCCGCCGGTCCGTTGTTTTACGCGTTCGAGGCCATCGTGCTCGCGGGCGGCCAGCAGCCGACGATTCTGCTGCCCGAGCGGATCTATCTTTCCGAGCGCCGGAGCCAGCCGCGAACCGCGTCCACCAACGGCAGCTGGATTCAGTTTTCGAACAACGGACTGGGCGAGGCGGTGCGGCTGCCGGTCTCCGATTTAACCGATCGCGGCGCTTCCTTGCGCCTGCCGTCCGACTCGCTTGTGGTCCCCGGGATGCGCTTCCCCGATTTCCTGCTCCAGGGTGAGGGGCGAAGCTTGCCTGTCGAAGGCGCAACAGTGCGGTACGTCACCCGCTCGGACGCGCAGGAATTGAGGGTAGGGCTTTCGTTCGAGGCGGTCGAGGAGGCCGGGCGAGACTCGTTCGCCGGCACAGTCGAACGAACGGCTGACCGGAGGTGGACGCGCCAACTGGGGCGCATGGTGTCGGCTATCGGAGGACGGCTTTCGCTGATGCTGTCTCGTCAGACGCGCGAAGAAACGGACGAGCTCGAGGTGGCTCGTTACCGAAACGACCGCGGTGACACGGTCGCGGCTCTGATCGACGCAAATTTCGACACCCATGACCTGGAACAGAGGCCGGACGTGGCCGTAGTGATCGCTCCCGCGCTGCTGAAACGCAAGGAGCTCTTCGGGCTGCTGGCGCGAACTGTCCTCGACAACCTCACCAAGATCAGAAAACGAGGCGTGGTGCTGCGCTTTGACGGATCACACCTGGTCGGTGAGAGCACCATGGACCCGCAGCTGGTGGCCGAGGGCCGCAACAACTTCAACTGGACGTTCGACCACCTGCGTGCCGATATGGAAGCCTCACTCGAGTATCTCAGCAAGCGATTCAGCCCCGAGAAACAGACCCTGGTGACCGTCTCGCTCGCGTCGATTCCGGCGCGCAAAGTGGTTCTTCGGCGTCCGGAGCTAGTCGACCTTTGGATCGCTCCGTTCGGATGTCCGGACGCGCAGGACGTGATGCGAAACTACCTGGCCGGGCTCGACCTGTTCGGGTCGTATGTCGAAGGGAATGGTCCTGAGACGATCCTGATCCACGGCCGGCCGGTCAACGGGCCTTCGCTCTACGGGACAGCCATCAAGGACAAGATGGCTTTCCTGGACGACGCTAGGGAAGACATGAGCCGGATCCGGGTGCCGGTGACCTGGATGCTGGGGCGCTTCGATCACTGGGTGACACGGTCTCGGGTGCGGGCGATGCTCGACGCTCCGGGATCGGGTATTCGGGAGATCTTCGAGTTTCCGACCGGCCATGTCGTCAAGGAGGGGCCAGAGGCCATCGAGGTCGCGAAAGTTGTCAGCGAGACGATCTTGAAGCACATCTTCCGTGACGACCGACCTGCTGTTGAGCCGAACCTGATAGCACTCACCCGGCAGAGCGATCTCGAGTGGAGCCGGGTAGGCAAGTTGACGCTCGGCGACGCCGGGGAGTTCTGGCGCCAGCACCTGTTTGGTGGTCCGGTCGAGGGCGTGGGCTACGACATTATGCTGTCTCATCCCGAGTACCGTGCCTTCATGCGGGAGCAGGCGGAGCTGCTCGACCTCCAGAAAGGCCAGGCGGTGGCGGATTTCGGTTGCGGCACGGGCAATCTCACCGTTGAGATCGCTCGCGAAGCGGCGAAGTGCGGCGGGTTGGAATCTCTCACCTTCCTGGATGTGGTGCCCGAAGCCGTGGTCAAGACCCGCGACAAGCTCGACGAGTTGATCCAGGGCGATCCTCCGGGAGCAGCGCTCAACGGTGTCGAGATCGATCTCGACACGCTGCGCCTGGCTCCGATTCGAGACTTCATCGAAGGTCGGCTCTTCGGAGTCAGGGAGCTCGTCGGGCGGATCGAAGGCTTCACGCCGCGGCTGGCCGAAAGGCTGAGCGATTCGTACGGCCGGGAGCTTCACGCCGTCCTCCGTGGCCGGCGGGCGAAGTCCGAGCGCATCAAGGAGCTGTGCCCCTCGCTCTCCGCCGAGGAGCGCGAGATCGTGCTCGAGATTTCGCGGGCCTCGCGATTCGTTCTGGATGCGACGCGGGAGGCATCCGATTCGCCGCACACGGCCGAGGACCTCGACTTTCGGCATCTCGACTTCGGCCAGGCGCGCGGTCGGCCCGAACTGGATTTCGAATCGGAATCCTTCGACCGAATTGGGGCGTCCCTACTGGTGCCTTACTTGACCGACGCGAGCGGGTTTCTCTCCGAGATTCGCCGGCTTCTGCGGCCTGACGGGGTTGCGGTGATTTCGTCGGTCCTGTCGAACTTCGATCCGTCGAAGCTATACTCGGAGGCGGCTCAGTACCTTATCGAAGAGGCGAGCAGCGCCGAAGAGACCGAAGGTCTGCTCGACTCGCTTCGCTACTTCGGAAACTCGATCAGCCGGTTGGTGGAGCTCGAAGAGGACGGCCGCTTCCACTTCTACAGCCCGCCCGAGCTCGAAAGTCTTGCCAGGGAAGCCGGCTTCGGCCAGATCTCGGTCCTTCCGTCGTTCGGTAGGCCTCCCGCAGCGGTGATTCTTCGCGCCGTCAAGACATGAGCAACGAAGAGACACCAGCGCCGCCGCTACGGTTCCCCGAGTTCGAGGCGAAGTTCGCCAAGGAGAGCCGGGCTTTCATGGTGGAGCGAGCTCGCTTCCTGCTGTGGGCGGTGATCGTTCTCTATCCGGCATTCTGGCTTCTCGACGCGTTTGTCGCTCCTGAGCTGAGGCTACGGTTCCTGGTCATCCGCCTGCTCGTGTTGGCGGTGTACTTGATCGCACTAGGCGTCGTGTACTCGCGATTCGCCAGGCGCTACGCCGAATGGATCGTGTTGTTCGGGGCCTATCTTTCGGTCGTGGGCATTTCGATGATCAACGCCGATCTTGGCGGTTTCACGAGCAACTACTTCGTGGGCATCATCATCGTGTTCTTTGCCGTCGGGTACTTCATGCCGTGGTCGGCACAGCGAGCGCTGCAAGCCTGTGGGGGCTTCATTCTCATCTACGTGGCCGTCAATCTGTACCGGCACGGCGCTTCCACCGAGATGGTGCCGCCGGTGTTTTTTCTCACCGGCACTGCCGCATTTACCTGGTTGGCGACCATCTCGAGCCTGCGCAGCCGTCGACGGGACCTCTCGCTGCGCCTGCGGTTGGAGCGAGCCAACGAGGAGCTCAAGAAGCTGGACGAAGCGAAGACCGCGTTTTTCGCCAACGTCAGTCACGAGCTTCGGACCCCACTGACGTTGATGCTCGGACCCGTCGAGACATTGCTTCACGACGAGCGCAACGACGAGCACAAGACGCTGCTGCGGGCGGTTCTCGCAAATACTCATCGACTTTTACGCCACGTGAACCAACTGCTGGACACCGCCAAGCTCGAGGCCGGGCAGCTACACCTGGATCTGGCCGAATCCGATCTGTCGGAGATTCTCGAGGACCTGGTAACGGCGAGCCTTCCCCACGCCGGCCGCAAGGGCATCGAGATCGTTACCGAGGGACTGGAGACCCTTCCGAGCTTCGCGTTCGACCCCGACAAGGTCGAGATGATCGCCGCCAACCTGCTCTCGAACGCGTTGAAATTCACTCCGGACGGCGGCAAGATCGTCGTCAAGGCCGGCACCGAGGTGGGAGCGATTTTCTTCGAGGTCGAGGACAACGGTCCGGGCATTGCCCAGGATCAGCGCGGAATGATCTTCGACCGCTTTCACCAGGTCGACAGTAGTCTGACCCGACGCGCGGAGGGCACCGGCCTGGGGCTCACTCTGGCGCGCGAGCTGGCGCGGCTGCACGGGGGTGACGTCGTGGTCGACAGCGAGGTCGGGCGGGGTTCGATCTTCCGGGTGACCCTGCCGCGAGACGTCGGGGTAGCTGCGGATCGAAGGGTGAGCCCGCGCCGGCGCGAGGATCAGATGATCCGGGCGCGCGCCGATATGCTCGCCAAACGCGAGTACCAGCGAAGATCCCGAAGCGACACGCTGCTTGCCGATATCCGCCAACCGCGGCTGGCCGAGGACTCGCTGCCTGCCAAGAAGGCGCCCGCTGGCGCCCCCCTGATCCTGGTCGTGGATGACAATGCCGACCTTCGGGCCTATCTCGCCAGTGAGCTTTCACGCGAGTATCGCGTCGAGACCGCTGCCGACGGGGTCGAGGGGCTCAAGAAAGCGCTGCGCTTGAGGCCGCAGCTGGTCATCGCCGACGTGATGATGCCGGGCATGAACGGCTATGAGCTGTGCCGGCGCCTGCGCGCAGAGTCGATGCTCCAGGCGATGCCGATCATCCTGGTGACCGCGAAGGCGGGATCGGAAGCCGCCGTGGAAGGACTGCAGATCGGAGCCGACGACTACGTCACCAAACCGTTCTCGATGGAAGAGCTGCTGGCCCGAGTAGCGGCGCAACTGCGCGCCACCCGGATTGAGAGCCAGCTCGGCGAGCGCGAGACGCGCCTGGCCGCCATCGGCCAGATCACGAGCACGTTGGTTCACGATCTGCGCAACACGCTCACCCTGATTGTCGGGTACTCCGATCTGGCGCATTCGATCGCGGTCGGAGGCGGCCGCCAGGAGGAGCTAGTTGCCGACATCGAGCAGGTTCAAACGGCGACCCAGCGACTGCAGAGGATGACCAACGAGATTCTCGAGTACGCTCGCGGTGGCGGCACCGAGCTCAAGCGGGTGGAGCTTTCGATCTCTTCATACCTTCCCAAGGTCCTCGAGCCGATGAAGAAGCACCTGGCGGGGCAAGGCATCGAGATGCACCTGAGGAATGAAACCCCCGGGGATTTCAAGGTGGCTCTGGACCCGGATCGCTTCGGCAGGATTCTCGAGAACCTGGTGGGCAACGCCAGAGATGCTCTTTCGGGATGGCCCGACGAGCGCGTCGTTTTGGTCAAAGCCTATTTCGATGACTTCGAGTTTCACGTCCGGGTCGCGGACACCGGACCCGGAATCAGTCCGGAACGACTCGGAAGCCTGTTCGAGCCATTTGCCACTGGCAAGGCCAAGGGCACCGGACTTGGCCTGGTCACGGTTCGGAACCTCTCGAAGGCGCACGGAGGCAGAGTCGAGGTGGAGCCGAAGTCCGAGGAAGGTGGTGCCGCGTTCGTGGTCTCGATTCCGCTCCATGAGAACTCGGCTACTCCCGAACCGGAGCACCTGAACGCTTCGAGGACGGCTATGCAGGCTCCAAACTAGGTCCTCACGGGCTGGGTCAGCAGGAGCGGTCGATATGCAGCACAGAATCGGAGTCGTGCTTTCGGGAGGAGGCATGAGGGGTGTCGCGCACGTTGGGGTGTTGCAGGCGCTCCAGGATCACGGCGTCCGGCCGGAGTGCATCGCGGGAACCAGCGCGGGCGCGCTGGTCGGCGCCCTCTACGGCGCGGGGCACAGCGCCGACGAGATGATCGATTTCTTCGAGCGGACCAATCCGCGAAGACTGTCGAGGTTGACGCTGCGCAAGCCCGGGCTGGTCGACATCGACAAATATCGGGGTCTCTTTAGTGAGTACTTTCCGGATGACTCCTTCGAGTCACTGAACATCAAGCTCTTCGTGACCGCGACCGACATGCTGGCGGCGCGCCTGGAGATTTTTACCCACGGCCCCCTGATTCCTGCGCTGCTCGCTTCGTCCGCGGTTCCGATCGTGTTCACGCCGTTGAGGTTCGAGGGACGTCTGTACTCCGACGGCGGCGTGCTGAACAACTTTCCGATCGAGCCGCTGCAGGTACTGTGCGATGCGATCGTCGGTGTCTACGCAAGCCCCTTGCGTTCACCGGAGCAGGCCGAGCTCAAGAGCACTCTCGCGGTGTCACAGCGGGCCTTCGAGGTCGCGATGTTTCTCAATTCGCGGCCCAAGTTTCGGGAGTGCGACATGCTGCTGTCACCCCCCGAGCTCGCCGGATTCGGCATCTTCGCCAAGAAGACCCGCGAGCTGTACGAGATCGGCTACCAGGCCACGGTCGAGAGGATCGGCGCGATTCTCGAAAAGCTGGAGGCGAAGGGTAGTCTCTAGCTGAACAGAATCGCCATGTAGACGACGTAGCCGCTGAGAAGCAGGAAACCCTCCCAGCGCTCGAGCTTGAGACGGGTGGCGAGAAACGGCCAGATCAGAGCCGATAGAGCGAGCATGACCACGAGGTCCGGCCAGCTGGCGAGCCAGTCGACCTCCACCGGGCGAACGAAAGCGGTGATACCGAGGATACACAGGACGTTGAAGATGTTCGAGCCGATGAGATTGCCGAGCACGATGTCGCCTTCCTTCTTGAGGGCCGCAACGATCGAGGCGGCTAGCTCCGGCAGGCTTGTCCCGAGCGCCACGAGAGACAACCCGATGACCCTCTCGCTGATGCCGAACTTGCGCGCCAGCGAGAGCCCCCCGTGAATCAACGCCTCGGCTCCGGTAAAGAGCAGCGCCAGCCCGAGCAGGACGAGCGCCAGCGCACCCCACGGGCCACGCCGGGTGCCACCGTACTCGGTCTCGAATTCCTGCCGGGTCAGGGGTCCGGCGTCCCGAACCCCGGCGAGTAGGTACGCCAGGAACGCGACCAACAGGAGAAACAGAAAAAGCCCTTCGACCCGGCCGATCCGGCCGTCGACGGCTAGCGGAAAAAGAAGCCCCGAGGCCGCCAGCATGAACGGCACCTCCCGGCGCAGGAACCGGGCCTGAGTGGCCAGCGGCCAGACCAGCGCGGTGCAGCCGAGAATCAGGCCTATGTTCGCGATGTTCGAACCGACCACGTTGCCGAATGCAACCGCTGGAGCACCCCTCAGAGTGGCTGCCAGAGTCGAGGCGAGCTCGGGGGTCGAGGTCCCGAACGACACCACCGTCAGCCCGATCACCAGCGGGCTCAAGCCGACCGCACGAGCCAATCGCACGGACCCCCGGACGAGGGCTTCTCCACCGCCGTAGAGAAGGGCGATGCCGACCAGAACCAGCGCGAGGTCCATGGGTGCCCGCTTGCGGCCCTAGAGCCCGGAGCGGCTCAGCCCGCCCAGGGTCGGAACCGAGTCGTCTCGCTGGGAGGCGCTCTTGCCGTCTGCTTCCGCCTCGTCTTCCGGAAAGCGTTCGCCCGGGTTGCGAAACCGATTGCTCTCGATTCGGTACTGTTTCTCGTAGAGTTCGCGGTATCTGCCGTTGCGCTCCATCAGCTCCTCGTGGCTGCCGCCTTCGACAATCTCGCCGTCTTCGAGCACCAGGATCTGGTCGGCATCTCGGACGGTAGACAGCCGGTGCGCGATGACGAACGTGGTGCGCCCGCTGCGCAGCGCCTCGAGTCCTTCCTGAATGAACTGCTCGCTTTCGCTGTCGAGGCTCGAGGTGGCTTCATCGAGGACCAAGACCCGTGGGTCACCGAGCATGGCGCGCGCGATCGACACCCGCTGGCGCTGCCCTCCCGACAACTTGACGCCCCGTTCGCCGATCACCGTCTCGTACCCGTCGGCGAAGCCTTCGATGAACTCATCGCAATGCGCGAGCTTGGCGACCTCGATGATCTCCGCGCGGGTGGCGTCGGGCCGACTGTAGGCGATGTTCTCCGCCAGCGTGCCGTCGAAGAGAAAGTCGTCTTGGAGCACGACGGCGAGCTTGGAGCGGTAGTCGCGCAGGCGGATCTCGGCAAGGTCCCTGCCATCGACAGTAACGCGCCCGCGGGTGGGCTGCCGAAAGGCCAGAACCAGGGCGATGACGGTGCTCTTTCCCGCTCCACTCGAGCCGACGAGCGCGGTGGTGGTCCCGGCCGGCGCCTCAAAGGAAACGTCTCGAAGTACAGGTACGCCTTCCTTGTATTCGAACCAGACCCGTTCGAAACGAACATCTCCGCTGAGCTCGCTGAGCGCGTGGCGCGCGGCTTCTTCGTCGTACTCGGTTGGCTGCTCGAGAATCTCGTAGATGCGGTCGAGCCCGGCGAAGGCCTCGGTGATCTGGGTACCGATCGCGCTCATCTGAACGAGCGGAGTCACCATGAGGCCGGTGAAGATCAGGAACATGAAGAGGTCGCCGACGGTCATGGTGCCGGAGGCGACAAAGCGGGTGCCCACGACGCCGATCGTGAGCGCTACGATCGCGAAGATCAGGCTCGCCAGCGTCGACATGCCGGAGATCCCGATCACCGCCTTGACCACCAGATCGACGTATTTCTGGGTCTGGCCGGCGAAGGTGGCCTCCTCGCGGTCCTCGGCCGTGTAGGCCTTGACGATCTTGGCGCCGTTCAAGGATTCGACCAGCCGTCCGGTGATCTCGGCGTTGATTTTCCCGCGCTCGCGAAACAGCGGGCGCAGGCGGCTGAAGCCGATCACCATGATCACTCCGAAGATCGCCACGAAAACGATGGTGACGAGCGTCAAGCGCCAGCTCAACCACAGCAGCACCGAAAAGGCGACGGTCGAGCTGAGCAGACCACCGACGAGCTGCACGAAACCCGTCCCAACCAGATTCCGCACCCCTTCCGGATCGGTCATGATCCGCGAAATCAACTCGCCGCTCTTGTGATTCTCGAAGAAAGAGATCGGCAGGCGGCCGACATGGCTCTGAACGCGCAGGCGCAGTGTGTTGATCGAGCGCTGAGCCGCGGCTCCCAGGAGTACGGCCAGGGAGAACGAGGAGATCGCTTGAATGACGGCTCCGCCGCCCGCCGCCGCCGCGATCGTGGGCAGCATGTCGTAGCGGCTCTTGCCGATGACCTCGTCGATGAGGAACTTGGATGACGCCGGCAGAACCATTCCGCAGAGCCTGCCGATCACCAGCAACACGAGACCCAGAGCCAGCCGCCAGCGATACTCCCAAATGACCCGCTTGGCCTCGCGACGAACCGCGGCCAGAGATACCTTTTTTTTCTTCTTTGACTCGTCGTGACTCACAGGCGAGACCTCGGGTGGATCGGGGCGGCTATCATTGTCGCATGCGCGATGGCTCCGGTCTCAGATGGTGGCCCGCGGTGGTCGTCCTGACTTTGTTTGTGGGATTCCTTGGCAGGGCCTGGTGGCTGGTGGACCAGACTCGTCAGGACAAGGTGATGCAGACCATGGCGGCAACGGTGATCGCCCTGCTGCTGCTTTTGATTTGGTTCGTGCTGGCGTCGCGGGCGCCGTGGAAGGGGCGCCTTGCAGTTCTGGGCGCGGCGATCGTCGCCGCGGTGGCGGCCTCCCAAATCCTCACGATTCGTGGCGTGTCCGGGGACCTCGTCCCGATTCTCGGCCTCAAGGCAAGGTTCGAAGAGCCTTCGAACGTCGTTGATTCGGCGCACGGTGCGGAGAATCGGGCTGCGTTCGGTCCGGCGCGGCTCGACCGTGGCGTGAGCCGCGACTATCCCCAGTTCTTGGGCCCGAGCCGCAACGCGACCGTCCCTGGCGTGCGGTTGGCTTCGGACTGGCAAGCTTCACCGCCGCGCGAGGTCTGGCGACGCGAGGTGGGTGCCGGCTGGTCGGGGTTCGCGGTGGTCGACAAGCGAGCCGTGACCCAGGAGCAGCGCGGCGACCAGGAGCAGGTCGTGGCCTACGACCTTGCGACCGGTGAGGTTCTCTGGCGTCACGCCGACGAGGCTCGCTACGAGACCACGATCGGCGGTGTCGGCCCGCGCGCGACGCCCACGATCGAGGGCGACGCGGTGTACACTCTCGGGGCGACCGGCATCCTGAACGCGCTCGACCTTGCCACCGGCCGCCCGCTCTGGTCGCACGACATTCTGAAGGAGCACGGCGCCGGCAATCGGGAGTGGGGCAAGAGCGGCTCGCCGCTCGTGGTCGGAGAGCGGGTCGTGGTGAGCGCCGGAGGCGCCTCCAACCGGTCGTTGGTTGCCTACGACCGCTCGACCGGTGAGCTCGCCTGGACGGCCGGCAGCGACACCTCCAGCTACTCCTCGCCGGTGTTGCTCGAGCTCGCCGGGCGCAGGCAGATTCTGATGCGCAACCAGAGCTCGATCGCTGCGCACGATTCGGAGACCGGCGAGATTCTGTGGTCCGAGAGCTGGCCGGCCGAGCAGCCCAACGTCGCGGTCCCGTTGGCACTGGGCGCGGATCGCGTCCTCGTGTCGAGTGGCTACGGAGTCGGCGCGAAGCTCTATCGGGTGAGCGAAACCGCGGGCGCTTTCGACGTCGCGACGCTCTGGGAGAGCCCGCGCATGAAGGCCAAGTTCACCAATCTGGTGGAACACGAGGGCTTCGTCTACGGGCTCGACGACGGCGTCATGGTCTGCCTGGACCCGGCTACCGGCGAACGGCGCTGGAAAAAGGGCCGCTACGGGCACGGTCAAGTGATCCTGGCCGGTGACCTGTTGCTTGTCACGACCGAGCACGGCGAGGTGGTGCTGATCGAGCCCAACCCGGAAGAGCTCCGAGAGTTAGGGAGCCTGGTCGCCTTCGATGGCAAGACTTGGAATCCGCCCGCGCTCGCGGGCTCGCTGCTGTTGCTCAGGACCGACAGCGAAGCGGCCCTCTATGCCCTTCCGGCGGTTGCAGGCTGGAGAGAGGCGGACCGTTCCGGCTTCGAAGGTGGCTAGAGTGCCCGACTCGTGAGCTCCTCGCTCGGTACGCGCCGCGTTCTGATCCGCGCCGCGCTGGCTGCTGTCTTTGGCGCCTTGGCCTACACCGCTTCGGAGTGGCTGTTCTTCGTCACCAAGCCGTCGATGTTCTCTCCTCTCGCCTGGCCTGACCGGTTCGGCATTCTCCTCGCGTCGGCGCTGCCGCTGTCGATCGCAGCAGTCTCGCTTGCCCTTGGGTTCGGAGCCTTGGCGGCGGTCGTTTCACGAGGAGCGGCGGCAGTGGCGGGGTCCATGCCCGCAGCGTTGATGGGTGGCGCCACCGTCTTCTTGCTGGTCGAGAACTTCACCAAGACGGTGTTGGGCTTCAACATCGGTGATTTCACCTCGCCGGCTCGGTACGGCTACCTCGCGGCCGTGGCCCTGGTGGTCGTGGTTCTCTGGGGCTGTTTGGCACGGGCCCTCAAGGCGCCCGGCCGGCCACTCGAGCGTGGCATCTGGCAGGGCGTCGTGGCGATCGGAGTCGCATCCCTGGTCGCGGCGGGCTGGCGCTATCAGCCCGCGCCGGAAGCTGAGGCAACCGCCGCGCGATCCGGCAAGCGCTACAACGTTCTCCTGCTCTCCTCCGACGGCATCGACGCGAACCGAATGTCCGTCTACGGCTATGAAAGAAAGACCACGCCCTTTCTCGACGAGCGGCGCGGCGAGTTCTTGATCTTCGAGAATCATTTCGCCAATGCGGCCCATACCGCCGGAGCGAACGGCGCCCTGTTGTCGGGCAAGCTTCCGATCACGACCGGTGTCGTCGGGCAACTCGACGTGTTCCAAGGCAAAGATACCTACCAGCATCTGCCGGGCCTCCTGCGGCAGGCGGGTTACTACGGTATTCAGGTCGGCACTCGGGAGTTCGTCGATGCCTACGACCAGAATCTCAGAGACGGATTTCAAGTGGCCAACGGCAGGTCGTTCGCTGGCGCTGAAGTGCCGTTGGTCGCCCGGTACGGTCGGTCGTTTCCTGCCGAGCGCTTCTTTCTAGAGCTCTCAGGAGGGCGCCTTTTCGATCGGTTACGGCACGCGGCGGGGCTCGTCGATCTGCACGAGGTCGAAGCGAGAGTCGTAGACGAGGAGCCGATGTTGACATCGGATCGCGGCAGAATCGATGGCCTGCTGCGTCATCTCGCGACCGCACCGCGGCCCTTCCTGGCCCAGCTACACCTTCTCGACAGCCATGGACCCACGTTGCATCCCGCGCGACGACACTTCTCTGCCGGCAAGCGCCAGTCGCGTCCTTTTGAGGCGAATTTTGTCGACGACGCGATCCTCGGGTTCGATGGCTACATCGAAGAGGTCTTCGCCTTTCTCGAGACAAGCGGGGAGTTGGAAAGCACTGTCATTGTGGTGACATCGGATCACGCCGCCAGCTGGTCAACGATTACCCGGATGCCGCTTTTGGTTCGGTTCCCGAGAGCCGAGCCGACCGGCTCGATGGCTGTGAATACCCAGACGATCGACGTCGCGCCGACAGTCATCGATTACCTGGGCATCGCGCCACGCGTGTGGCTCGAGGGCGCTTCGATCCTCCAGCCCTTCCTCGAGCCAGATCGTGTCTTTCTGAGCACGGGCAAGACGGTGAACCAAGTCTTTGCCGTCCAATGCCAGAACTGGTTTGCTCTGGATCTGGTCACCGGAGCGCTCCAGAAGGGCCGTATTGCGGATCACACCGCGCCTTGTCCAGAAGAGGCTCTGTTGGACGCAGACCAGGTGTTGGAACGGATGATGGTCTCGGTGAAGGGCTCTTCGCAGTTCGAGCAGCCGCTCTTTATCGCCCAACGGCTGGGCGCGCTGAGAGAGCAGCCCGATCCCGCCGGCCGCCGAAGGCTCGTGGAGGACGTGCTCTCGGGCCGGACCGGATTTCAGGAGCTCGACGCGGACACCGTGCTGTTCCGGGCGCACTGGGATGGCTGGACCCGCGGCGCCCAGCCGGTGGGAATCGTGGTGCGCAATCCGGGTGCGGTCGGGATCGCGAAGCGGATTTCAGTGCACTCCGGCTCAGGCGCCGAGTTTCCACTTCGTTTCTTCCTCGAGGATGGCGAGGCGACGCACGAGTTCGTCTTCACTAAACCCGGGCGAATCGAGATCGAGCTTGGCCCGGTTGTCGGAGCGTCCGAGCGTCTCTTCATTGTCTGGGCCGAGCGTGCCTGGACCCCCGGGCCTCAGGACCGAAGATCACTCGGCATCAAGCTCTCGATTGCGGCCGCCGCAAAGGCATCGCGCCGTTAGGAGCGGCTGATCTCTCTTTGCTAAGCTCTCGCGATGTTCGCGAAAGCTACCGGTCCCAGAATCGTGCTCGCGGCGCTTTGCGCCACCGTTTTGATTTGTGCCACCGCCTGCTCGGGAGACGGCTCTGGCGCCGCTCCGGAAGGCGAGGCCAAAAGCGTCTCCAGTCGGTTCCTGAGCATCGGCACGGCTCCGCCGGGAGGCGCGTTCTTCGTCGTCGGCGGAGCACTGTCCGAAGTCTTGAACGCTCATCCGGGCGAGATGGGTTGGCAGATCACGGCCGAGGCGACCAAGGGCACGCAGGAGAATCTGCGCCGCCTCGAGAGCGGAGAGCTCGACTTTGCGCTCGCCAACGCGGCGATCACCTATTTCGCGGTGCGCGGCGAAGAGGGTTGGGAGAAGCCGTTCGGGGTACAGGCGGTGATGACCCTGGCGCCGAACGTGGCGCTTTTCATCGCACCTAAGAAAGGGAGGGTCGCGACGATTGCCGACCTGCGCGGCAAGCGGGTTGTCCTGGGGCCGGCGGGCGCGGGCTTCGAGTACTTCCTGCGGCCGATTCTGGCGGCCCATGGGCTCACCTACGCTGATCTCTCGCCACTCAATGCCACCCAGTCCGGTGCGGTCGATCTGCTGGCCGACGGCTCGGCTGCCGCGGCGTTTCTGGGTGGGGCGATACCGACGGCGTCGATCACCCAGGCGTCCTCGTCGCAGGAGATCACCTACGTGCCCTTCGAGTCCGGGGCGGTGGAGCAGCTGGTGGCCGAGTATCCGTTCTTCGACCGTGCGACGATTCCCGCCGGGACCTATCGCGGGCAGGACGGGGACTTCGCAGGCATGAACGTCGGCTCGATGCATCTGGTGACCGCGGCTTCGGTCAGCGAGGAGCTGGTTTATCAGGTCACCAGGACGATCTATGAGAACCGGGCCGAAGTGGTCGAGAAACACCCGGCCGGCAAGGCGATCAATCCTAAAGTGGCGGTTCGTAACACCGGCGTCGAGTTTCATCCGGGCGCGGTGCGGTTCTACCGAGAGATCGGTCTGTGGCCCGAGGCGACTGCCTCCGAGCCGGCGCCGGATCCCGCCGTCGGCGAATGACGCTGGAAGAGGGACTGAGATCACGCATTGCCGCCGTGGCGGCGGTGATACTGCCGATCTTCGCGCTGCTCGAGATCAACTACCCGCAGCTCGCCCCACAATCACAACTTGCGATTTTCGCGGCGCTGGGGCTCACGATCTGCTTTCTCGGCGGTCGCCGCAAGGTGGGCGAGCATTCGCCGCTCGCGGCGTTTGGTGACCTGATCCTGGCCGGCCTGGCGCTCGCGGTCTGCGGTTGGGTCGTTGTCCAGACCGAGCCCTTCTTCGAGAGCTCCTGGCTTCTCGGGTCATCTCTGGGAGACCGGGCGGGCGCCGAAACCGGGCTCGACTTTCTGATCGGAGCCGTGGGGCTGCTCGTTGTGCTCGAGGCCACCCGCCGGACGATCGGGTGGGTGCTGCCGGCGCTTGCGGGCGCGTTTCTGCTGTACGCGTACCTCGGATCGTCGCTTCCCGATTGGCTACTTCCCCACCGGGGCTACGGCGCCGAGCGCATCGTGGCCCAGACCTTTCTGCAGAGTCAGGGTGTCTTCGGCATCGCCCTGCGGGTGATGTTCACCTACGTCTTTTTGTTCGTGCTGTTCGGCGCCCTGCTCGAGGCGACCGGCGCGACCGCCTTCATCGTCGAAGGAGCGCGGCGCCTGTTTCGCAAGTCGACCGGAGGCGCCGCCAAGGTCGCGGTGCTGTCGAGCGGTTTGATGGGATCGCTCTCGGGGAGCGCGGTTGCCAATACGGCGACTACCGGGACGTTCACGATCCCGATGATGAGGAGCTCGGGCTTCCCGCGGCATGTGGCGGGCGGCGTCGAGGCCGCCGCCAGCTCGGGCGGTGCACTCGTGCCTCCGGTGATGGGCGCCGGTGCCTACATGATGCTCGAGATCGTGACGCCACCGGTGACCTACCTCGAGATCATTCGTGCGGCTCTACTGCCGGCACTCGTCTACTACGTCTCGATCTTCGCCGTCGTGCATCTCACCGCGCGCCGGTTCCAGGTGTTCGGGCTCGGCGACGAGGCGGACGACGCCGAGGAGGTCGCCGAAGCGCAGCAGGTAAAAGCCATGAAAGACAGCGGGTCGGATTCGATGATCCGCTTCGAGGGGCTCGTCTTTCTCTCGGCTCTGGGTGGTCTGGTGCTCTTTCTGTTCCTGGGCTTTTCGGTGTTTCGGGCGGTGAGCCTTGCCCTGGCGACGGTTCTCTTGATGAGCAGCTTTCATCGCAGAACTCGGCTGAGCTCGGGAGGTCTTTTTGAAGCCATCCTGAAGGCGGGGCGTGACTCGGTGCCGTTGGTGTCGGCGGCGGCCTGTGTCGGCATCGTGATCGGTGTCGTGACCCTGACAGGCATCGGCACGCGCCTCCCGGCGCTGATCCTGCCGCTGGCTCAGAACAATCTCCTGCTCGCGCTGGTCGCGATCATGGTTTCCTCGATCATTCTGGGCATGGGCTTGCCTTCGGCGGTCTGCTATCTCCTGATGGCGACCCTGATCGGACCGGTTCTCGCGAAGCTGGGTGTCGTGCCGCTCGCGGCGCACCTCTTCATCTTCTACTTCGGCATGATGTCGATGGTGACGCCACCGGTGGCCTTGGCGGCCTATGCGGCGAGCTCGATAGCGGGTTCTTCTTTCTTGAAAACCAGTTGGTCGGCGTTTCGGATCGCGCTTGCGGGCTTCGCCCTGCCCTACGTTTTCGTCCTGCGCCCGGCGCTCTTGATGCTCTCGCCCGACGGCTCGAACGCCCCTGCGACGGCCGTGGTGACGGCCCTGGCAGCGGCCCTGTTGGGTGTCCTACCGCTTGCCGCCGCCCTCACCGGGCGTCTCTACACCGAGCTCGGCCGGCCCGAGAGGCTGGTGCTTTTCGCGGTAGCCGCGTTTACCCTCCTGCCCGGAGGTGCTGGGCATCTGGGCGAAGGCCTGGCCTGGTGGAATGTCGCAGCCGTCATGATGTTCATTGCGGTCGCGGTCTGGGACCGGCGGCGGGCGAATCGAGATCTGGGGTTGCCGCCACTCGGCGGGGCGCGACCAGCGTCCGGCTAGTCACCCTTGAGCGCGGCGAGAAGCGGCGCGCGCACGGTGCCGGCAACGGCGAAGGAGCTCGCCAGCATCCCGACCACGAGGACCAGCAAGAGAGTCAGGGCGAGCGCCCCGGCCGGCAGGTGGTGGCCCTCGGAGATCAGGTTGGGGACGACGGCGGCGAGGCCGGCGATGGTTCCGATGGCGATGCCGGCCACCAGCAGAACGGCGTTTTCCGCCAGCACCATCCTAGCCAGGAGGCCTTTGCGAAAACCAAACGCCCGCAGCGTGGCGAGCTCGCCCCGGCGCTCGAGGACGTTGCGCAGAAGCACGACGCCCATGCCGATCGTTCCGAGCAGAAGCCCGAGACCTCCAAGGGTCTGAAAGGTGGCGATATAGGTGTTCTCGACCGCCTGGAAGTTCGTGATGCGTTCGCGCGATGAGATTACGTCGAGACCGAAGCGGTCGAGGTCGGTTTCGAGGATTTCGGTCATCTCGCTCTCCAGGCGGTCATCGGCCGGGGTTTGGACAAGGAAAAACGAGTAGCCGGACTGACGGGGAAAATGCTCGATGAATTCGGCTTCCGAGACCAGGATCTCGCTCTGGAAGATGCTTTTCTTGAGCAGGCCGACCAGGCGCAGCCGGACCGGCTTGCCGTTCTGGTCCTCGAGAACGAGGTCGTCGCCGAGGCCCAAGTGGAGAATCCACATGGCCGAGTTATAGTCGGCGATCGCGGGAATGACGCCCGGCTCGAGCTCCCGATCGAGCAGCTCCCAAGGGTTCTCGATCGCTTCCGATGCCGACTGGAACGCGAATCCGCCGCGCTCGATCATCTCGGCCGGTACGCCCAGGACGCTCGGCTTGCCCGGACGGTAGAGATTGAGGCAGCTCGCGTCTTCGCCCGGGAGGCGGCGCAGCCCCATGATCAAAGAGCGCGCGAGCGCGTTCGAGTCGTCGCCGGAGAAACCCAGCTCCGAACGCCGGGCGGCGTCGTTCAGATCGACCAGGATCGGCACGTCGGTGGTCGCCAGCAGACGGAAGCCCCCGGCGCCCGACGCGCGGTCGTCGACGTCGATGGTGCCGGTCCTGCGGTTGGCGCCGACGACGACCAGGAGGAAGACGGCACTCGCGATCAGGGCGACGCTGGCGAGGCTGCGGCCGGCGTTGCGAGCACCGTTTCTGCTTCCCATGGCGATGACCGGGCTCCGACCGAAGGTCCCGGTCAGGCGATTCGGGCTGCGCCGGGCGGTACCGAGGCGATGGGCGAGCCAGGCGATACCCCCGACCAGGAGAAAAAGACCGATGCTCATGGCGACCAGCGCCATGGCGGTCGGGCCGAGGAGGGGTGCTACCGCCAGGAGCGCGATCGAGGCGATGCCGGCCGAGATGGCGACCGTTCGGGACCGGATTCTGGGGGGCCGTTTGCGTTCGGAACGGACCGAGCCCGCGAGCAGGGTCGGGGCGGGAACCAGCCGCAGCTGCCGCAGCGCGAGCCACAGGGTGACGGCCACGGTCAGGACCGAAGCCACCCAGCCGGTGGCCAGCGATACCGGCGCGAGATGGAGCTCGAGCGCGGTCGTGCCAACCGCCGTCAACCACCAGGTCTTGAGCGCCGCGAGCATGGCTGCGGCG
>CALZIK010000176.1 GCA_945787635.1 Thermoanaerobaculia bacterium | reverse complement strand
GCGGCTCCGTGCCGCACACGAATCCGCGCGCGCCGCGGTCCCTCGCTTCCGGGCGCCAGACGCACGCCGACAGTGCAGCTGCCATTCGGCGCCAGCGCGCTGACCCCGTCGCAGGTGCCGGCGACCAGCTGGAAGTCCGCGGCGTGGTCGCCGATCAGCGTGATGCTGGTGAGCTCGAGCCAAGCGGCTCCCGGGTTGCTGATTGCAACGGTACCGATCTCGCCGCGGCTGCCCACCGGGGCCGAACCGAGATCAAGAGACGTCGTCGAGATCCGGAATGCCGGAGCCGGGTTGGTGCCGGTGCCGGCTACCTGGATGCGCGCGGGGCTGTCGGGCCCGTTGTAGGCGAGCACCAGCTCGGCCCGGGACGGCCCGGCGGCTCCGGGCTCGAAACCGACCTCCAATCGGCACGTCGCCCCCGCCCCGAGCCCCGACTCCAGATCGCAAGCCATCTTGCCGAGGCCGAACGCCGACGCGTCATCGCCTTCGAAGCGCAACCCGGCGAACTTGAGCCGGGCCGAGCCGTCGTTGGTCAAGGTCAAAGTGAGCGCTTCGAGCCGCCCCAGATAGACCTCACCGAAATCGAGCCGCCCCGGGGCGACCCCTAGCGCCGAGACCACGCCCTTACCGGAAAGCCCTATTCGAACGGGCTCAAGGCCGCTGCCGGGTCGCACGGCAAGGGCCGCCTGACGAGCGCCGGCCTTGGAGGGACCGAACCCGACGCCCAGAGCGCAGCTCTTGCCGGGAGCGAGGGGCTTGCCTACGCAGTCGTTCGAGCGCACCAGAAACTCAGCCCCATCGCTACCGCCCATCGAAGCGGCCTGAAAGGTCAACGTGGCGGTGCCCGAGTTCCGGAACCCAACGGTTCGAGGGGCGCTCTCGAACCCGACCCGTTGATCTCCGAAGTCGAGCACGCTGGCGCTGGCCTCCACCTTCGGAGTCACCCCCCGCCCGCGCAGATCCACCGTCGCCTCCTCACTGGCACCTTCGGCGGAGAGCGTCAGCACGCCGCTTACCGCCCCGTCTTCGACCGGAAGAAACGTCAGGGTGATGGCGCACTCCGCTCCTGACGCGACTACACGTCCCCCGCATCCGTCTTCCATCAACGCGAACGACGACGTGCCGGAAACCGTCGCCTTGTCGACCGATACGGATCCGCCGGTTCGATTCGCAAAGGTAATGCGCTTGGGAGCGCCTCTCTCGCCCAGTCTCTGTTCACCCAGGTCCAGGCGGCTCGCGCTCGGGTCGAGGGGAGGGCCGTCCCACAGGCCGGTGCCGTCGAGTTTCAACTCGCTCGGGCTCTCCAAGGCATCGCTATCGACAATGAGAACCCCCTGCCGGGCTCCGGAAACCGAGGGCTCGAACAAGAGATCGAAGGTGCAGGCGTCGCCGGGTTCGAGCGTTGAGCCGGGGCAGCGGCGGCTACGGGAAAAATCCCCCGCCGCCGGCCCTTCGATGCGGATGCGCCGGAACTCGAGAGTCGCCGTGCCGACATTGGAAAGGGTTACCCTTTGACTCACAGGCTCGCTCTCGAGCGGCACGACGCCGAAGGAGACGGCGGCGGGCGCCACGCCCAACTGCGGAGCCACCGCCATGGCCGCAATCACGACGCCGGGCTGGTTGCGGTCGTTGCCGTGGAACGTGAGCAGCGAGCTCATGTCGCCCGCGGATTGCGGTCGAAAGCGGACGCGCACCTCGCAGCCCTCCCCGGCGCCGAGCTTGCGGCCCAGGCAGTCTTCATCCACTAACTCGTACTCCCCGGCCATCTCCGGCTGGTAGGACAGGGACTCGATCTTGAGCCTCCGCTCACCTCGATTGACCACCGAGACGGTTTGCTCTTCGCTTGCTTCGCCCACTCGAAGAGTCCCAAAGTCGAGACTGTCGCTCGAGAGCTCGGCCCGCGGCGGATCCGGGAACATCAGCCACACCACGATCGCTGCAACGATCGCCGCCGCCAGCCAGAGAACCCTCTTCGAGGACGAGCGCCGCTTCCGATCGGAAGGGCGCCCCGGGCTCGGCCCGGCCGGCCCAACGCCGGGCTCGGGAGCGCTCCCCAGCGGATCGAACTCGAGGTCCGCGGAAGCTCCGGGCCTCAAAGGAAGGTCAACCAGACCGTTTCCGCGGCTTCCGTTGGTGGCGCCTGAGGCTGTCGAGTCCGGGTCTCGCGAAGTCACGTACGTCCTGCCCAGGCGAGAGTACTACAAGGCTTTTCCCTTTGGTGACGGTATGTTCCGTATTCCACAGGCAGCGTCGGTGGCTGTGTCACAATCGCCGCGAGGAATCCGAGAGTCATGCCGAAAACAGCTGCCCCACACGACCCCGGCGAAGGCTTTCCGGCGATCCCGGAGCAGCTGCCAATCTACCCGCTCTTGACGACGGTGCTCTTCCCGTCCGGCGTCGCGGCTCTGCAGATCGCCGACAAGCGGAG
The DNA here is from genome assembly GCA_945787635.1 of Thermoanaerobaculia bacterium. GTDB lineage: Bacteria > Acidobacteriota > Thermoanaerobaculia > Multivoradales > JAHEKO01 > CALZIK01. Next base: position 42,000 of record CALZIK010000176.1, on the reverse strand, counting down.
CCTGCGCCTAGCGGAGAGTCTCGAGGAAGAACGAGATGTCATAGGCTTGTTCGGCCTGTCCAGCAATGGCCGCAAGACCGCTCGCCACCCAGCGGATCTCCAGACCGTGGGTGTCGCTGCGAAGGTCGTACAGAAGCTACGACTGGGCGAAGGACGACTTCAGATCCTGTGTCACGGCCTGGCTCGCGTCGAGCTCGACGGCATTGAGAAGACCGATCCGTTTCTGATCGGCCGAGTCCGCTCGGTAGAACCGCAATCAGACGACACCGGCGGTGAGCTGCCGATCCTGCTCAATTCGACTCTCAACGCCTATGAGAGGCTGACCCAGATCGACCAGCGCTACAGCCCCGAGACCGTCGACGTGCTGCGCATGAACGTCGATTCGGGCGCCAGCTTCTTCGCCGACCTCCTGGCGTCGTTTCTCAACATTCCACTCGACGAGAAACGCGCGCTGATCAGCGCGGTCGCCCCGGACAAGCGACTCCGGCTGCTGCGCGAGATTCTCGACCGCGAACAGGCCCGCAATACCGTCGAGAACGACATCGACCAGAAGGTGCGCGCCAGTCTCGAAGAGAAGCGGCGAGATCACTTCCTGCGCGAGCAGCTTCGAGTAATCCAGGAGACCCTCGGCGAGAACAGCGGCCCGAAGCGGGAGTCCGAGGTATACGCGGCGATGGTCGAAGATCTCCCTATCGACGACGATTCGAAACGCAATGTCGAGCGCGAGTGCGAGCGTTTGGCGCTGATGTCGGAACAGAGCGCCGAGTACCCGGTTCAGAACAACTATCTCGACACCGTCTTCGGCCTGCCATGGTGGGAGCGCACCCGCGACAGCCTGAACCTGAAGAAGGTCGATCGCCTCCTCTCCCGGCGGCACCACGGCGTCGATGAGATCAAGGAGCGACTCCTCGAGTATCTGTCGGTGATCAAGCTCAAGGGCCATATATCGGGGCCGATCCTCTGCCTGGCGGGTCCACCCGGCACCGGCAAAACATCTCTGGGCCGCTCCATCGCCGAGGCCCTGGGCCGCAAGTTCGAGCCGATCAGCCTGGGTGGAATCTCGGACGAGACCGAGATTCGCGGTCACCGCAAGACCTACGTCGGCGCCATGCCCGGCAAGCTCATCCAGGCATACGACAAGGCCGGCTCGTGCAATCCGGTAATCCTCCTGGACGAGCTAGACAAGCTCGGCAAGGGGCTCCGAGGCGACCCCTCCGCCGCACTGCTGGAAGTGCTCGACCCCGAGCAGAACAAGACCTTCGTCGATCGCTACATAGGCGTCCCCTTTGACCTGTCCGAGACTCTCTTCATCGCCACGGCAAACGTTCTTGACGACATTCCCCAGCCGCTGCGCGACCGGCTCGAGGTCCTCCGAATCGCGGGCTACACGGAGGCCGAGAAACAGGTTATCGCCCGCAAGTTCATGCTCAAACGCCTCCTCGACGCGCATGGACTCGAGCCGAAGTCGGTCGAGATCACCTCCCCGGCCCTGGTGCGCATCATTCGGGGCTACACCTCCGAAGCCGGCGTGCGCAACCTCGAGCGTTGCCTGGCGACGATCTGCCGCAAGATCGCGTTTCGCCGTGCTGCGGCCAAAGATCCAGGGCCAGCCAAGGTCCGCATCGGTATCGACGACATCGAGGAACTGCTGGGCACGGTGCTGTTCGAGCAGGAGTTCGCCGGCCGGAGAGCCGAGATCGGTGTCGCCACGGGCCTCGCATGGACCGGCGCCGGCGGAGCGATCCTGTTCATCGAAGCGACCCGGATGGAGGGTAACGGTCAGGTGAAAGTCACCGGCCAGCTCGGTGATGTGATGCGGGAATCGGTGGAGACGGCGTTTTCCTACGTGCGATCGCACGGCTCCGAGCTCGAGATCCCGAGTGAGCTGCCCCGAACGAGCGACTTTCACATTCACTTTCCGGCGGGCTCGATTCCCAAGGATGGCCCTTCGGCCGGAGTCGCGGCCGCCACCTGTCTGGCTTCGCTGCTCTCCGGCAGGCCGGTGCGGCACGACGTCGCCATGACCGGCGAGATCACGTTGCGCGGAAAGATACTTTCGGTCGGCGGCGTCAAAGAGAAAGTCCTCGCTGCCCATCGCGCGCGGATCAAGAAGGTCCTGCTGCCGATCGGCAATCGCAAGGACCTGACCTCCGTGCCCGACGAGATTCGGGACGATATCGAGCTGGTCTTCGTGGATCGCGTCGAAGAGGCCTGGAAGCAGGCGCTCGTCCCTCTGATCGTCGCCCAGGGATCGGAGCTCGAGCAGTACCAAAAGCCGGCGGGCGCGACCAACTGACAGCCGGCCGGTCAGCCGGTCGCGAGCAGCTCTTTCAGAACATCGCACCGGTCGCTGAGCCGGATCGTCGCGCTCGGAAGCCCGGCTCGAAGGCGCTCGGCGTTTGCCGCCAGGGACTCGCCGCTGACGGGGTGCCGGCGCTCGGGCGCCAGGTCGGCCAGCGGCAGCGCGACGTGGGCCCGCGTGAGGATCTCGGGATCCGGAATCACCAACCCTAGAGGCTCGCTTTCGACGACGCAATTCCCGTAGAGCGCGACGTCGAGATCGATCGGTCGCGGCGCGTTGCGATCCGCCGTCCGGCGGCGGCCCAGCCTCCACTCGAGCTCGCGAAAAACACCGTACTTGAGCTCTGCGGCCGACCGCCGGGCTCGGATCTCGACCGCGGCGTTGAGAAAGTCGGGCATCGACCTCTCGGCCACCGCTCGAGTGCGGAAGACCCTCGACGCCGCCGACACCACGAAGAGAGCGCCAAGGTGTCGAACCGCCGTTTCGAGGTTCTCCTCCGGTCGGACGTTGGAGCCCAACGAGACCAGCACCGAGTGCCCGCCGGAAGCCGAGGTGCCGCCGCCGCTCACTCGAAATGACTTCGAGACCGCTCGATCTCGATGCCCACCGAGTCGGCGAACCGGAGCGCTCCGGGCTTTTCGACGCGGACCACGACTCGCGGCGCTCCGAAATCCACCACGGCGATCCGCGCGATCTCGGTACCCAGCGCTTCGACCAGATGAAAACTCGACTCCTCTACCAGAGCGATCACGGCCTTGGTGACCGACCGATAATTGAGGGTGTCGGCAACGTCATCGGTCTCGCCCGAGCGCGACAGATCCGCGAAGATCGTCAGGTTGATCAGGATGTCCTGCTTCTTTTCCCGTTCCCAATCGTTGATCCCGATGATCCCCCGCAGGAGCAGATCGCGGATCACGATCTTGTCGGTCGTCGAATCGCTCATCGTCTCGCTAGAGTAGCGCCCTCGGCGCGGCCAGGTGCTCTCCCCCGTCGACCGGCAGCACAGCGCCGGTGATGTAGTCGCTGGAGATCAGGAACGCGACGGTCTCGGCCACGTCGTTGGGCTCGCCGGTTCTCCCGAGCGGAACGCGAAGACCCCGCTTCCGCCAGCTCTCGGCGGCTTCTTCGATGCCGGGCGGTGGCAGAATCGCGCCCGGAACCACGCAGTTGACGCGAATCTCGGGCGCAAGCTCGAGCGCCGCGGCGCGGGTCAGGTGGATGAGCGCCGCCTTACTGGTGCCGTGATGAGCGAAGTTCTTCCACGGCCGGACGCCGCTCAGGTCGGAGATGTTGACGACCGCTCCGCCGCCAGCGGCGCGCATCAGCGGCGCCGCCTTCTGAATGCAGAGAAAGGGAGCGCGGAGGTTGAGCGCCAGAACCTCGTCCCACGCCCCGGGGCCGATCTCGACAAGTGGCTCGCTCTCGAAGCTCGCGGCGCTGTTGACCAGAACCTCCAGGTCACCGATCTGATCCGCGATCGCGGCGAACAGGCGCTCGATCTCGCTCTCGACCCTGAGGTCCGATTGCATCGCCCACGCCGAGACGCCCAAGGCCTCAATCTCGCCGACCGTCTCTTGCGCTTCTCCGGCCGACCCGCCGAAGTGCACCACGACGGAGGCTCCCCGGCGGGCGAGCTCCAGGGCGATTGCCTTGCCCACTCTGCGCGCCGCGCCGGTGACGAGAGCGGTCTTTCCGCTGAGATTCACCGCCGCATCATGCGGGTGGCGGGCAAGCGGTGTCAACCGAGCCCGAGGCCCCCGCGAGCGCCGAACACGCCACTAGTGCTGGTACGCAGAAAGCGGCAGCAGGCTCCCCGGCGGCCGGGACAGCAACGCCCGGGCTTGCGGGTTGCGGGTCTTGCGAATGACCGGATCCTTGGGATCCGAATTCGGGTGCCGGAGCGGGACCCCCCGGAATACCCAACCGGATGCCGCGTACCCGGTCGATACCGCAACGATCGGATAGGCCATCGTGCCGATGGTCGTCGTCCTTCTCCGTGGGGCTTCCCGGCTCTCGGTTCGAGCGCGGGTTCGTTCGAGCTCCGCTTCGGCGAGACGTTCGATCGCTCGAGTGAGGCCTTGTGCGACCTCCTGCTGGGCGCTGACTTCGGAAGCGGGCGAGAGATCGCCCGCCGTGCTCGCGAAACCGGGGGGCTCCGCTCGCACTGGAGCCGGCTGGCCGTGGGACCAGACTCCACTTTCCCGCTTGTAGAAAAAATCGATCGAGGCCATCAGCGGGGCCAGTCCGCCGAGCTCGGGCTCGAGCTCGGCGGCGGTGAGCAGGGACTCTCGAAAACCGTGACCGACGTTCCGCGCGCGGGCCCAGCGAGCCAGTTCGAGCCAGGCTTCTCCGGCCGCGTCGGGCCGCGCCACGAGCGCCTTCTTGCGCTCGAGATACTGCTCGAGAGGCCCCCGCTCCCGCTCGACCTCAGCAACCCAACTCAACGGCAAGCTCATCTCGCCCGAGGCCAGCCGAAAGTGGATTCGATCCGCGGTTTCCCGAAGGATCACGACGTCGTCGAAGCTCTTGCCGTTCTCGAGGTGAATCCGATCCGCGCCGGCCACTGCCGGGAGCAACACGAAACTGAGAAGCGCAGCTGATCGAAGCATCGACGCGGGCTGATCCTATCACCAACCGCCGCGACGCAGGTCACAACCCGGCAAGAGGCAATCGGCTATAATCCGCCAGCATCGGGACAGCTTGAATCATGCCTACGACCAGTAATCGACAGGCCTCGATCGACTCGAGGCGCATCACGCTCGAGCGAGAGATCGCGATCCGGGTGCCTCGCTTCGACACCTTCGTCACGGAGTATTCGAGCAACATCTCGACCACCGGCATGTTCATCGTGTCGGACAAGCCCCAGGCCCCGGGGACGACCTTCACCTTCGAGTTCAGCGTCGCCGATGACTGGAAGCTCATCCGCGGCAAGGCCCAGGTGGTCTGGACGCGCTACCGCGACGAAGGCGGAGAGCGACCCGCGGGCATGGGCGTTCGTTTCGTCGAGCTCGACGCGCAGAGCCGCCGCCTGATCCGTTGGATCGTCGAGAAACACATCCGCGAGGGGGGCAAGCCGTTCGAGTTGGACGAGTTGCGCAACGTCATCGACGAAGCTCTAGAAGATGTTATCGAGACGGATGAGGCGATTTCATCGGCTGCCGCCAGCCCTGCCACCATCGTGCCGGCGCGGCCGAGGCCCCAGGCCCGACGTCCGGTCGCGTCGCAAGCGCGGTCGTCGCAACGCAACATCTTCCCGCTGGTGGCCACCGCTGCCGCGATCGTTCTGGGGCTGGTGTTTCTCTTCTGGCTGACCGAGTGGCTTCCCAATGCCCAGAGCGCGGAGACCGACACGTTGACCGAAGCGGAAGGCACAGGCGCCGAGGCGCCAAGCCCTCAGGCCGGTGATGACGGCGACGCGAGATCGGCCGGCGCGTCGCCGACAGCGAGCACCAGCCTCACCGAGGGGCTGGGCAGCGGCGATGGAAACGACCCGAAAGCGGTACCCAACGCGGAAGGCGAGCCTACGGCGGCGGTAGGCGCATCCGCTCCCCCGGTGGGCTCGGCGTATGCCGGAGTCCGTGGAGCGCTGTCCGATTGGGCTTCGGCCTGGTCCGCTCAGGACGTGGACGGCTACCTGTCGGCCTACTCGCAGAAGTACCGCCCTGCCGGGGCAAGCCGCGCCGCCTGGGCCGCGGTCCGCCGGGAGCGACTCACCTCGCCCGACTTCATCAAGGTATCCATCAGCCAGCTCGAAATCACGCGCGTGCGCGACGACATCATCCGTGCCAGTTTCTCCCAGAGCTACCGCTCCGACCGCTTCTCCGACACGGTTCGCAAGGAAGTCGAGATGGTGTGGGAAAGCGGCGCTTGGAAGATCCTTCGCGAAGTAGTTCGCTGAACGAACTTCGACCGTAGGCGCACCCGGTCTACTCGATCGGAGCGTCCGAGGGCTGACGGAACAAGAGGCCACCACGCGGAGGCTCGTCGCCATCTCGAAACAGCTCGCGGCGAGCGCCGCCCCGAGGAGATCGCTTGCGCCGGCCGGTCTCCGGGTCCACCCAACGCTCGACCACGCCTCGTGGCCGAGCGATCGCTCGTGATCTCAATGCGGGCGCGCTCGCGGTCGCGAAGTCTCTCCAGATCGGCACGGCCGCCTGACTGCCGGTCAGCCCTAACGGGCTACCGTCGTCCAGACCGACCCAGACGACCGCCACCATCGGGCCGACCGCGCCCACGAACCAGGCGTCCTTGCGCTCCGATGAGGTCCCGGTCTTGCCGATGATCTCGTGCCCGTCGAGGGCGACCGAGCCGATGCTGCGAGCACCGGCTTCGCGCAGCAGGTCGCGCACCAGGTACGCCGTGGCGGCACGCGTGACCCGATTGTCGCGCCGCCCGCCTCGGCCCAGCCCCCTGCCCGATGCCGTCGACGCCCGTTCGATCAAACGCGGACGGTGCCGCTTGCCCAGATCGACGAAGGTCGTGAACGCCGAAGCCAGCTCCACCGGAGCGACCTCGACGGCTCCGAGCGCGAATGACGGCGGAGGCGCTTCGGGGAGCTCGAAACCGGCGGACCGAAACCGCTCGGCCGTGGCGTCGAATCCGCACCAGCGGGCGACCCTGACCAGAGGCACGTTCAGGGAATCGACCAGGGCGGTACGCAGATCCACGACACCCCGGTAGCGACCGTCCGGATTCACCGGGCTCCAGTCCTTTCCCGGAAGCTCGAGCGTCAGGGCGCGATCGATCACACGCCGAGACGCGTAGAGCGGCTTGCGTGCGCCGCAACGCTCGAAAGCCTCGAGCAAGATGAAGGGCTTGACCGTCGATCCGGGCTGGCGGCGGGCGTGCCGGGATCGATCGTAGTCGTCATGCCGCGCAGGATTACCCCCGACCACCGCCAGAACGTCTCCGCTGGTTCCGTCGAGCGCCACCAAAGCCGCGCCGAGTTTGGCGCGCGCCGATCTCGGCAGGCGTCGTTCGATGCGTGCCAGACCGTTCTCGACAGAGCTACGAGCGAGCACCTGAAGATGCGAATCCAGGGTGGTCTCGACGATCAGCCCGCGATCTCCCTCGGCCCGACGCCGGGCGATCCCTTCCAGATCGTCGCGTACCCAGGCCAGCGTGCTCGGCAGGATCGCGCTTTCGAATCCCAACGAGCGCAGTCGCGGCAGCCCCGCATTGCGCGCCCGTTCGAGGTCACCGGACGGCGACCAACCCAGCTCGCCGAGACGGTCCAGCACCAACCGCTGGCGGGCGAGCGATCGCTCAGGGTGCCGGCGAGGATGGAGCCGATTCGGGCCCTGGATCATGGCCGCGAGCAGAGCCGACTCGCCGAGCGACAGCTCGCTCACCCGCTTGCCGAAATAGCTGCGCGCCGCTGCGTCGAACCCGTACATCGAGACGCCCTCTGCGTGACCCATGTAGACCGAGTTGAGGTAGGCCTCGAGAATCGTCCGCTTCTCGTATTCAGCCTCCAACGCCACCGCGCGAAGCGCTTCCGAGACCTTGCGTCCCAGGGTCCTCCGGGGCGTCAAGTCCCGAATCTTGACCAGCTGCTGGGTGATGGTGCTTCCGCCCTGGGTCACCTTTCCGGCTTTGGCGTTCTTGAGCACGGCGCGCGCCACGGAACGCGGATCGACGCCCCCGTGTTCGAAGAAGCGAGCGTCCTCGATGGCGAGCACGGCTCTCCAGGTGTGCTCCGGGAACTCGTCGAAACGCACCCAGCGCCGTGGAGCCCGCTGCTCGCTCAGGCTCTCGGCCAAGAGCACCGGCTCGAGGGTGACCTCCGCGAGGCTCTCGGCGCTTCCATCGAGGCGCAGCGACTCGACCCGCCCGGTCCTCCGATCGAGAGCAATCTCGACGAGCCGCGCCGAAGTGCCCCGACGCCCTGGCAACGAGCTCGCCCGCAGATACACCCAGAACCGCTCGAAACCCCAGAAGAACTCGCCAGACCGGGTGGGCTTTGCCCGCACTCGGCGATAGCCGCGCGCGGACAACCGATCGGGAAGCACCGAACCTTTGAGCGTGTCGCCTCGGCGGATACGGTGCGCAGCGGCGAAGACCCGAACCTCGTTGCGGCCCAGAACGTGCTCGAGCGACTGACTCGGCGGCGCAGCAGCCAGCGGAGCGACCGCGACCATTGCGAGCGCCAGTGCGATTCCGACAAGAAGGGCGCTCCGGTTCACGCCTCTTGCCTAGGCAACCTCCGTGCCAGACCGAAAAGCCCGTCCCTTCAGCCGAACCACCAGCCGTAGAGCCGGCGCGTATTCTCGGCAATCGCCTCTTCGACCTCTTGCCTCGGCACTGCCTTGAGCTCTGCGATGGCCTCGAGCGCGATCACCACATTGGCAGGTTCATTTCGAGCTTCCGGCACAGGACCCAACACCGGGCTGTCGGTCTCGAGCAGCAGGCACGACAGAGGCAGCCGCTTGACCAGCTTCTGCTTCTGAGGCGAGCGCACCACCGAGGGCGGAATCGAGAAGAAGAAACCCGCCTCGACCCCGGCCTCTGCCCGCGCGGCCCTGCCGTCGAACGCGTGCATCTGGACAACCGTCGCTCCCTCTCGCAAGAGGAATTCGATCGTGTGATGCCCGGCCGAGCGAGAGTGAACGTTGAGCGGCAGGTCGAGCTCGACGGCCAACGCCACGAATCGGCGCAGAATGTCGCGCTGAAGCTCCCTGCCGGCCTCGTCCTGGACCTTCCAATAGTCGAGGCCAACCTCGCCGATGGCGATCCAGCGACCTCGGTGCTCGCGAATGTGCGCCTCGAGAGAAACGGCAGCGCTCTCGTCCAAAACCGTCGGAAACAACCCACCGGCCGGCGCGATCAGCCCCGGATGAAGCTCGGCCAGCTCGAGATTGCGACGAGCGTCGGCGAGGTTCTCGCCTACCGTTACGATCCCGGAGACTCCGGCGCTCCGGCTGCGCGCGAGCACGGCCTCGAGATCTGCCGCGAACTCGGGCGCGCACAAGTGGGCATGCGTATCGATCAGCGTCATTGGCCAGTGCGTCAGAATACCTGAAGCAACCATGCCGGAACCTCGACCCATCGTGTCCGTTCTCCTGCCGGTGCGCGACGCCGCCGACCATCTGGAAGCTTGCCTCGCAAGTCTGGCCGCGCAGTCTTTCGAAGACTTCGAGATCGTGGCGATCGACGACGGATCCACTGACATGACGGCCGAGATCCTGGAAGCCTGGAGCCGGCGCGACACTAGGCTGCGAGTTCAGCGAACGCCGCCCGTGGGTCTGGTTGGGGCGCTCAACCTGGGCCTCGCCAACTGCCACGCCGAGCTGGTCGCCCGGATGGACGCGGACGATCGCGCGCATCCGGAGCGTCTGCATCGACAGGTCGAGCTCTTGCGGTCGGATCCGTCGCTCTCGGTCGTCGCCTGTAGGGTCGAGCACTTCTCAGGGGAAGGCGTACAGCTCGGGCTTCGGATCTACGAAGCCTGGCTCAACTCTCTGGTGTCCCACGAGGAGATCTCGCGCGATCGGTTCGTCGAAAGCCCGATACCGCATCCGGCGGCGATGTATCGCCGCAAAGCTATCGTCGCGAGCGGCGGCTACCGCGATCGCGGCTGGCCCGAGGATTACGACCTTTGGCTGCGGCTCGCGGCCGACGGGCACCGCTTCGGCAAAGTGCCCCGAGTTCTGCACTACTGGCGGGATCGCGCCGACCGGCTGACCCGAACTGACCCGAGGTACGCGGTCGAACGGTTCCTCGAGTGCAAGGCCGAGCACCTCGCTCTGGGACCGGTCGGTGCCTGCCGCGAGCTGATCATCTGGGGCAGCGGCCCGACCGGCAGGCGGTTGTCCAAGCATCTCCTGAGACGCGGCGCTCCGCTCACGGCCTTCGTCGATATCGATCCCGCGAAATGGGGGCGAACCGTGCGAGGCGTGGAGGTGATCCCTCCTTCGGGCCTCGAACCGTTCGCCGTGCGACGCGGCGAAGGCCTGCTGCTGCTGGCGGCGGTTTCGTCTCGGGGCGCGCGGGCCAAGATCCGGGCCGCGCTCGACTCGAACGGTTGGCGCGAGACCGTGGACTACTGGTGCGCGGCGTGAACGGCGGCGATCCGCTCGCGGCCGGTGTAGACGTTGAAGCTCTCGTCGCGAAGGAAACCGACCAGAGTCATGCCAAAGGCCTTCGCGGTCGCCACGGCCAAGCTGCTCGGAGCGCCCACGGCCAGGAGCGTCGAGACCCCGGCAGTCATGGCCTTGTGGACCAGCTCGAAGCTCGCGCGGCCGCTCACCAGCATCACCTTCGACGAGGCCGGCAGCCGGCCGTCGAGAAGCAGGCGCCCCACGACCTTGTCGACCGCGTTGTGCCGACCGACGTCTTCGCGGGCCAGATCGAGCTCTCCGTCGGTTGAAAACACGCCACAGGCGTGCAGCCCACCGGTGCTCGAGAAGGCGCTCTGCGACGAGCGCAGGACCGCCGGCAGGGCCAGCACGACCTTGGGATCCAGCCGAAACCCGCCCTCCGGTGGGCGGCCGCCCAGGGCTTTGAGCTGATCGATCGATTCCCTGCCGCAAACGCCGCAGCCCGAGTTTGTGTAGACGTTGCGCCGGAAGCGCTCGGGATCGAAAGACACCTCGGGAGCCAGGTGCACCTCGACGATGTTGTCGGCAGCCTCGGCCTCGGCGTCGTCACAGCGGCTCACTCTCCAAATGTCGCCCGAGGCCGAGATGATTCCCTCGGCGAGGAGAAAGCCACAGGCGAGCTCGGGGTCATGACCCGGAGAGCGCATGGTGATCGAGAGCCGATGACACGTACGCTCCTGGTCCGCCAGGACCACCCGGATCTCGAGGGGCTCCTCAACCGCGAGCAGATCGTCTCGGCTGTCCAATCTGGGAGCCTCCGGCAAAGCCGAGCGACGGTGCGAAACCGTGGCGATCGCGCACGGTTCGGTAGCGCCCGCCGGCGAGCGCTCTCGGCTCCCACTCATTCAAGCCTCGGTCGAAGCCGGGACGACTTCGACCTCCGCGTCCCGGTAGGCCGGAATCCCGCATTCGGGATCCGAGACTCCGCGAGCGATCAAGACGTTGGCCTCCGGCCAGTACATCATCGCGGTCCCGGACCGGATCTCACCGATCTGCACGGTCGCGTCGAGCCGTCCGGTCGCGGAGCGAACGACCACCTGATCGCCTTCTCGCACGCCGATCCGCTCACAATCGGTCTCGGAGAGAACCACTCCGTCTCGACGGGCGCCGACCAGCATGTCTTTGTCTCCCAGGACCATGCTGTTGAATTGCTTGCCGCGGCGGGTGTTGAGCTTGAACTTGCCGTTGGCCTTCGGCGCCGGCGGAACGGAAATCGCGAGGAAGCGAGCCTTCCCGTCGGGGAACCCGAACTGCCCGTCCGCGGCGAGCCGGCGGCCACCCCACTGAAACTGGTCCCCCTTGGCCGACAGTTTCGCGATGCCGTCGTAGAGAGGCACGACCTCGTTGATCTCTTGCCGAATCGAGGCGGTGTCGGCGAAGGAGCACAGCCGCGCGGCATCATCGCGCACTCGCCCCGCCAGTTCGACCAGCACCCGCCACTCGTCGCGAGCTTCTTCGATTCGCCGGCCGGGTATCTCCGGGCTGTAGATCACCCTGCGCTCGGTGGTGGTTTCGGTCCCGCCACCGGCCACCTCGTATCGGGTCGTAGCCGGCAGCACCAGAACGGTGTCGGCCGGTTCCACGAACATCTGCGGATTGAGCACGATGTCGTGGTGGATGCGCAGAGCAATTCGGCCGAGTGCTCCGCGCACGAAGTCCGGATCGGGCAAGATGCCGAGCAGGTTGCTGCCGACGCAGTAAGCTACGTCGATCTCGCCCCTGCCGGCCGCCTCGATCATGTCCGCGGCGAAGTACCCCGGCTGCCGCGGAACCCCGAACCCCCACTGTCGGCCCAGCGCCTCGACGCCCGCCGGCTCCACCGGGCCGCCTCCGGGCAGCTGATTGGGGACGCACCCCATCTCGGCGCCACCCTGGACACCCGAGTGACCCCGAATCGCCATCAATCCGGTTCCCGGCCGGCCGACCATCCCGCGCGCCAGTGCCAGGTTGGCGATCGAACTGACGTTCGAAACTCCATGCCGATGCATAGTGATGCCCATCGACCAGATGAAGACCGCCTTGTCGGCATCGGCGTAGGTTCGCGCGAAGTCGAGCATCTCGGCGCGCGATACGCCCGAGCCCGCCTCGAGCTCTTCGAAGCTCTGCGCCGCGAGCGCCGCCGCCAACTCGCCCCAGCCTAGGGTGCTGCGGTCGACAAACTCCCGGTCGAGCCAGCCGTTGGCGTCGAGGTGTTTCAGCACGCCATGAATGAACGCGATGTCACCGCCGACGCGGACCTGGAAGAAGCGGTCCGCGATCCGGGTACCGAGCAAAGCCGATCTGACCGACGACGGCACCCAGTAGGTCTCGAGCCCGGGTTCGCGATAGGGATTGACCACCAGCACCCGTGCCCCACGGCGCTTCGCCTGCTCGATGTACTTGATCGCGACCGGCTGGTTGTTGGCCAGGTCGCTGCCGAACAAGACGATCAGGTCGGACTCGATCATGTCGGTATAGCTGCACGTCGTGGCGGCGAACCCGACGGTTCGTTTGAGACCGGTGGTGCTCGGCGAGTGGCAGACCCGGGCCGAATTGTCGACATTGTTGGTGCCCAGAAAGCGCGCGACCTTCTGGGCAACGTAGTAGGTCTCGTTCAGGGTGCCGCGAGACACGAGATAAAACGCGAGCCGGCTCGGATCGGTCGCCGCGACCCGCTGCGCGGCAAGGTCCAGGGCCTCGTCCCAGGTCAGCCGCGAAAATGCTGCCTCTCCGCGGCGGCGGATCAGCGGATACGGAATGCGCCCGAGTTCGCGAAGCTCGCGCTCGCTCAGTCGCTCGAGACGATCGCAGTCCGTTGCGGTCCCCTCCCGAAATCCCGGCATCGTGTTGAGCCTCAGCAAGCTCAAACGAATCCAGCAAAGGTGCACTCCGTCGATCGTCCAGTCCTTCATTCCGGTAGTGCCCAAAGCACAACCGTCGCAGACGCCGTTGTTGAGGATCTTCCAGGCATAGCGGGGTTGACTGCGGTTATCCCAGATGGATCTCGCGATCGCCTGGTATGGACCGGTCCGACGGCTGATGAGGTTGCGGCTCACGGCGTGGGCGCATCCGAGAGCGGTTCGAGATCGGCGGGCTCGTTGAGATTGTGAAACAGATCCGACCTGTACAGCGCCAGTTCCGGGTGAATCTCGACCGTCTCGACCGAGAGAATCGCGAGCAGGTCGCGCATGGCCCGAGAACCGGAGTCCAACTGACGGCGAACCACCTCGAGAGTTTCCGGGCGGTACAAGCCGCACAGGGGCTGCACTCGACCGGCCACCGATGGCACTACGGCCGCGCTGCTTCGGGCCGCCGCCGCGCTTCGTACGATGTACCCAATCAGCTCGGTGCTGACGTACGGCAGGTCACAGGCGAGCACAAAAACCGACCGCCGCGATGCAACGCTCGCGCTGAGCGCTGCCTCGAGACCGGCCAGGGGGCCGCAATCCGATCGCAAATCCGCAATCGCGCGCAGCGACGGCTCCGTCCAGGACGAGCCCGGTTGCGTGGATACCACCACCTCGACGCATTCCGACCGCAGAGCTTCGGCCGCGCGCAAGACCAGCGAGCGACCTCGAATCTCGAACCTCCGCTTGTCGAACCCCATCCTATGGCTCGATCCCCCGGCCAAAACAACTCCCAGGACATCCTCGACAGGCATTGGATCGGATCCTACCAAGCCCTTGCGACGCCGGAATCCTCGTAACATTGGTGGTAGGCTTTCGCCGTCGCGCAATCCACCATCAATCGACGCCGCTGCATGAGCAAGACCGTACTCCTCGTTGACGACGAAAAACACGTGGTCAACGTGGTGGGTGCCATGCTCGAGCAGCGCGGATTCAAGGTCGTCACCGCGGGCTCCGGCGAGGAAGCACTCGAGCTGCTCGAGAAGACCAGCGTAGATCTGGCGCTCCTCGACATCATCCTGCCGGGCATTGACGGCGCCACATTGGCCCAACAGGTTCGAGCGCGGCCGGTGACCGAGAACCTGCCCATCGTGTTCCTGACCGGGTTGGTGGAGATCGACGAGATTCACCGCAGCGGCCACCAAATCGGCGGGCAGTACTTTCTCGCCAAGCCCTTCGACTCCACCGAGCTGTTCGAAGTCATTGAGCGAGCGATGGCCGAAGCGTAGGCTCGCCGCGGCGATCGCGGTCCTTTTCGCGACCGATGCCGCCGCGGGTGCGCCACCTCAGGAACCGGTTGCCGTAAGCGGCCCGGTGCCGCCACGCCTGACCGCCTCAGCCTCGTCGCCGCAGGTGCCTGTGCTGCCGATCGAAGAGATCGTTCTCGCCAACGGGTTCCGACTTCTGCTGGTCGATCGACCCACCCAATCCACGGTGGAAGCCGGCTGGGTCATCCCGACCGGCTCGTTCGACGATCCCGAGGGAGCCGCTGGGATGAGCCACCTGCTCGAGCACCTGCTCTTCAAGGGAACTAAGACCATCGGTACCCGCTCCTACGAGCGGGAAAAGCCGCTGCTCGACGAAGAAGACCGGCTCACCGCCGAGTTGGAGCGCCTGCCCGCCTCAGGCAAGCGCCGTCAGAGGCGGGCCTCCCTACTCGAAGCCCTGAGCGACGTTCGCCGCCGAGCCACCGCCCTCGCGCGCCTCGGCGAGCTGTCACTCCACTACTCCGAGGCCGGAGCCACCGGGCTCAACGCCCATACCTTCAAGGACTTCGCGCTTCATCTGGTGACCCTTCCAGCCGAAAAACTCGAGCTTTGGTTCTGGCTCGAGTCCGATCGGCTGTCGAACCCGGTCCTGCGCGAGTTTCACAAGGAGATCACGGTCATTGGCGAGGAGCGCCGGCAGCGCATCGAATCGACCCCCGGCGGCGAGCAGGACGAAGCGTTCGAGGCACGTTTCTGGGGCGCCTCGAACTACGCCCATCGCCCGCTCGGGCGTCCGCCGGAGCTGCAGTCGATTTCCAGGAGCGAGGCTCGGGCGTTTTTTGACTACTGGTTTCAGCCCGATCGTCTGACTGCGGTGCTGGTCGGTGACCTGGGCAGCGCCGACGTGCGGAAACTCGCCGAGCTCTACTTCGGACGCTTGCGCCCGCGAAACGGTCGCCGCGCGGAGCTCGCAGCCAACGCGGCGCGAGCCGCGCAAAGGCGGGCGGCCACGACGGTCCCGGACCGGACCGAGCCGTGGAGAACCAACTGCGCGTGCGCCACGCAGCTGCGCGTGCTCTATCCAGCGGTCTCCTTTCATCACCCCGATTCCTACCCGTTGCAGGTCCTCTCGGGAGTGCTCAACGGCCGCGCCGGCAGGCTCCACCGATCCCTGGTCGTCGATCGCCGTCTCGCCCGCAGCACGGCATCGCGGCTCCAGGCGTACCGGCACGAGGGCTTGTTCGCCCTGGATGCCGAGCCGACCGGAACGCATTCTCCCGAGAACCTCCTCGAGGCCTGGAACGAAGAGCTCTCGGCGCTCCACCGAGAGCCCCCCGCGGCGCTCGAGGTGACGAGGGTCCGCAACCAGCTAGCCGCCGACGCCCTTCGCCGGCTGCAGGATCCGGCCATCCTGCGCACCCAACTGCTCGTTTATGCAGGCCTCGGCCATTGGCGAGAGATCTACGCCGGCCCCGCGAATCTCCTCGAGGTCACGCCCGGCGACGTGCAGCGAGTCTCCCGAACCTACCTGACCCCCGAGCGGTCCTCGATCGCTTTCTACCAGGGCCCGTCGCAATGACCTACGCGCGGCCGGCCTTGGTTCTCGGAATCGCTCTCCTGAGCCTCGGCCGGAGCGTCTTCTCGGCCGAGATTCCGGCCCACCCCCGGATATTGCGGTTCCCGCCCTCAGCGTTCGAGGTGCCGATGTCCGATCCCCGCCGGATCGAGCCGGCTCCCGACACCGTCGCGTTTGTCGAGCGGGATTCCCTCCTGCCCCTGATCGAATTGACGTTCGCGTTTCGCGTCGGAAGCCATGACGACCCGCGCGATCGCACCGGACTGGCGGTCCTGACCGGCGCGATGCTGACCCGAGGCGGCAGTGAGGCGCTGGCTCCGGCCGATCTCGACGCGGCCCTCGAAACCGCAGGCGCTGATCTGCATTCGTTCGTTCGTGGACAACGAACCGCCGTCCGCCTCAGCGTACCGACGTGGGCGGCGCCGCAAGCGATCGAGATCCTGTTCGACCTGGTCACCGCACCCAGGTTCGACGGCGAGGTCCTGGATGTCGTCCGTCGATCCGCCCTCGAGAGACTCGACCGACGCAACGAGGATCCGCTCGATGTGCTCGAGCGGGAGTGGACCTGGCTGGTGCTGGGACGAGCCCATCCAGCCGGGCGCGCTCCGACGACGGCCAGCCTCGCGGCGATCTCGCGCGCCGACATGGCTTCGTTCTACCGATGCTTCTTCCGGCCCGAAGAGATGGTCGCGGCGATCTCGGGAGACTTCTCGGCAGACCTCCTGGGGCGCATCCAGAAACGATTCGCCGCCTGGGGGCGACTCTCGAGCGACCGCTCGGAGTGCGGCTCGTCGGGCACGGGCTCGACGCCCGCCGACCGAGCTTCCCCTGCGCGACTCCGGGTGGGCGCCACCTCGGTTGCCGGTCGCCCTCCTCCTCCCGCCGGCGCTCGGGTGGTCCTCGCCCCGCATCCGACTCCGCAAGCCAAGCTAATGATCGGGCACCGCCTCGAAAGGCCGCCGGCGTGGAACGACCCGGAGCGCTTCGCTTTGCTGGTCGCTGGAGAGATCCTCGGCGGCGGCGGCGCCATCTCACGGCTCAACGGCCGCCTCAGAACCTCCGAGGGTCTCGTTTATCGCGCGTCCGCCGATCTCGAGTTGGATGCCGCGGGCCAAGAGGACTTTCGCATTTTTCTCGAAACCCGGCCCGAGCGCGTCTGGCGCGCCATCGAGTTGGTGGAGCAAGAGGTCGCTCGCCTGCGCGACGAGTTGGTTCATCCGCGTGAGTTCGAGATCGTCCGCCAGACCCTGATCGGGAATCTGCGCTCGGATTTCGACACCGCCGAGGAGATCGCCGGCTACCTCGCCGAAAACGAGCTGCTCGGTAGGCCTCCCGACTACTGGCGCCGCTATGCACAGGCCCTCGAGAGGGTGGGGCGCGAGGAGATCCGGTCCGCCGCGCGTAAGTATCTGCGTCCGAAAGACTTCATCGTGCTCGTGGTCGGTCCGGAGGGCGAGCTTCTGGACCAGCCGGAGGCCGGCCGCATCGGCTCTGCGGGCGACCGGCGGATCGAGATCCTGCCTCGCCGGCACCCCGGCACTCTCGAGCCTCTCGATTCGAAGCCCGGCACGGACTCCTAGCCACCCTACTCTCGTATCAGGCGCAGGCTCTCGCGAACGACGTCGCTCGACTTCGGGAGAAAATCGAACTCGAGCGGCGGCGAATACGGCACCGGAGTATCGGGCGCGGCCACTCTGCGCACCGGCGCGTCGAGATCGTAGAAGCACTCGTCGGCGAGAAGCGCCGCGAGCTCGCCGCCCAGACCGCCCCGGGTGGTGTCTTCATGAACCACGAGCGCCCGATTGGTCTTCTTGACCGACGCCCGGATCGCATCGACATCCAACGGCGAGAGCGATCGCAGATCTAGAATCTCGACCTCGCAGCCCTGGCCGGCCAGCTCCGTGGCGGCGTCGAGACAGGTCCAGACCATCGCGCCATAGGTCAAGATAGTCAGATCGGTTCCGCTCCTACGCACCACGGCCTTGCCGATCGGCACCTCATGCTGGGCGCCCAGGGGCACGTCTTCGCGAAGATCGGGCCGGAAGAAACCGTACAGGCCCTTGGCCTCGAGGAAGATGACCGGATTCTCGTCGCGAATCGCAGCGATCATAAGGCCCTTGGCGTCGGCCGGGGTCGAGGGGGCCACGATCTTCCACCCGGGCGTTCGAACAAACCACATCTCCGGGCACTGACTGTGGAAAGGCCCCCCACCCAGGAGCATGTTCAGCTTGCCGGTGGCCCCGCCGTAGGGCAGCCTCACCACCATCGGAACGGCGCGTCCCCAGCGCCAGTGCACCTTGGCGGCGTTGTTGACCAGCGCGTTGAACGCCGGAGCCAGAAAGTCGGCAAACTGCATCTCCACAACCGGCCGGAGACCCGCGAGGGCCGCGCCCACTCCGCAACCGACGATCGCCGACTCGGCCAGAGGGGTGTTCAGGCACCGCTCTCTCCCGAAGCTCTTGGCGAGGCCGCGGGTCACCCCAAAGGCCCCTCCGTAGCGACCGCCGACGTCCTCCCCCAGCACACAGACCGATTCATCCTCGGACATCATCTCGACCAGGGCCTGCCGCACCGCCTCGTCATAGGCCATCCGCCTGGTTTCGGGATCACTCGCGGGCCGGGGCACCGGCAGCTTCCGCGGCGCGTAGACCCGCTCTCGGTACTCGCTCGGCTCGGGCCACGCAGCGACCTTCGCCTTTTCCGCCGCGCCGGCCACGCTCTCTGCCGCCTCGGCCCGGAGCGAATCCAGGTCACCCTCGGCAAGCACACCGGTGTCTACGAGGTTGCTGGCGTACATCTCGATCGGGTCATGCCGCTCCCAGGCCCTGCGCTCCTCTTCGTATTCGTACCCCGCCACCTTGACCTCGGGGTTGCCGTGAAACCGATCGTCGTCGTGATGCGCGTGCCCGCTGCGCCGGTAGGAGACCAGCTCGATCAAAGCCGGGCCCTCTCCGGAACGCGCGCGAGCCGCCGCCCAGGCGACACCCGCGGCCACCACCTCCGGGTCGTTGCCGAACAGGGTTGCGCCAGGAATTCCATAGCCGGCCGCGCGAGCGGCGAAGCGGTCGGCCCGGCACTGCTCGCTGACGTGGGTGCCGAGCGCCCATTGATTGTTCTCGACGATGAACACCATCGGCAGCATTTGGACGGCCGCGAGGTTTACCGCCTCGTGCCACTCGCCCAGGCTGGCGCCTCCGTCTCCGATGAATCCCACGCACACACGGTCCTGCGTCCGCTGCTTGGCGGCGAAGGCGATTCCCACCAGGGTCTGGACCGCTATAGCCAGGGGCGCCGCCGGCGGCAGCACGCCGCGGTCGAAGTCCCCGACGTGGAGGTCCCGGCCACCGACCGGAGTGCCGCTCTTGCCGTACTGCACCAGGATCGGATGCAGGGGATCCGGATCGAACATCATCCGCGCGCCGAGATCGCGAATCATCGGGCTGATGACGTCTCCCTCGTACCCCGGCCCACCGGGATACTCCGGCGGCCGGCGAAGGCGCAGCGCCGCGCCGGCGATCGCCTCCTGCCCGGTCGAGCGGAAGCCCTTTTGAGGCGATGGATACTCGCCCCAGTAGATCTCCTTGCGGTCGAACGCGAGCTTCAGAAAGTCGTCGGTGGCGCGGGTCAGCAGCATCGCCCTCAGCATCTCGAGCTTCTCGTCTCGAGCGATGGAGGTGCGGATGCGGCGGCGCTCGAAAAAGCCGCGCACCAACACTTCCAGGACCTCCTGATTGCGGGCCACCGCGCGGCGGTGGCTGACCATCGGATAGAGCCTCGCTTCGGCAAACTCAGGACCAGTCTGGTAACGAGCGTGAATCCGCTCGAGTAGCGCGAGCTCGAGATCTTCTTCGCTCTGCACTTTCGGCGGAAGGTCCCGAATCAGGAACGGCGCTTCCAGGCTCAGAAAGCCGTGAAGCTCCTGAAGCAGGTCCCTGGGAAGGGCCGGTGAGAGGTTCTTTTCCGACATGCGCGTGCGCCAGTATAGCGGCGCGGCCGGGTCGCAATCGGTCCGAAACCCGAGCCGTCGAAGCGGCTGGTCGGCTCAGGTCAGGTGCTTCTCGCTACGCCGGCGCGGTCTCGCCGTCGGCCAGCGCCTGCGCGGCGTCTCCCTCGGGGCCAGACCTTTCGGAGCTTCTCCAGATCCGGCGCATCCAGGCCGACAACGCCTCCATCAGCACGCTCAGAAACGGAAGGACCAGCAGCGTCAGGATGACCGAGGACATCAGGCCTCCCATCACCGTCCGCGCCAAGGGGTAGTAGAAGAGCCCGCTGGTCGCCGGTCCACGGATCGCCAGCGGCACGAGGCCGATGATCGTCGTCGCCGCGGTCATCAGGATCGGCCGCAGACGCTCGCGCCCCGCCAGGACGATGGCTTCGTCGCGCGGCAGTCCGGTCTTGCGAAGCTGATTCACGTGGTCCAGCAGAACGATGCCGTTGTTGACTACGATGCCCATCAGGATCAGGACCCCGATCTGGCCCATCAAGTTGAAGCTGGTGCCGGTGGCGGCGAGCATCCAGGCGATGCCCGGCGCGGCGAAAGGAATCGAAAACAAGATCGCGAAGGGCTGAGCCAGGGACTCGAAGAGCGATGCCATGACCAGATACACCAGAGCGAGCGCGAGAAGGAAATTGACCCCCATCTGCGCGTTCTGGTCCTGCTGCTCGATGATCCGATCGTTCCAGCTCCACGAGTAGCCGGGAGGCAGCTCGAAAGCGTCCATCAACTGCTCGATCTCTTTCTGGGTGTCCTTCCAGTCCTCGCCTTCGTAGGTGCCGCGAACCGAAACTCGCACCTTCCGGTTCTCCCGTTCGATCTGACGGGCTCGGGGGACGACATCGAAGGTGGCGACGTCCGCCAGCGTTACCGGCGCGGTGCTGGTGCCGGCGACCGTGAGGCGTTTCAGGTCGTCCAGATTCTCGCGGTCTTCGAGGCGCAGCGCGAGCCAGGTGTCGACCTCGCGCTCGCCGGCGTTGAAGCGAGGCAGCCGCATGGCTCCGAGCGTGAACGAGAAGATATCGGCCATGTCCTGGGCATCGAGTCCGTTTCGGGTGGCCCTTTCCCGATCGATCTTGACGCGCACCTCCATCTGCGAATCTCGAAACGAGGTTCTCAGGTCCTGGATTCCGGCCAGCGTCTCGATTCTTCGCGAAGCCTCGTTGGCGTAGGTTTCGAGAACCGAGCTGTCCTGGCCGAAGAATTTGACCGCGAAAAAGGTGTTCGAACCGCCGGTGTCGGCATCGTCATCGAACATGAACTTGACGCCCGCGATCTCGGGGAGCTTTTCGCGAATTCTCGTCTGCAACTCGCGAATCTCCTCGTCGGTCATGTTCTTGCGGGTCAGGACCATAGTGGTCTCCGCCCGGTTCTCCATGTAGAAGCTGTAGAGCGACTTGACTTCGAAGTCCTCCCGATGCTCCCAGAGGAGCGGCTCCAGCTTCTGAACCGCCTCACGGGCCTCCGACTTGTAGGTGTGGTCGGCAAACTCGTAGCGCAGAACGACCCGCTCGTTGACGATTCCTGAAAATATCGCCTGCTCGACCATGCCGGTGAAGAATGGCACCAGGCCGACGACCAGAAACAAGAGCAAGATACCGGCCGTCTTCCATCGATGAACCAGAGTCCAGCTCAAGATACGTGCGTACTTGTCTTCCAACCAAGCGACGGATTTGATCTCCTTCGCCCTCTTCTTACCGAGAAAGTGGGCCGACATCAAAGGGATTAGGGTCAACGAGGAAAACAGCGAGCAGGCGAGCGCGATGGCGATCGCGATGCCGATCTCCTTGAGCCAGGTGGTGAGGCCCGTGGCCGCTCCAATAATCAGGGGCAAAAAGACGATCAGCGTGGTCAAGGTCGAGGCCGAAACCGCGGTGGCCACCGACCGCGCCCCGACCAGGGCCGATTTCTTGAGGTCCTTCTCGGTCCGGTGGAGACGATCGATCGACTCGAGCACCACGACCGCGTTATCCACCAACATGCCGACCGCAAGCATCAGCCCCATCATCGACAAGACGTTGAGGGTCTTGTCCATGAAGTACAGGATTCCGCAAGCGGCGAGAATCGAGAACGGAATCGACAGGGAAACGATCAGGGTTGAGTCGAACCGGCGCAGGAAGAAGTACAGGCTGAAGATCGCCAGCCCAGCGCCGATCAAGCCGGCAGTCAGCAGACCCCTGAGCCCTCCGACGATCTCTTCTCCCTGATCCTCCCAGACGAACAGGCTGACCCCGTCGAGCAGGGGATCGTTGTTGATGTCGCTCTTGATCACCTGCATCACGCTGCGGACCACGTCCACCGTGTTGGCGGTGGATTCCTTGAAGACATCCAATCCGACCGCGAACTGCTGATCCAGGAATCTGCCGTGGGGAATCGGCGGCTCTTCGTAGGTGATCTCGGCGATGTCGCGAAGCCGCAGGCCGCGCTCGTCGACCACCATGTCGGCGACCTCTTCGACCGAGCTGAACTGCCCGACCGACCGAGCCGTGAACCGCAACCCGCCCTGGTCCACCTGCCCGAGAACCATGTTCGAGGAAGCGGCTTGCAGCCGCTGGATCAGAGCGCTGACGTCAACGTTGTGCTCGCGGAGGCGAGCGACAACGAGATCGATCGAGATCTCCCGCGGCATGACTCCATCTAGATCGACTCTCGCCACACCGGGCACCCGGCGCAGCCGGTTCAACACCCGAGCCTCGATCAAATCGTACGATTCCGACAGATCGACACCCTTGGCCGATACGCGAGCCTGCACCACCGGAATGTCGTTGGTGTTGAAGGAGAAGATCACGATCTCACCGATCGAGTCCGGAAGATCGCCCTTGATCTGATCCATCTTCTCGCTTACTTGCATGCGAACTATGTCGAGCTCCTTGCCCCAATCGAACTCGAGAAAGAACTGCGCCTGATCGGCGTCCGCCTGCGAGTTGAGTGTCTTGACGCCGGGCATCGTCGCCAGCACTTCCTCGACCGGCTTCAAGATCTCCTTCTCAATCTGCTGCGGATTCGCATTCGGATAGGGAATCTGCACGCCGATGAACGGGGCGTCCACCTCGGGCAGATAGGCAAGCGGCAGCCTGACGAGCGAGATCCCGCCGATGACCAGAACACTGATCAGGATCATCGCGGTCGTGATCGGGCGACCGACGGCCAGCTTGGGAAGGTTCATGTCAGCCTGCCTCCCCGACGACGTTGCCCGACATCGGATCCGAAGCCGCGGACGCGTCCACAGCCGACTCGAGACTGGATTCCCGTACCGGTAGCTCGTCGCGGCGGTCGACCAGCGAGTAAACCACCGGGATGACGATCAAGGTGAGCAAAGTGCCGACCGCCAGGCCGCCGATGACGGTGATCGCGAGTGGAGCTCTCAGCTCCGCACCTTCGCCGAGGCCCAGAGCCATGGGCAGCAAGCCGAAGATCGTGGTCGCCGAGGTCATCAGGATCGGCCGCAGCCGGTCGCTGCCCGCCGCGATCAGCGCCTCGGTCTTGGCGAGACCAGCACGCCGCCTTTGGTTCACCGCGTCCACCAAGACGATGGCGTTGTTGACCACGATCCCAGCCAGCATCACCACGCCGATCATCGCCACGATGTTGATCGATCGACCGGTCACCGCGAGCGCCGCGACCACGCCGATTCCGCCAAGTGGCAGCGTGAAAATGATCACGAACGGGTGCAGGAACGACTCGAACTGGGAAGCCATCACCAGGTAGACCAGAAAGATGGCGAGCGCCATCGCCAGCGCCAGCGAGCGCTGCGCTCCGGCCCGTTCCTCCTCCTGGCCCGACAGCGCGGCGATGACACCGGCCGGGAGGACCATCTCGTCGAGTGCCGCCCGCACGTCGGTCGCCACCGCGGCCATGTCGCGGCCACGGATGTCGGCCGAAATCACCCCGGCCCGCTTCTGGCCGATGCGCCGTATCTCGCTGGGGCCTTCGGTCAAGGCGACCGACGCCACCGACTTTAAGTAGATCGGCACGCCGTTGCGCTGTCCGACGATGAAGCCTCTGACGTCGCTGACCGAGGCTCGCCCCAGATCTACCGATCGCACCACGATATCGATTTCCCGGTCACCCTCAGTGAACCTGGTCGCCACCTCGCCCTGGACCTTGTTGCGAATCGTGTCGGCGACGTCGCCGAGATTCAGTCCCAAGCGCGCCAGCTGATTGCGGTCGAACTGGATCTGGAGCTCGGGATTGCCCAGCTCCGCCGACGATTTGACGTCCACCAGCCCCGGCACCTGTTCCACGCGAGCCCGGATGCGGTCCGCCGTTTCATGAAGTTCCGTCAGGCCGTCGCTGTAGATTTCCACCTCGATCGGGGTGCGAAAGCTGAAAAAGGTCGGGCGCTCGAACTTCGAGTTGGCGAGCCCGGACTGCTCGAGGCGCTCTCGAATCAGCTCGATCACCGCCTGCTCATCCTCGGCGGTGCTGCCGGACGCCATCCGAACCTGCAACCGCGCCGTGTTCTCGCCCTCGCTGCCGGTATTGGTGAGCGACAGTCCGCGGCCGCCGACGATACCGGCAAAGGTGCCGACCCTAGTCTCGCCGTCGAGCACGGTCTCGACGTCGGCGAGAAACCGATCGGTCGCCTCGAGCGGCGTACCCTCGGGCAGCACGACGGTGAAGCTGAACTCCCCTTGCGAGAAGGTTGGAATCAAGTCGAATCCCAGGCCCGGAACCATCTGAACAGCCGCGGCGAACGCCAAGAGGGCGATCGCGAGCACCAGCGGGCGTGCCCGCAAGGCCGCGCGCAGTACGCGCGGGTAGAGACCGGAGACCAGCCCGAGGCCGGCGTCGAAAGCGGCGGTGAGCGGCCGGCTAGCGATCGAGATGAGTCTGCCCAGCGACCTGAGCAGCCAGCGCACCGCGAACGTCACCCACGACGGCACGGTCACGAAAACGAAGCGGAGGCTCAAGAGGACGCGACGGCGGATCCGCCCCGCCCGGGTTCCGCGGTCGTCAATCTCGGCCGGTCCCGGCGGCGCTGCCGGCTTGTCGCCCCCGAGCAGCGCCGCCAGCATGGGAATCAAGGTCAACGCCACCGCCAGCGAGGCGATCAACGAGAACGAAACGGTCAGAGCCATGTCCCGAAACAGCTGGGCCGCGATGCCCTCGAGGAACACCACTGGCAGGAACACGGCCACGGTGGTCAGGGTGGATGCCGCGACCGCGGTTCCCACCTCCGAGGCTCCCTCGCGGGCCGCTTCGACCGCCGACGCGCCCTGCTCGCGACGCTTGTAGATCGCCTCGAGAACCACGATGGCGTTGTCGACCAGCATCCCGACCCCGAGCGCGAGGCCCCCGAGCGACATCACGTTCAAGGTAGTTCCGGTCCGGTACATCAGAAAGAACGTCGCCACCACGGAGATCGGAATCGAAAGACCAATGATCAACGTGCTCCGAGGGTCTTTGAGGAAGAACAGCAGCACCAGAATCGCGATGCCGCCGCCCACCAGCGCGTTCATCAAAACCTCGTCGATCGAGGCCTGAATGAACTCGGACTGGTCGATCCCGGTGACGACCTCGATGCCCTCGGGCAGCTCGCCCTTGACGCTCTCGAGCCGCTTCAGGATCGACCTTGCCACCTGCACCGTGTTGGTGTCTCCCTCTTTGTACATGGCCAGCTCGACCGCCTCGCCGCCACCGAAACGCGTGATCACCTCGCGCTGCTTGTGGCCGCGCCGCACACTCGCGATGTCGGACACTTTCACGCTGCGTCCGAGGTGCGACATCACCACGGTGTTGTCGATATCGGCCAGACCCTCGAACTCGTTGTTGGCTCGCACCAGGTAGCGAGCCTCCTCCTCATAGAGGCTGCCTCCGGCCTGATTGACGTTCTCGCGCAGAAGCACCGAGTTGACGTCCTGGATGCTCAAGCCCAGGAGCGCGAGCTTGCCCTCGTCGACCTGGACCTGAATCTCCTCCTCGAAGCCGCCGTTGACTTTGATCGCGGCCACGCCTTCGGTGGATTCAAGATCTTTCTTCAGGACCTCTTCGGCCACGTAGCGCAGCTGGTAGAGATCTTGACCGCCGGTGACATAGAGTCTGACGATCGGGTCGTTGGCTGGATCGAACCGCAGCAAGACCGGCTTTTCGGCCTCCCTCGGGAGTCGCAGAAGGTCGAGCTTCTGCCTCACGTCGAGAGAGGCGAAGTCCATGTTCCGGCCCCACTCGAACTCCAGCGTCACCTGAGATAAACCGGGCCTCGAGACCGAAGTCAACCGCTTGACGCCGGCGACGATCCCGACGACCTCTTCAATGGGTCGGGAGATCAAGGCCTCGACCTCGGCGGGCGCAGCCCCCGGCAGTCGAGTTTCCACCGACAGGCTCGGGTAGCTCAAATCCGGCAGTAGGTTGATCGACAGGCGGCCGAAGGCCACCAGGCCGAACAGCATCAGGGCCACCGCCGCCATCGAGATGGTCACGCGGCGGCGAAGAGAAAAATCGACGAGCCTCATGGCGCCTGGCTCGCCTCTTTGCCTTCGGTGGCCGGATCGGGCTCGTCGTCGGCGCCCACGAGCTTGACCGGCGCCCCCTCCTTCAAACCGCCCTGCCCGGCGACGATGACGCTGTCACCGACGCTCACGCCCTGAACCGCCTGAACCCAGAGCCCCTCTTCGAGCCCGAGTTCAACCTGGCGCTTCTCGGCCTTGCCGTCGGAGGAAAAGACGAAGACGTGAGCCGATTGCAGCTCCCGCAAGACCGCCTCCCGCGGAACCAGCATTGCCGCGGTTCGCGTTTCCCGGACTATGTCGACGGTCACGAAGCTGCCCGAGCGGACGTTTCGGGGCGGATTCACCGCCTCGACCGTCACCTTGATCGTTCCGGTCGCGGTATCGACCACCGGACTCACTTGGCGGATCCGGCCCGCAAATTTCGTCGTAGCGTCGGCGTTGAGGGTGATCCAGACCTCGCCGCCCTTTTCCATCCCGAGCACGTCTCGTTCGGGCAGAAAGATCCGCGCCACCAGGGGGTCGATATCGGTCAAGCGAAACATCTCGTCGGACATGCGCAGATTCTGCCCGACCTGGATCATGCGCTCGCTGATTTGCCCCGCAAACGG
Source organism: Thermoanaerobaculia bacterium (assembly GCA_945787635.1). Taxonomy (GTDB): domain Bacteria; phylum Acidobacteriota; class Thermoanaerobaculia; order Multivoradales; family JAHEKO01; genus CALZIK01. Next base: position 14,876 of record CALZIK010000176.1, on the reverse strand, counting down.
CGCTTTGATGGTCGTCTTCTGCAGCCGCCAGGCCGCCTCGGCCTTCTCCTGCTGCGCAATGTTGAAGTCCATCTGGAACTTGTCGTACTCCTCGCGGCTGATCAGCTCCTTGGCGATCAGATCCTGGCCTCGCTCGTAGGCCAGACGGGCGTTGGTCTCCTTCAACTCGGTCTTGCGAAGATTGATCTCTTCGTCGTCGCGCACCAGAGTCGCCAGGTGCTGGCCTTCGCGCACGTAGTCGCCCTCGTCGACCAGGAGACGGGCTACGCGGCCCTCCACCTCGCTGAGCAGGCGGACCTCGTTCTCGGCGACCAGATTCGCGGTCGTGGTGATGTAGGCCGAGATCTCGCCTTGCTTGACCGCGGCAATCTCGACCGGGACCGGCGCCTTGCCGTTTTCCTCTTCGCCCTCGGAGTCCCCACCTTCACCGGCCGACGCGGCCGAGTCCGCCTCGGGAGCATCCGCCCCGTTGGCCTTCGCGGCCCCCATGTTCATGACTACGACTCCTGCCGCCACCAGGAGCACGACGAGACTCGAGATCCAGATGACGCGAGTCCGCGTTCTTTTCTTGTGACTTGCGCCGGTCTCCAAGCTCATGTGCTGTCTCCCTTGAGTCCACCCCGGGGTAGCCGCAGTGGTGTTCAGCTAGGAATACGCAAACAAACGCGGGAGTGTTTCAAGGCCCGAGCGAGCCCGTCGGGCCCTGACCCGCGTGCTAACATTTATTACGATTCACGCTTCGCTTGCCCCCTCCGGGCCTCAGGCCTGGGACGCCGCAGATGATCGAAACCACCGAACTTCTCCAGTCCTACGTCCACGGAATCCGGAGCCTGAGCGGCGCGCGGAGCGCGGCGCTTTACGTCCCGGCCTCGCTGAGCGGCCTTTCGCAGCCGTTTCTCATCCAGGACGGCAGCGTGCCGGGCGTGCCGGAGCTGGCAAGCCTGGAGGCGGCGGAGGCGTTTGCCGCGCAGCAGCGAACGCGGGCCGAGGGGCGCGACACGGGGACTCTGGTTCCGAGCGAGGACCCTTTGTGCAGCCTGCTTCCGCTGCCGTCGGTCGAGTCTTTCTGGTCCGGCGGCGTCTGGCCGGCCGACCGCGGGCGGGGCGAGCCGGAATCGCCGGCCCGCCGCCGATCCGACACCCTGCCAAGCTCGGCTCCACCCTCGGCGTGGCTGGCTCTGCGCTTCCGCACCCAAAGGGAATCACTCGCCGAGCGGCTCAAGAACAGAGATTTCCTGGAAAAGCTCGCTCAGGACGATCCGGTACCCTGGTGGGAGTGGCTCTTCGCGCTTGGCGGCGCTCTCGCCAGTCACGCCTCGCAGGTCGCGGCCATCCTCAAGGATCCGATCACCGGATTCCCCGACCGGACCGGATTCCAGGCGATCCTGACCGAGGAGTTCGAGATGGCTCGCCATTCGGGCAAGCCTCTGGCGCTGCTGCTGATCAATCCGGACGACTTCGCGACCATCAACGAGAGATTCGGCCGGGATGCCGGAGACTCGATCATCCACGATGTCAGCCTGCGGCTCCGATCCGCGCTGCGAAGCTCGGATCCCGTGGCGCGCTACGGCGGCGTCATCTTTGCCGCGATCCTTTCCGAGACGGATCTCGTCACCGCGCGCGAAGTGGCGACCAAGGTCCTCGGAAGCATCGCTGAAGAATCTTTTCTGGACGGCGCCGTGCGCCTGGGCTTCAGCATCGGCATTGCCTCGTTCGTTGCGAAGCAGACGCCCAGACTCTCGCCGCTCGAGTTCGTCCGCCGCGCCGACCAGGCGCTCAACTCCGCCAAGCGCCTCGGCGGCGGCTGCCTGGTTGACTGGGAGGAGCGCTCGGGACTGGAGGAGTCCGGGGCATTCGACCGCCTGAGCGGGATCTTCACCGGCAATCTGTCCAAGGACTACCGCAACATGGTGCTCCTCTGGGACACGATCCATGTCATCGCGGTCAACCAGGACTTCGACAGTCTGTCCGGCGAGGTCGCCGAGCGTCTCTACGGGGCCTTCAAGCCGAATCGCATCGGAGTGTTTTCGACTCGAGACGACGGCTCGATGGAGCTCAGCCGCGGGTTCACCCGTCGGAGCCCTGATTCACGAACCCAGCAGCGGGTCGAGACGGTCGAGCTCTCCCACCGTGAACGCGACCTCCTGAAGATCGCCGTCGCCGCCGGCGAGCCACAGGAAGGCAGAGCGGACGAAGTCGGCGACGAAGTTACCTACGCAGTGCCGCTGCGAACCAGCGGTGCCTCACTCGGGGCGCTATTTCTGGCCGGTGAGGAAGAGAGCCTGGTACTCGAGTCCTCGGATCTCATCTTCCTCAAAGCCCTCGCCGGCCAACTCGCCGTGGCTCTCGACCGTGCTCGCCTGGCCGAGCTCGACCGCGCCCGCCAGGAAGGAGAGCGCCGGCAGCTCAAGGCCGAGCTCAACGAGCTGCGCCAGGCCCTTCAACAGGCCAAATTGATCTACCGGTCGCGCGAGATGGAGGACGCCGTCGGGACGGCGCGCAGGGTCGCTCCCACCGACGCGACCGTGCTGATCACCGGCGAAAGTGGCACCGGCAAGGAACTGCTGGCGCGCACGGTGCACGAGCTTTCGAGCCGCCGCGAGCGGCCGTTCGTGATCGTCGATTGCGGCTCGATCGCGACCACGCTCATCGAAAGCGAGCTGTTCGGGCACGAAAAGGGCGCCTACACCGGCGCGCAGGTCAGAAGGCGGGGGCAGCTCGCCGAGGCCGACACCGGCACGGTGTTCCTCGACGAGATCGGCGAGCTGCCGCTCGAGGTCCAGAGCAAGCTACTCCGCTTCGTGCAGGAAAAGCAGTTCAGTCCGGTCGGCGGTAGCCGGATCCGCAGAGTTGACGTCCGCATCGTCGCAGCCACCAATCGCGATCTTGCGATGGAAGTGGCGGCCGGACGCTTCCGAGAGGATCTCTACTATCGCTTGAACGTGGTGCGCATAGAGGTTCCGCCGCTCCGGCAGAGGCCCGACGACGTTCTCCACCTGGCTCGCCACTTTCTCGACACCTTCACGGTTCAATACCAAAAGAGCGTTCGACGCTTCACCGGCGCCGCGGAGGCCGGGCTGGTCGGCTACGGATGGCCCGGGAATGTGCGCGAGCTCCAGAATCGAATCATGCAGGCCGTCATCCTCTGTGACGGAAACGAGTTGGACGCATCCGATCTCGACCTGCCCCAGGAGAGCGCGGGCTCGGCGGGCACGGATCGCTCCCGAAAAGTGGTGATCGACGCCGATCGGCCACGGACCCGGACCACCGGACCGACCCTCGTCGACGAAGACAGCTGGGGCCGGCTCCGAGAGATTCTCGGCCGAGAGGTAGATCTCGCGCTGACCGACGACGGTGACATGCTCTTTCCGCTCGGAACCTGGGTGCGCGAAGACATGGTCCTGGCGGCAAACGAGGCCGCCAATGGAGTGGCTCGCCGCGCCGCGAGCCTGCTGGGCATTCCCGAAACCACCTTCCGGCGGCGGCTCTCGAAGACAGAGAGGCAGCAACGCGCCGGTCTTTCGCCGCGCGCGGGTCGCTGGGGAGAGGTTCGCACCCTCCTGGCGCAGGTCGTCATCAGCCAGTCCGACGGACAGGATCTGATCCGCAAGGCTCTGACGGTTCTGCTCGAAGAGATCCTTCAGCGACTCCCCGACGATGTCTCGACCGGCGCGCAGTTGCTGGGAGTGACCGCTCCGACCTACCGTTCGCGCACGGCCGAGCTCCTCCGGGAGCCCCAGTCCGCCGCGCCGTAGCCGCCATTTCTTGTCTTCTGCCGCTTAATTTTTGGCGGCTATGGGGCTTTTTTCGGCGGAATTCGTGCCGCAATCGCGGCCGCGTGGCGTCCACAGGGTTTTTATTTCAGTAATATTATGCAGGAAACCATCTACATATTTGAATTTGCGGTCACACCTACCAGAATTCACTCAGACAGGTCCGCACGGGCGCAAACGGTACAGGAATTGCCTGGTTGAGTAGCGGAATCCGACGGGTCGGCGCGCCGAAGGCGCGCGCCGCATTCAGGGGATTCGATCGTGCTGAGCGTCTCACAGATGACCAACCCCCCACCCGCGGCCGAAGGCTCCCAGGCATGGATCGGCTCGCGTCGAACCTCCGAGCCCGACCGCAGCACGGTTCTGATCATCGAGGACGACAATGCGCTGCTTGCGCTGGGTCGTCGGGTCCTCGAAGCGAACGACCTCAGGGTTGTCGGCGCGACCGACGCTGCGGAGGCCATCGAGCAATACCTCGCCTCCCCTCCGGACCTGATTCTTCTCGATATCGGCCTCCCCGATCGGTCCGGCTTCGAGGTTTGCGAGACCATACGCCAGCTTCCGGGTGGACACACCGTTCCGATCATCATCATGACCGGCCTGAGCGATCGCGAGAGCATCAACCAAGCCTATGCCAGTGGCGCCTCCGATTTCGCCGTCAAGCCCGTGAACTGGACGGTGCTCAGCAACAGGATCGACCTTCTGATCGAGGCGGATCGGGCTCGAAGGGGCCTGGCGGCAAGTCGCCAGCGGCTCGAAAAGACCGAGCGGATCGCCCGCCTCGGCACTTGGGAGCTCGATCTCAGGAGCCGGACGGTTTCCGCATCTGCCGAAACCACCCGGATACTCGGCATTCCAGCCGAAGTCTCATCGTTTCCCGAGGCTCTGCTCGACTCGATCCACCCGATGGACCGCGAGCAAGCTCGCGCGGCGCTCCTCGGACTCGTCGACGACCTGAACGAATCAGAGCTCGAGCACCGGGTGCTGTTGCGTGACGGCGGTGTGCGCACGGTTCAGCATCGAACCCAGGTCCGGCGCGACTCGGCCGGTCACGCGGTGAGCGTGCACGGCGTCATTCGCGACGTGACCGACATCAAGAGAGCCGAGGAGAAGATCCAGCACCTCGCAAACTACGACCGGCTCACTGGCCTCCCAAACCGGCACATGTTCCTCGAGCTGCTCCAGGGCTCGCTCGCCCGAGCCGAGCGAAATCGAAGCCTCATCGCGGTCGCGTATCTGGACGTCGACCGCTTCAAGAAGATCAACGACACTCTCGGGCCCGAATTCGGCGACGCCCTGCTGACCAACGTGGCCGATCGCCTCCGGATCTCGCTTCGCAGAGGCGACTATCTGGTCAGGGAGGCCGGTCAGCAAGTGGCACGTTGGGGAGGAGACAAATTCCTGATCCTGCTCAGCGATCTCGAAGACGTCGCCGGCGCCGCCAAAGCGATCCAGCGTGTGCTCGGACAGCTCGCGATACCCTTCACGGTCGAGAACCGGGAGTTTTTCCTGACCGCCAGCGTGGGTATTGCGGTGTTCCCCGCAGACTGCTCCGGCGCTCACAAGCTGTTGCAGCAAGCCGAGTCGGCGATGTATCACGCCAAAGATCTCGGCCGCAACCGATTCCAGTTCTACAGCGACTGGATGAACGCGGCCTCCGCACGCGAGCTGGATCTCGAAAACGAGCTCCACAAAGCGATCGAGCAGAACGAGCTTCACCTCACGTACCAGCCCCTTCTCGACAGCCGTTCCGGGAAAGTTGTCGGCGCCGAGGCGCTGGCGCGATGGCTTCATCCGGATCTCGGACCGATCTCGCCCGACGAGTTCATCCCGATCGCGGAGGCCGCCGGATTGATCACCCGGATCGGCGAATGGGTCTTGCGCACGGCATGTCGCCAGTACCAGACCTGGCTCCAGGCCGGCATGCCCAGGATCCGGCTCGCGGTGAACCTCTCCAGCTATCAACTTCACGAGGAGGACTTCGTCGAGAGGGTCCGGGCGATCCTCCAAGAGACCGGCCTCGACGCTTCGCTTCTGGATGTGGAACTGACCGAGCGAGGTGTCGCACTCGACGACGGGCGGTCGCTCGAGGCACTGGCCGGACTCAAGAAGCTCGGAGTCCGGGTCGCTGTAGACGACTTCGGAACCGGCAATTCCGCGCTTTCGTATCTGAAGATCTTCCCACTCGACGTCCTCAAGATCGACAGGTCCTTCATCAGCGGAATCGAACGGGACACCAGCGACTCGGCGATCATCTCCTCGGTCATCGCGATGGCCCATAAGCTCAACCTGGAGGTCGTCGCCGAGGGCGTCGAGACCCTCGCCCAGCTCGATTTTCTCCGCCAGCACGACTGCAACTGTGTGCAGGGTTTCCTCTTCGCCCGGCCGGTTCCGCCGGAGGACTTCAGGGACTTATTCGACAAGTTCGATAAGATCGAGGCACGGACCGATCAAACCAGGCCACCCGAGCTGATCTGATGCTTGCTCGTCGAACCCACACTTCAACCGGTTCCCCGGCGGCGTACCGGCGGGCTACCACGTCTCTTCTCGCCGGACTGGTCTGCCTGCTCGCCGCCCTGGCGCCGGCCTTCGGTCAGCAGCGCAAGATTCCCTTCGACCGGATGACCGTGGAAGACGGCCTACCCCACAGCGCGGTCAACGCTATCGTTCAGGACGCCACCGGGTTCATTTGGTTCGGCACGCAGGACGGCCTCGCCAAGTACGATGGCAACAGCTTCACGGTCTTTCGAAGCGTCGAAGACGATCCCGGCTCGCTTTCCAACAACTGGATCTGGACCCTGCTCATGGACAGGGCGGGCCAGCTGTGGATCGGCACCAACGAGGGCGGCCTGAACCTCTGGCAGCCGAAGACCCGGTCCTTCCGGCACTTTGTCAACGAGGAAATGGACGGCACTTCGATTTCGGCCAATCGGGTGCGCTCGCTCATGGAAGATCAGTCGGGGCGGATCTGGGTGGGCACGGAGTCCGGGCTCAACCTCTTCGACCCCGAGTCGCAGACCTTCTCGCGCTACCTTCATGATCCCTCGCAGCCCGGCAGCCTCGGCCACAACCAGGTTCGAGCCATTCTCCAGGACGCCGCCGGAACGATATGGGTCGGCACCAACGGCGGTGGCTTGGACCGGCTCGATGCCGAGACCGGTTTGTTTACCCATTTCCGCCACGACCCCACGGACGACACCACGCTCAGCCAGGATCGCGTTCGGACGATCTTTGAAGACAGCTCCGGCAACTTCTGGATCGGCACGTACGAAGGAGGGCTCAACCGCCTCGACCGAGAAACCGGCAAGTTCGAGCGCTTCCGACACGATCCGCTCAGACCAGCCAGCCTGAGCGACGATCGCGTTCGCGCGATCTTCCAAGATGCCAGCGGCATCCTCTGGGTCGGCACCGACGGCGGGTTGAACGAGTTGATCTCCGATCGAAACGAGTTCGCCATCCACGTCAGCAACCTTGCCGACCCCACCTCCCTGAGCGACAGCCAGGTCATGTCGATTCACCAGGATCGCGGTGGCGTGCTTTGGATCGGAACCCAAAACGGCATCAACAAGTGGAACGCGGTCACCGGCTCTTTCTCGGGTTTTCGCCACGACCCGGGTAAGCCCGAGAGCAGCCTGGGCAGCAATACAGTGACTTCCTTCTCGGAGGATCCCTCGGGCCGTCTCTGGGTCGGCACTTACGAAGGGTTGGACCTTCTCGACCGAAAGACCGGCCAGGTTCGCCACTTTCGCAAGGGCGAAAACGACGACGGCAACCTGCGCGACGACCGGGTGATGTCCCTCTTTACCGACCGATCAGGGACGCTATGGGCCGGGACGTACGAAGGCGGGCTGCACCGGCTCGACTCGGCGACTGGAAAGTTCACGAATTTCCGCAATGACCCCGGCGATCCGACCAGTCTCAGCCGCGATGCCGTAACGACGATCTACGAAGACAGCCAGGGCGTCCTCTGGGTGGGCACCTACGGGGGTGGCTTGAATCGCTTCGACGGGGAACGAACCGCCTTCATTCGCTATCAGAATGACCCCAACAACGCCGCGAGCCTCGGCAGCGACCAGGTTCTGTGCCTGCTCGAAGGGGCCGATGGGACGCTTTGGATCGGCACGGACAGCGGCGGGCTGAACGGTTTCGAGCGCGCCACCGGATCGTTTACTCGCTACCGAAACAATCCCGACAACCCCAACAGCCTGAGCAACAACACCGTCTTTTCCCTGCTCGAGACCGCGGACGGTACCCTGTGGATCGGGACTCAGGGCGGTGGGCTGAACAAGTGGACGAAGCAGGATCGGGACGCCAACACCGCACGCTTCGCGCACTACGACTCCCGCAACGGCCTTCCGAATGAAGTCATCTACGGCATCCTCGAAGATGACGACGGCAACCTTTGGATGAGCACCAACGAGGGCCTCGTGAGCTTTGATCCCAGAACCGAGCGTGTGCGCACCTACGACACGACCCACGGTCTGTTGTCCAAGGACTTCAGTTTCGCCTCCTACTGGAAGACCTCCACCGGAGAGATGATCTTCGGCGGCAATGAAGGGTTCAATAGCTTTCACCCCTCCTTGATTCGCGCCAACGACCACGTGCCGCCGCTCGTAGTGACCTCCTTCCTCAAGTTCAACAAAGAGGTCGAAACCGAGGTGCCGCTCTCAGAGGTCCGGAGCATCGAGCTCTCCTACAAGGACTATGTCGTCTCCTTCGAGTTCGCCGCTCTGGACTACTCCGCGCCTCAGAAGAATCGTTATTCCTATCGCCTTGAAGGCTTCGAGACCGACTGGAACGAGGTCGGAAACCTCAACCGCGCGACCTACACCAACCTCGACCCGGGCAGCTACATCCTCCGCGTCAAGGCGGCCAACAACGACGGCGTCTGGAACGAGAACGGCCTGGCGATACCTATTCGAGTCGTGCCGCCACCTTGGCAGACCTGGTGGGCTTACCTTCTCTATGCCGCCGCCGCGGTCGCAGGCGTCTTGGCAATCCTCGCCAATCTGGCCGCGAAACGGCGTCGCGAGACCGAGCAGCGCCGATCTCTCGAACGGCAGGTCGCCGAACGTACCAAGGAGCTGGCGCTGAGGAACCGTGATCTTCAAGAGGCCATCGACAAGGTCGAGCTCGCGAGCGTCACCGACTCTCTCACCGGACTCCGCAACCGCCGTTTCCTGGTCAACAACATCGATTCGGACCTCGCGCTGGTCGATCGTTACTACGAGGAATTGAAGCGACGGCCCGAGACTCATGTCACCGAAGAAGAGCCCGACACCCTGTTTCTGATCTTCGACCTCGACGGCTTCAAGGAGGTCAACGATACCTACGGTCATGCCGCAGGCGACCGTGTCCTGCTTCAGGTCACGGATCTTCTCGAGGCCACTTGTCGCGAATCCGACACCATCGTGCGCTGGGGCGGCGACGAGTTTCTGATCATCGCCCGCAGGACGCGCCGCGAATCCGCGGAGGATCTTGCCGAGCGGCTCAGGACCAGCGTCGCCGCGCACGAGTTCGAGTTGGGGCTCGGCAAGACGGCTCATCTGTCGTGCTCGATCGGCTTTGCCTTCTACCCGTTTCTGCGCCGCTTTCCGGGCGCTCTGTCGTGGGAGCAGGTCAACGCCATCGCAGACCGTGCCCTGTACATCGCCAAGAAGAGCCATCGCAATGCATGGGTGGGAATCTTCGAGGCCGAGAAGGCTAGCGACGTCCACCCCTCGGCGTTGGTTCAAAAGATCAACCACGAGCTCGACGACCTGGTCGCCCATGGCGTGGTCAGCTTGACTACCTCGATCACCAGCGAAGAGCAGCTGGTCTGGGCCTGGGCCTAGGCCTGGCGAGTCGCCGCCCCGGCCCTGGAATCCAAGTCAGGGCCGACCCTCGCCCCGCAGATAGGCTATCGTCCCGGATAGCCTGTCGAGCCCGTCCGGCACCGACAGGTCGGAGATCGGCACGACCATCGCTGCGGCTGTGAATGCGTCGAGGTGGGCGATTCGGAGGCCGGGCCCGAACAACCGACAGGCGACGGTGTTCTCGATCAGACGGAGCGCCGCTTCGCGAGCACTGAAGCGTCGATCGGTCAGCCGCGCCGACCGCCGGTCGCGTCGCAGGAGCAGAACCTCGGCAACCTCGACATCTCGCGCCCCGAGCCACTGATCCTCGGAACCGAGCTTGAGCTGCGGAAACCGTGGATGCGCGGCGAGCCGGCCGCTGACATCGACGGAAACCGGGAGGATGTCGTCCGCGAGCCTCGAGCCGGTGCGCTGCGCCTCGAACGCCGCAGACAGGGTGGACTTGCCCGCACCAGACTCACCCAGCACCAAGACGGCACGACGTCGCCTCAAAAAGGCGCCGGCATGGAGGCTGAACCGGCCGCCCAGGGCCAGAGCCAGCGCCAGCCCCGGGCCGAGAACGGCCAGTCGGCTGTCCTTGTCGCGCACCTCGCCCGGCACCTTGATCTGCACTACGTTCTCGCGCTCGGCGATCTCGACCACCGCGCGGCTCCCGACCTCGAGCCGGTACGATCGGCCCTCTGCGCGGCAGATAACGGCGACATCCCGTCCGCCGACCCAGCCCCGCCCATCGTAGACCACCGGCAAGTCGGCTGAAACGCGAATCACGCTCGCCGATCCCGGTAGCTCTGCCGCGGCCCAGCCGGAACGAAACGGCTCGAGCTCAGGCAACTCGCGATTCGACACGAGCTCGACGCCCGCGATCTCGTACCGAGTGGTCTTCTCAGAGCCGGCCGCCCGCGGCCAGTAAAGATGGATCGGATTCGTCGGCGGCCGAACCACTTCAACCCACCTCCCAGCCGTGCCGGCGCCGCCAATGCTCGAAGCTCGCGCACCGCCACAGCATCAACTTGTGAGCTGACGGCGACTCGAGACCGATCGCACTCACGAAGCTCCGGTCTACGAAACGGTCCCAGATCGGCTCGCCATCGAAGAGCAGGTCTTGAACCAGATCCGTTTGGCGCTCGAACAAACCACGCTCGAAGAGCGGATCGAGCGGCGTCGGCGCCTGCCGCAGGCGGATTGATTCCGGCACGATGCCGCGCATCGCCTCTCGCGCGACGAACTTGGTGGTTCCCGGCCGGAAGACCGCGTGGGTCGGTAGCGAGAGCAGAAGCTCGACGAATCCGCGGGTCCAGTAGGGGCTGGAAACGTCCACTCCGCAGGTGCGAGCCAGCTGGGCTTCCAACACCTGGCTCCGGGCCTGCATGCGCAGAAACAGGGTGACGTCCCGCGCGGCGGCGGGCGGGTACTCCGAATGAACGGGTGTCGCTTCGAGCCGGCTCGCGGCCTGCCGGGTCAGCCACGGTGGCACGACCTTGTTTCGCCCCCGGCCTGCCGGCCAGGCGACCCTCGCCAGGGCCGCCAGTGCGGACATCGCGCCGTCGTCGCGCAATTGGCGGACGGCGCAGCTGGCGGCCGTCCGCCATCTCCCAGCCAGTAACAGGTCGCGCAAATAGAGGTTCCCACCGCGCTGGAGAAAGTCCGCTGGGCCTCCGTTCCAGAGCCGGTCGCGACCTCGGAGCGCGCAGGTCCGGTACAGGGCCCTTTTGAGAGCCCGGTACGGATTCTCCTCCGGGGAGCCCGGCAGACTCGAGAACAGATCCGGCTCGCACAGTGGCCAGAGTCGGTCACCGGCGATCCGGATGACCTCGAAGTCTTCGCCGGCCAACGTCTCGGCCATCCAGCTTCGTTCGTCACATTGCGAAAGGTCGTCGAAGACCCACGAGGCCGCCCCCACGCAGGCGGACTGTTCTCGAGCAGCTCTCGCCGCCAATACCGCCAGCGAGGTCGAGTCCAAGCCGCCGCTCAGCATGATGCCCAACTTCGCCGGATCACCCAGGCTCCGCCTCACCGCCCGGCCGAGGCGTTCCAGAAAGGCCGCAGCGAAGTCAGAATCACTGCGAAGCTTGCTCCTTCGGATCGCGAGCGGCCTCCAGAAACGGTGCGTCTCGGAGCCTTCGGGGCCGAAGACGACCGCCGACCCCATCTCGACCTGTCGAATCTCCCGAAAACACGTCTTTCCTGGGCCGGGCACTTCGAGCGCAAAGAAACGCGTCAGCTGCTCGGCGTCGAGGCACCAGTTCTTGGCCGGCCAGCGCAAGAGCGTCTCGATCTCGCTAGCGACCACGACCAGATCCTCTGTTTCGAAAAAGTAGAGAGGCCGTCGCCCGAGGGCGTCGCAGACCAGGACGAGCCGGTGCTCCACGGGCTCAAAGACCACCTGGCCGAATGGCCCCTCGACCCGGAGCCAAAGGGAGTGGCCCACGCGCCGGTACGCACGAGCGAGTATCGCGGAGCGCGGCTCGGACTCGGACTCGAGCTCGAAACCGAGCTGTTTCGCCAAAACTCTGGGAGTGGCGCCCAGCGACGCCGGGCGGGCCTCCCCATCGGAACCCGACCGCCGCGAGGTCAGCAGAACGAAGGCGGTCGACGCGGGGGTGCCGCTGGCCTGGTTGGATCCTCCGGGAACGTCGACGCCTCGCTCCGAATCGAGAGCGCGCCGAAGCCGTGCAACATCGTCAGGGGCCAACGGTTCGCGCCGACGATGAAACAGTGCCCCGAACGATGTCATCTCAGGACAATATCGAAGCGGGCGCCGAATCCGTGCCGCGCCCCCCATGCGAGCGAGCCAAAGATGTTCTGGGCGAGTGCTACAGAGGGAACTCGGAAAACGCTCCGCCGCTGTCGCCCACGCCCGGTGAGCCTCCTAGAGTCAGCGTGCGCAAATCGCCGTAGGCCTCGAGATGGGGCGCCACGTAGGCCTTCTTGACGGACGGGGCGGTGCCGCTCGGACGCCGAGATTCCGGCGCGAGCTGCCGCTCTAGGTGCCCGGAAGCGTCCACCGCGCCCTCCCTCCGGTCGAGTTCATCGCTTCGCCCACCCATCGTTCAAACTCGCTACTCGGAGCCCTCCGGCACGATCGTCAGGGTCGGATCGCCCAGGAGCGTCCAGCCCAGGATCACATCCAATCGACCGGGATCGGTTTCGGCCAGATCCTGCTTGGCCGCCGTGATCGCGTCGCCCAACCGGACTCCGGGCGCCGCCAAGCGCTCGAACACCCGCCGGCCGAGCCGACGCTCCGACAACGCCTCGGTCAAAGTCGACGCTCCCAGCACCGCCGCCGCCCCCCGATCGGGAGCCAACAGCAGCTGGTTGCCCAGTGTCTCGTACGTCGGCAACACGTGATAGGTGTTCCAGCAGCCCCACTGCGTCACCACCGTCGGGTCTCCGGCATTCGTCAGCTCGCCGACGTCGTCCGACGTGAACAGTCCGTCAAAGCTCCACACCGTCAGACCCGAATGCCCGAAGTAGCTGGTCAGCGACGGCCCGGAGCTCATCCCCGAAATCAACGCCTCGCGCGCCTCCGGCACGTCCATTTCGTCCAAGTACACCCGATCCGTTTGCCACGAGCCGCCCAGAATCGCAGCCATGTCCTCGCTATCGTTCGCAAACGAGTAGCCCGACGCCAGGTCCAGGCCGTCCGAGGCCATCACCGCTGTGAGGCCTTCGCCCACGTTCGAGTACGACAGCGTCTTCGAAAGCACCGCCTCGAGCTCGGCCGCGGTGCGCACCGGCCAGCGCCCCACCGCCATGTCCGGCACAAGATCCCCGTCCACGTCACCGTAGAGCGGATCGACCGGCGCGTAACTGACGATTGTGTCCGTCCGGGCGTACAGGCTCGGAACGAAGCTGACCGAGCCGACGCCCAGATAGTCGAAGTAGTCGTAGGTGTCGCCGCCGACCAGCAGCAGGTACCGCGCCCCCCACGCATGAGCCGCCCGTGCATAACGCCGGATCGCCTCCGGATCCACCACGCCGTGCGTGAAGGTCGCGTAGAGCGCCTCGACATCCACCACCTTGACCGACAGCCCTTCGGACTCTCGTCGCGAAACCCAAGGGGCGAGCCCGTCGATGAAGTCCGAGTGCGACACCACCACCACGTCCACTTCCCGCTCCACCCAGTCCACCGGCTCGGTGGCATGGGCGATCGAGGGCGTCAGGACCCCCGCCCCACTGGCCACCCAGTACTCGGCGCTCTCGCCGAATCCGGCGATCCCGCCGAACCGGGCCTCGTAGGCCCCCGGCGCGCCCCTGACCTGGACGCCCAGGCGCGCCAGCGCTCCGTTGAGCCGTGCGTAGGCCACCACATCCGAAGACACGAAACCAGTGACCGCGAAGTCCGAGCCCGAGGACGCGAAGTCCAGAGCCCCGTCCGCCGCAGCGAAGGCCCGCGGGTAAGTCACGATCAGATGGTCGTAGTTGACCAGATCGTACTGCGCACCGGTGTCGTGGGGCAGCTTCATCGTCAGTGTGTTGACCGATGCCGAAAGCGTACCGTCCGAAACCTCGGCCACCAGCTCCGGAACGGCCAGACCGTCGAACCACTCCTCGGCCATCTGGTAGCCGTTGACCTCGACGATCACATGGTGGTCCGGCGAGGTCGGAAAGTCAGTGCCGCCGAAGAGCGCGACATCCAAGGTCACCGGCGCCGCGCCCGGCACCCAACCTTCCAGCGCGAACGGAACCGAAGCCTCCGCGGGGCTCGAGGTCGCCAGCACACGAAGGTCGTACCAAGGATCCTCGGTCGGCGAAGCGAAGTGATACTTCGACTGGTTCTCGAAACGCGTCGTCTCGAGGTAGAAGATCTCGGCGGCGCCGCCGCCGGCAAACGCCAGCGTCTGCGCCCGCGCGGCCCGCTGCCGATCGACCGACAGCCGGTAGATGCTCGTCTTGGTGTAAAGCGAGTCCACAGGCTCGCCCACGAACTCGAGAAACGAGCCCGGACCGAAGGTCGCCCCGCCCGACACGTGAATCGGCACCGGTATTCCCTCGCGGGTCACCGCAAGCCAGTCGGTGCGAGCGTTCGTGAAATCGAGCCCCGAAGCCTGTAGGGTCTCGTAGCTCACTCGGTAGACGCCCTCGCGATCCACGCCCAGGCTGACCGTCGGGAAGCGCGAGCGGCGGCCGCGGTCGCAGCCGGTGCACTTGTCGCCACCGCTGGTTCCGATCGCGCCGACCGCGCGGCCCAATGATCCCTCGGCCCGCGGGCCCTGAAGGGCTGACGACCCGCCCAGCCGCTCCGCCG